>NZ_LQXG01000022.1:0-165050 GCF_001924955.1 Maricaulis sp. W15 | reverse complement strand
CTAAACGCTGGGTACGCGCGAAGGGGCCAAACCCGCTCACGGCTTGCCAAGGCAGCCAGGGACCTAACGGCCTCCTTCGCGCAACCATCCTACATCATCGCAAAACACAGGGACCTAACTGGTAGCTACCAGTTAGGTCCCTGACTTTCGCCCGGCCTTCGCCGGGCTTCCATCAGGGATGACAATCAAAGGCCCGACTACTTGCAACACGCCCCGTTACCGCCACCATTTTGCACTTGCCTCGCACTAACAAACAAACCCGTTCGCAAACGGTCGCTTAAGGGGGAAATCGCTTGACCCTTGGCGCGTTCACCATGTGAGATTGGTTTCAATTCTGCGACCCTCGACGGTCGCCGGCCCATAACAGCACGGGCGAGAGCCCGGGGTGAGGAGCATGAAGCCGACCGATACGCGCGATCCCGACTATTTTCACAAGGTCGTGGATTGCCAATGGGCATGCCCGGCACACACGCCGGTGCCTGAATATATCCGTCTGATTGCGCAAGGTGAATTCACCGAAGCCTATCTCGTCAATCGCCGTTCCAACGTCTTCCCGGGCATTCTCGGCCGGGTCTGCGACCGCCCCTGCGAGCCGGCTTGCCGGCGTGGTCGGGTCGAGGAGGAACCGGTTGCGATCTGCCGCTTGAAGCGTGTTGCTGCCGACCATCGCGACGAGGTCAAGCATCTCGTGCCGCAAAAGCCGGCCAGTACGAATGGCAAGAAGATCGCCCTGATCGGCGCCGGTCCGGCGTCCTTGACCGTGGCAAATGATCTCGCCCCGCTGGGTTATGAGTGCACGATCTTTGAAGCGCATCACCGTCCCGGCGGGCTGATGATCTCCAACATCCCCTCCTTCCGCCTGCCGGAAGAAGTGCTGGACGAGGAGATCGGATACATTCTCGATCAGGGCGTCGAGCTGAAGACCGGTCACCGGATCGAGAGCCTCAAGGCCCTGAGCGAGAGCGGTTATGACGCAGTTTTCATCGGCTCGGGTGCGCCCAAGGGCAAGGACCTCAAGATCGAGGGCCGCGAGGAGGCCGATGCCAATATCCATATCGGCATTGACTGGCTGGAAAGTGTCGCCTTCGAGCATACCGACAAGATCGGCAAACAGGTCTTGATCATCGGTGTCGGCAATACGGCGATGGATTGTTGCCGCACCTCGCTGCGCCTTGGCGCGGACGATGTGAAAGTGATGGCCCGCAAGCCGCGGCAATTCTTCAAGGCTTCCCCCTGGGAGCTGGAAGATGCCGAGGATGAGAATGTCGAAATCCTGGTCAATCACTCGCCCAAGCGTTTCGTGGTCGAGAATGGCAAGCTGACCGGCATGGAATTCGAGCTGATGGAGTACCAGCTCGATGAGGACGGCCAGATCACCGACACCAGGATCGCCGGCACGACCATCATCCCCTGCACCGATGTCATCCTGGCCATCGGTCAGGAAAATGCCTTCCCCTGGATCGAGCGCGATATCGGGATCGAGTTCGACAAATGGGGCGTGCCGATCGTTGACGAGAAAACCTTCGAGTCGACGAAGAAGGGCATCTTCTTCGGCGGCGACAGCGCCTTTGGACCCAAGAATATCATCTGGGCGGTCGAGCATGGGCACCAGGCGGCGATCTCGATCCACAAGCATTGCGAGGCGACCGACCTCAAGCAGCGCCTGCCGCGCGGGGTCAATTTGCAATCCGCCAAGATGGGCGTGAATGAGTGGATGTATTCCAACAGCTATACCGGCGAGCATCGTCGGCAGATGCCGTTGGCCGAGCTCAAGGCGCGCCTCTCCAATCGCAAGATGGAAGTCGAGACGGGCTATACCGCCGAACAGATCGCGACCGAGGTCCAGCGCTGCCTCAATTGTGATGTGCAGACCGTGTTCGAGGCACCGCTGTGCAAGGAATGCGATGCCTGCATGGATATCTGTCCGGTCGATTGCCTGTCGATCGTGCCGGTCGCAGAGGAAGCCGAGCTGCGCCAGTCGCTGCGGGTGCCGGCCAATAACAAGGATCAGGCCCTCTATGTCTCCGAGCCGCTGAAGGATACCGGCCGGGTGATGATCAAGGACGAAAATCTCTGCCTGCATTGTGGCCTGTGCGCCGAGCGTTGTCCGACCGCAGCGTGGGACATGCAGGACGCCGACATCTTCATTCCGCATGTCGACGATGAAACGAAGAAAGTGGCGGCCGAATGAAGGATCTCGTGGACGTGTCAGGCGAAGTCCGGGTCAACGACTTCGTCATCAAGATCGGCAATGTGAACGGCACCGGTTCGGCCTCGGCCAATGGTCTTCTGATGAAGGCGATCTTCCGCATGGGCGTGCCGGTGGTGGGCAAGAACCTCTTCCCCTCCAACATTCAGGGCCTGCCGACCTGGTATGAGATCCGTCTCACCAAGGATGGCTATATGGCCCGCTCGGGCACGGCGGAATTCATCGTCGCCATGAATGCCGAGACCTATAAGCAGGACCTCGCCGAGGTCTCACCGGGCGGCTTCCTGCTGTATGACTCGACCTGGCCGCGCCCGGACCTGCATGCGCGCGCAGATGTCACCGCGATCGGCGTGCCGCTGGCGCGCCTGGTCAATGCCGCCTTCGACAATGCCCGCACCCGCGTGTTGATGAAAAACATGGCCTATGTCGGGGCGGTCGCCGGCCTGACCGGGCTGGATGTCGAGGTCATCCGCAATCTGGTCAAGGAGATGTTCGGCACGAAAGAGCATCTTATCGACGCCAATATGAAGGCGATCGGGCTGGGTCTGGACTATGTCCGCGAACATTTTTCCGAGCCGCTGCCGCTGCGCATCGAACCGATGGACAAGACCGCCGGTCACATCATGATCGATGGCAATACGGCGGCCGCGCTGGGGTGTGTCTATGCCGGGGCGACCTTTGGCGCCTGGTACCCGATCACGCCCTCGACCTCGCTGATGGACGGCTTCAAGGCGTTTTGTGAGAAATTCCGCGTCGATCCCGACACGGGCGAGAAGAATTTCTGCATCATCCAGGGCGAGGACGAGCTGGCCTCGGTCGGCATGGCCATCGGCGCCGGCTGGAATGGTGCGCGCGCCTTCACGCCGACCTCGGGTCCGGGCATCTCCCTGATGAGTGAATTCATCGGCTTTGCCTATTATGGCGAAGTGCCGGTGGTTCTGTTCGACGTCCAGCGCGCGGGGCCGTCGACCGGCCTGCCGACGCGGACCCAGCAGTGCGACATCACCCTGGCCGCCTATGCCAGCCATGGCGACACCAAGCATATCCTCCTCTTCCCGGCCAATCCGAAGGAATGCTTCGAGATGGCGGTGCAGAGTTTCGACATTGCCGAACGCTTCCAGACCCCGGTCTTCTTCATGACCGATCTCGATATCGGAATGAATGACTGGATGATCCCGGAGCTGGACTGGGATGACAGCTACCAGCCCGATCGCGGCAAGGTGTTGACCGCCGACCAGATTGAAAACCTCGAGAAATTCTACCGCTATGAGGACCGTGATGGCGACGCCATCGCCTGGCGGACCCTGCCGGGCACGCACCCCAAGGGCGCCTATTTCACGCGTGGCTCCGGGCATAACTGGAAGGGCGGCTATACCGAGGATGCCGAGGAGTACAAGGTCGTGCTCGACCGGCTGACCACCAAGTGGAAGAATGCCGCCAATGCGGTCCCGGCACCGGTCATCACACGCTGCGGGAAGGATGCCCGGCGGGCGATCATCTCGGTTGGCGGTTGTGACGGGGCTGTGCTGGAAGCGCTGGACCGTTTTGCCGAGAATGGCGTGAACCTTGATTATCTGCGGGTTCGGGGTTTCCCCTTCAACGCTGAGGTCGACCAGTTCATTGACCAGTATGACGAGGTGTTCGTAGTCGAGCAGAACCGCGACGGGCAATTGCGCTCGCTTCTGGTCAACGAGACCGAGGCGCCCAAGCACAAGCTGGTCTCGATCCTCGATTATGCCGGCATGGCCGCCAATCCGAAATTCATCATCGAGGGCATTTCCGCCCATCTGGAAGCCCTGGGAGACGTCGCATGACCTCCATGAGCAAGCCCTTCATCGACAAGCACCTGCCCAAGAACAAGCTCGGACTGTCGGTCAGGAATTATGAAGGCGTGATGTCGACCCTGTGTGCCGGTTGCGGCCACGACTCGGTCACTGCCGCCCTGGTCCAGGCCTTCTGGGAGCTGGACCTGGCACCCGAGAGCGCGGCCAAGATTTCCGGCATTGGCTGTTCGTCCAAGACGACCGCCTATTTCATGGGTCAGTCGCACGGCATCAATTGCGTGCACGGGCGCATGCCGTCAGTGGCGACCGGTGCCAATGCGGCCAATGGCGATCTCAATTATATCGGTATTTCCGGTGACGGGGATTCGCTGTCGATCGGCTTCGGGCAATTCGCCCACGCTATCCGGCGAAATCTCAACATGCTGTATATCCTGGAGAATAACGGCGTGTACGGGCTCACCAAGGGGCAGTTCTCGGCGGCGGCCGATTATGGCTCGAAGTCGAAAAAGGGTCTGGCCAATGACCAGATGCCGATCGACCCCTGCGTTCAGGCGCTGACCTTGGGTGCGGGTTTCGTGGCGCGGGCCTTCTCCGGTGACAAGTCGCAGCTGATCCCGCTGATCAAGGCCGGTCTCAAGCACAAGGGTTTTGCCCTGATCGACGTCATTTCGCCCTGCGTGACCTTCAATGACCATGCCGGCTCGACCAAGAGTTATGCCCACACCTACAAATACTATCATCCGCTGGTGCACACGGATTTTGTTGCCCATGCCGACGAGACCACCGGTGCCTATGACAAGGACGGGGCGATGCGGGTGACGATGGCTGATGGCGGCGAGCTCTTCCTGCGCAAGACGGCGGATGACTATGATCCGCGGGATCGGGCGCAGGCGATCGAGACCTTGTTGATGAACAAGAGTGAGGGCGAGATCCGCACCGGGCTTTTGTATCTCAACAGCGATCTGCCCGACATGCAGGCCGCCAACAAACTGCCGAAAATCCCGCTCAACCAGGTGCCCTATGAGCGTCTGACCCCGGGCAAGGCGGCGCTGGCCAAGCTGCAGTCACGCTATCGCTAAGAGCCGTTGAAGCGCTCGATCCGCGGTGCCGCATCATTGGCGGCGGCGCGGGCGGCGGGACTGTCGGCCAGTCCGGCGAGGGTGATGTGGATGAAGCTGGCGCCGGTTTCGTCGCGGATCGGCGTGTAGCGAACCTGCCAAAAGCGATCCGAGCGGTGGCGGTCGACCCAGACCGCGCTGGCGCCCAGTATATTGCCCTCGAGCAGGCCCTGCCGTGTCAGGGCGTCGAGATCGCTGATCAGGCGGTCGAGGGCCGGCGCGTCGTGGATCTGGCGATTGTTGGCCAGGAAGTCGCGCGCCATGTCGGCGCTGGCCGCCTCGACGCTGGGGCCGTCCGGCCCGGTCTGCAGCAGCAGGCAGGGAAAGGGGCTGTGATCGACCGTTGCGCGCAGGTCATCGAACAGCGAGCGCGTCCGCGGGTCCTCGGCCAGTCTCATGATCGCCTCTGCGACCGGCGCGGGAGGCAGGACAAGACCGGCCTCCAGGCGCGAGACATAGGTCTGGCTGACGCCGATGAGCTCGGCCATCGCGCCTTGTTTCAGCCTCAACCTCAGCCGAAGCGAGCGGACCGTCTTTGCCCAGTCGATTTCCAAGACGGAATTCTAACCCCTTTGAATCTTGGGATTATCTTGCCGCCCCACGGAGATGAATGAGCACTCATAAAATATGAATTATCCACGCCCGGATGGGTGATGGACGCGCCTAGAAACCCAGGGCCCGGGCAACATAACCGGGCAGGTCCGACATCAGTGCGCCGAGCTCTCCGCGGGCCCAGGCCGGCAGGAAAATCGCCAGCACGACGCTGATGATCAGGCCGAGAAAGGCGCGCAACACGTCCGAGGTGACGTCCCACAGGGCGGCCATTTTCGAGCGCAAACCGGCAATATAGGCGATGGCAATTTCGCGGCCGGCCAACATGCCGAGGAAGACCCAGGTCGTGCTCATCGGCACGTCATTGACCTCTTTGAAAATGTACAGGATGACGCCGTAAATCAGGTCGATGGCGGTGGCGGCGCGGATATCGGTCGAATTGGTTTTCGACAGGACGATTTTCTGGATCTCGCCGCCGCGATTGCGGAAGATGATCGCGTGCAGGGCCAGCATCACGACGGTGGCGAATATCAGCAGGAATGGCGAGAAGGTCACCTGGGTCTGCATGACCGCGACGCCTTCCTGCAGGACCGGCAGGCCGGCATCATCGAGCACGGGAACCAGCTCGGTCGTGCGCGGCAGGAAGATGAAGATATTGGCCAGGTCCTGCATCAGCCACTGCGCCCACAGGAACGCGGTGGCGGCCCATTGCGCGACATACCAGATCGGGTTGTGCGGTGCGTCCTTGGTGCGGTCGATCCAGCGCTCGAAAATCCGCGAAATGATCATGTAGACGAAGAAGGCGGCGCTGATCGCGACGATGTAGCCCAGCGCCGACTTGGTCAGCATTTTCGGCAGTACGCCCTCGGTGTTGGCGCCGCCGGTCAGGGCGAAGATGGTCAGGACCAGGAAGGTTGTTGAAACCGGGATGCCGTAGCGGGTCAGGATGAGCAGGAAAAGCGGTGGAATGGCGTGCCACCACTGAACGCCGCCATCAGGATAGGGCAGCGAGTTGAGCCGGTCGAAGGCGATGTCGCCATTGCCGCCGAAAAAGCCCCACAGCATGACCACGACGATGATCGAGCAGGCATAGGCCCACAATACATACCAAGGGCGTTTCGCGTTGGAGCTGAGGAAGGTGCCGAGCGTCTGGATCGCGTCATTGGCGACGATAGAGTAGGCGGCGATGAGAAATCCGATGATCGAGAAGATCCAGACCGCTGTGTTCAGATCGGCCATGGCCGGCACTCCTTTGGAGACAAAACGCCGGGGCAGGTAGCAAACCCGGGGGGTATCGATCAATCAGAGTCGCACCATCCTGCCGCAATTTCACACAAGTGTCGTAAATGCCTGCGCGTTTGCGTCTGATTGGTTGCTTTAAGCTCCAGTCTTCACAAAACCGCCAAAGTGAGTTATAAAATATAACCGCCGATGACCGGCACCGGCGCGCCCTCTCGATCCGGAGATGCGCACATGTCCGACACGACTTTGAATCTTGATGTCCAGGCCATTCACTGGCCGTCCGTGATCCGCCATTACCGACTGTCGAAAGGCCTGAAACAGGCCGCTATGGCGCATGATCTCGGTGTCACGCAGACCATGATCTCACGCTGGGAATCCGGCGCCGCCATCCCGTCGCTCCGCATTCAGGAGCGGGTTTTCGACTTGTACTGGGCGTCGCAGACCTCGGTCTCGCGGTCAGCCTGGCTGGACCGTATCGGACGCCACCCCGCTGTGGTCGGGGTGATCAATGCAGACGGGTGCATCCTGCGCGCCAGTCGCGGCTTCCGGCGCAGCCTGGACTGTTCGCGCCATGCCCTGGAAGGACGCTATATCCACGAGGCATTCGAGGGCGACTGGCCGGCGCTTCATGAGGCGCTCGTCTCGTCGGGCCTGTTTGAGGGGCGCGTCGCGTCGGCCGAAAGCATCGACGCCATCACCTTCCTGGCGCCTGACGGTGAACGCCGTCGCCGCTTTGTTCATGGCCTGCATCGCCCGAGCTTCCTGCCGGGGCCGGAAATCGTGTGGCTGTTATCGGGTGCCGATGTTTCCGAGCGGGTACATGCAGATGTCTCAGCCCGCCTCGGCGGATCGAAAGTCATCAGGAAGGCGATCTAGACGATGGCAGGTGCGGAGATTGTCAGCCGGGCCGATCCTGATTTCTGGCGTAATCTGCTGCGCCGCTACCGTTTCACAAACAACGTCAAACAGGCTGCACTCGCCTATGATCTTGGCGTTACCCAAGCGATGGTGTCGCGCTGGGAATCCGGTGCGGTGCAACCGGCGGCCGACATGCAGGAACGCATACGGGCGCTGGCCGGTACACCCGAAGATATGGCGTCGCCGCTTGTGGGTTGGCGCAATCATGTTGCGTTCCAGCCCGGTATTGCTGCAGTCGTGGACCGCGACGGGCTGATCGAAACCGTCAGTTCCGGCCTGCTCCGCGATGCCGAGATGGCGCTGCCGCAAATTGAAGGCAAGCAGCTCGAGGCGATATTCATTGGCGACGTGATCGAGCTCTTCAACACACTCATGGAAAAAGGTTTCTTTGACGGCGCGCAGGAAAGCGCCGAAAGTGCAGACTGGTATTGTTTTGCCAATTCACATGGTAAACGCGATATTGGGCCGGTGCATGGACTGCACTGGCCGCATGTGGCCGAAGATGGAACGGTCCGGTGGATGCTGACCGGGGCACGGGTCAGCGCCAAGGAGTTCGAGCTGCTGCGCGAGGAATTGGGCGGACAGGTCGCACTTTCCGGTGATGACTGAACCCGCAAGGGGGGCGGAGTGGTACAAGACATCAAGCTGTCGATGACGTCGAGCAAGGTCAATTGGCCGTCGGTCATTCGCAATTTCCGAATGTCGAAACGGCTCAAACAGGCTGCCCTGGCGGCAGACCTTGGCGTGACCCAAGCCATGATCTCGCGCTGGGAAAACGGCGATAGTGAACCGCCCGAACGGATCAAGCGCCGGATGGCGGAACTGGTCCAGGATGCGTTCGTCATCGCGCCGGCGCCGACCTGGGTCGATCTGGTCTCGCTCAACCCGTCGATCGAATTCGTCACCGACTCCATGGGCATGATCAAGGCGATCTCACTCGGCGCGCTCGACCTGTTCGGTATCAAGCGCAATGAGATCGAGGGCCGCAATATCCGTAATTTCCTGGGCGGCGATTTCTCCGCTGCGCTGGAGCAATTGCGTGCAGAGGGCATGTTCCAGAACAATCTCGCCTTTGCTCAGAGCATCGGCACGCTGGAAGTCAATGTGTCGGCTGGCATGCAGTCGCTGCTGTGTGACTTCATCCATTGGCCGCGGATTTCCGAGGCCCGCACCGTCTATTGCATCCATTCCGGCGCCACGCTCGACGAAAAGCGCTATGCCGCCCGGCTGGAAGAGCGCGGCGACAAGGTCGTGGTGCGCCGGACTTTTTAGGCGGGCGATACCCCGGACACAAAAAAGGGCGGCTCCGACGAGCCGCCCTTTTTCGTTGTGAAGCGCGGTCGCTTATTCCGTCAGCTGCGCATCCCGCAGGGCGCGGAACTCATTGCCCTCATACCAGTTCGGCCAGTCGTCCGAATTGGCCAGACGCGATCCGACATTGAAGAAGAGCGTGGTGTCTTCAACCATGCCCTCCATGTTCCAGTCTTCGGAATATTCGTCGGCCGGGCCGTGATAGCGGTTGGCCCGATAATCCTCGCCCATGGCTTCGCCGGCTTCGCGGCCGCCATCACGCAGGTCAAACCCGCCATCGGCGTAGAGCATCGGCACGCCCTGCTTGGCCAGCGAGATATGATCGGAACGATAGAAATAGCCGGCTTCCGGATTGGGATCCGGCACGATGTAGCGATCCTGCTCGGCGGCGGCTTCGGTCAGGACATCTTCCAGTTCGGACGCACCGTGACCAACCACGACCACGTCGCGGGACCGGCCCGAAGGCAGGATGGCGTCGATATTGATGCCGCCCACGGTCTGGCCGTAAGGCACGATCGGGTTTTCACCGTAATAAGCCGAACCCAACAGGCCGGACTCTTCGGCCGTCACCGCCAGGATCATCACCGAACGCTCCGGCGGGTTGGCGACGAAGGCTTCGCCGATCTCGAGAATGGCGGCGGTGCCGGTCGCATTGTCGACGGCGCCATTATAGATGCCGTCCTCGCCTGCGGGCACGTCGCGGATGCCGATATGATCCCAATGTGCCGTGTAGAGCACGTACTCGTCCGGGCGGGCCGTGCCGGGCACCACGCCGACGACATTGCGCGAGTCCAGGGTTTCGGCGGAATTCACCAGATAGCCCGATGCCGTGAGGCCGGTCATCGGCACCGCTTCAAAGCCCGGCTCGGCAGCGGCGGCGGTCAGCGCGTCGAAATCCAGTCCGGCAAGGTCGAACAGTTCGCGGGCGCGCGGCTCGGTGATCCAGCTTTCGACATTGGCGAAAGTGCCCTCGCCGGGCTCGCGGGCGAGATCGAGCTGGGTGCCGGACCAGGACCCGGAAACCACATTCCAGCCATAGGAGGCCGGCGCGGTCTGGTGGATCAGGATGACGCCGGCTGCGCCCTGGCGCGCCGCTTCCTCATACTTGTAGGTCCAGCGGCCGTAATAGGTCATGGCATTGCCGTTGAAGAGGCCGCTATCGGGATTGGCATAGCCGGGATCATTGACCAGCATCACGACCGTCCGGCCTTCAACATCGAGGCCTTCATAATCATTCCAGCCATATTCCGGTGCCACGACGCCATAGCCGACAAAGACCAGCTCGCTGGCATCCAGTGAGATGTCGCTGGAATTGAGCTTGGACCAGTAGACGACATCCTCGCTCATGTTGAAGCCGAGCGGTTCGCCATTGAAGGCGATATCGAAACTGGATTGTTCGGCGTCCAAGGTCACGGCGAGCAGGGAGACGGGCTGGAAATAGCTGCCCTCATAACCTGGCTCGAGGCCGATGCGCGCCATCTCGTCGGCGATCCACTGGCTGGCGGCAATGCCGCCGGGCGTGGCCGGGGCGCGGCCTTCGAAGGAATCATCGGCCAGTGTCGAAATGCGATGGCGCAGGTCGGCCTCGCTGATCGCAGCGCTGGTCATGCTTTCGGTATGGCTGGTGCCGGTGTCGGCCGCCGGCGCAGCGGCCGTTTCCGTATCGGTTTCACTCGCTGGCGAGCAGGCGGCGATGGTCAGTGCGACCAGCGCTGCGGGAAATCCGGTATGTTTCATCTCAACCCCTATCATTCATTGGGCATGGCCCGTTTTCTGTGCAACATCGTGCACGCGTCGCGGCGCGCTGCAAACTAGCGCAGGCAGGCGATCGATGGAAATCGGGTTTGACCAAACCTGAATGACCATTCATGTTCGCGTCGATGGAGAGCGACGCATCGCACGGTCGGACAACGACCGGCAGGCCTTGAGGGGAGAGATCATGGCGAGTGAAAAGACCGTCGACGAGGGTCGGCAATCCGGAGGTGCGGGATACCGAACCTATGTCATGGTATTGCTGTTTCTGGTCTACACATTCAACTTTCTGGATCGCCAGATCATTTCCATCCTTGGTGAGCCGATCAAAAATGAGTTTGATCTGACCGATGAGCAGCTCGGCGCCCTCGGCGGGTTTGCCTTCGCTTTTCTCTATTCAACATTCGGTGTCCCGATCGCTTGGTTGGCGGATCGCTGGAGCCGAACCTGGATCATGGCCATCTCGCTCACATTGTGGAGCGCTTTCACTGCGGTGAGCGGCCTGGTTCAAAATTATACCCAATTGTTCCTGGCGCGGATGGGCGTCGGTATTGGTGAGGCTGGCGGTGTTGCGCCCGCCTACTCGATCATCGCTGACTATTTTCCACCCGACCAGCGGGGACGGGCCCTTGCTTTTTACTCGCTGGGCATTCCTGTCGGCAGCGCATTTGGGGTCATCGCCGGGGCACTGATTGCCAGCGGAGCGATTGGCGACGGACTCGATTGGCGCGCAGCCTTCATCATTGTGGGTGTCGCGGGCGTCATTCTGGCACCGATTTTCCGGCTGACAGTCAAAGAGCCCAAGCGTGGCGTTTATGATGCGCCACGACCGGTCAGCGAAGGGACGAAGGCGCCTGGCCTCCCGACGGTTCTCGGCTTTCTTTCCAAGAAGCCAAGCTTTTGGTTCCTCGTTCTGGGCGCGTCCTGTTCGTCCATGATGGGATACGGGATTTTCTTCTGGATCCCGTCATTCCTCGCTCGCAGTTACGGGCTGGGCCTTGTCGATCGCGGCTGGCTATTCGGCGGCATCCTGTTCGTTGGTGGATGCATCGGAATTTTGATGGGGGGGGTTCTTGGGGACCGGCTCGGAAAAGCAAAGAAATCTGCCTATGCAAAGGTACCGGCATTCGCATTCCTGCTGACATTTCCATTTTACGTGGCAGCTGTATTGGCCCCGAATATCTACATCGCCTCGGTTCTTTTCCTGGTGCCAACCGCTCTCGGTTTGATGTGGCTCGGACCGGTATTGTCCGCGTTCCAGCATCTGGTCCGCCCCAGCATGCGCGCGACTGCATCCTCGATTTTCCTGCTAATCAATAACCTGCTTGGCATCGGTGTCGGCGTTTACGTGCTCGGAAAATTGTCGACAATGCTCGAGCCGACCTTTGGGGAGGAGTCGCTCCGCTATTCCATTCTCCTAGGGTCGCTGCTCTATATCGTTGCGGCAATTTTGTTCTTCGTCGCCGCCCGCACGCTTGAGCGCGACTGGGAAAAAGATCCAGACACGGTCCCCGTCCCGCAGGCCGAACTGCCGACGGAGGCTGAACCGTCCTGATGGCTGACGCGCACTTCACCGATCATTTCTTCGAGACTGCGGATGGTCCGCGCATTCACTGGCGCGACTATCCGGCCATGGGCGAGGAGACCGGCCTGCCGGTCATCTGCCTGCATGGTCTGACCCGCAATGTCAGGGATTTCGAGGATTTCGCGCCGATGGTCGCGGCAACCGGCCGGCGGGTGATTTCGATCTCCTCGCGCGGTCGCGGCCAATCCGATCATGATCCGGTGGTCGCGCGGTACCAGCCACCGACCTATGCCGGGGACGTGATGGCACTGCTGGCTTCGATCGGCCTGTCGCGCGCGGTCTTTGTCGGGACGTCGATGGGCGGCTTGATGATCTTCATCATCGCCAGCCTGCAGCCAAGCTTGGTCGCTGCCGCCGTGATCAATGATATCGGTCCGGAAATCGCCACCGAAGGGCTCGACCGGATCAAGTCGAATGTCTCGAGCCGCGATCCGGTCACGGACTGGGCGGATGCGGCGGCGCGCACACGTCTGTCCAACCTCGCGGCCTTTCCCAAGCGTGATGGCGATACGGCTTTCTGGGAAGACTTTGCCCGCAAGACCTGGGTCGAGCGGGAGGATGGCAGCATCGCGCTGGCCTATGACGGGGCGCTGGTCGGCCAGATGGATGAGGGCGGGCCGCTGCCCGATCTCTGGTCCTTCTGGGAACCCTTTGCCGACATACCGACCCTGGTCGTGCGCGGTGGCATATCCGATCTGCTGACGCCGGCAACCGTGGCTGAGATGAAGCGCCGCAAGCCTGACCTGGCGACGGTCGAGGTGCCCGATGTCGGGCATGCGCCTTTCATCACCGAGCCGGAAGCGTGGCAGGCGGTTGAAGCCTTCCTGGGTCAGGTCGACTGATCAGCTGAAATGTCGGGTGATGAGGTCGGCGTCCGGCTTCTCGTTCCAGAACAGGCGTGATCCGGTCGCGCTGTCGAGTTCGGCGGCGCACAGATTGCCGGTCTTCACCTTGGCATTGCCATCATCGCCGCTCAGTGCCGCGTGCATGTAGCGCAAAATGCCGTTCGAGGTGATCACCAGGGCGAGGCCCCTGGTTGATGCCGCGTCGGCCATGGCGGCGAGGGCGTTGGCCTTGAGCTCGGCATTTGACGGTGACCAGTCGACCCCGTCCGGGCGGGTGTGGCGCTTGTCCCAGCAATCCAGCGCTTCCTGGCCGAATTCGGCAATGATCTGATCATTCGACTTGCCGCCCCAGGACCCGTAATCGATCTCGGTCAAGCGGGTGTCGATCTCGATTTCGCCGGCAAAGCCGGTCAGTCCGGCGACGATCTCTGCCGCCCGGCGGGTCCGCTTGAGGGGGCCGCAGATCAGGCGGGCCGGGATGGCGCCCGCCGCCTTCAGGGCCTCACCCAGCGCGCGGGCTTGCGCCTCACCGCTCTCGACCAGGGGCAGGTCTTCCTTTGCCCCGACCCAGACCGGTGTGTCGCCGGGGCCGAATGTATTGCCATGGCGGGCGAGCAGGATCCGTCCCATCAGACCAGCTCGCCTTCAGCGGCGATTATGCCCTCGACCCGGACGGCGTCTTCCGGCGCGTCCACCGACCAGGCCGAACGGCCGCGATAGTCGGTCAGCACAACACGGATCGGGATGCCGTTCTCGAGCGCCCGCAACTGTTCCAGGCTCTCGGTCAGCTCGAACGGGGTCGGCTCCAGCGCCACCAGCTCTTCCAACGTATCGCGGCGATAGCCGTACAGGCCGATATGCTGGTAGGTCGGCGCACCCTCGTTCGGTTTGCGGCGGAAGGGGATGACATTCTTGGAGAAATACATCGCATCCATCGCCTTGTTGAAGACGACGGTGGTGCCCGAGGCTGACCCGTTGGCCTTGTCGGCGCGCATGCGGGCCTCGGTCTCGGCGGGCAGGGCGATCGCAGGCGTTGCCATTTGCAGCGACGGGTCGGCGCGCAGGGTTTCGGCGACACCGCCGATCACCCAGGGCGGGATCAATGGCGCGTCGCCCTGGACGTTGATGACGATATCGGCGTCGCTGGTCAGACGCTTCACCGCGTCCAGCGCCCGTTCGGTGCCGTTGCGACAGTCCGGATCGGTCATGACGGCCTCGCCGCCGGCGGCTGCGACCGCGTCCATGATCCGCTGATCGTCGGTGGCAACCACAACCCGGTCGACACCGGGCGCTGCCGCGGCGATGCGCCAGACGCGCTCGACCATCATCCGGCCGGCGATCATGGCCAGCGGCTTGCCGGGAAAACGGGTCGATCCGAAACGGGCGGGAATGACGGCGAGAACGGACATGGCGAGCCTCAGATCCAGTGATCACCGGCTTGTTCCACAAGACGGGGCCAAAGGCCATATCTGCCCGGGCGCGACGTCAGACACAAAAATTACAATCGCGTAATGCTCAGCGGCGTGTCTTGGCAGTGTCGGTCAAATCTCTAATCTCGCGCGCTTTGTTGCCATGCCGTATCAGAGAAAAACGGGTGGCTTGGTGGTCAGGGGTATTCCACATGAAGCGTCTCGGTTTGATTTGCGTTCTCGCCTTGATGGCGTCCGGCTGTGCATCCTATGAGGGCACGGATTATGAGGGACAGTCTCCGCGCGAGCGTTTTCTCGAAACGGTCGCGCCGGAGGGTATGCGTCGCGTATGCACGTCGGAGCCGGTTCTGGGTACGAATCGTCGCGAACAAGTTTGCACCAATGTTCCCGAGGATGATGCCGACGAGACAAATTGAGGCTGATGCGAAGGGTCTTTTGCTTCGCTCGAAGATCAGGCATATGTCACGCAATAACACCCGGCCCCTGGGCCGGGTGTTTGCAATTTCATGCCTGCCAACCTTCGAAGAGACCCCGACATGCGCCATTTCCTTTCGACCGCAGATTGGACACGTAACGAACTTCAGGGCCTGCTCGACCGAGCCAGTGCTTTCAAGTCCGGGGCGGTGAGCCGATCGCTCGAAGGCAAGTCGGTGGCGCTGGTCTTCTTCAATCCGTCGCTGCGCACCCGGACGTCCTTCGACATCGGCACGCAGCGTCTGGGCGGCCACGCCATTGTGCTGGACGCCAAGGGCGCGACCTGGCCGATGGAATTCGGTGATGGCGCGGTGATGGATGGCGACAAGGAAGAGCATGTCCGCGAGGCGGCGCGTGTCCTGTCCTCCTATGTCGACCTGATCGCCATTCGCTGCTTCCCCGAGTTCAAGGACTGGCAGTCCGAGCGCGAGGACCCGCTGATCGAGGCGTTTGCCAAGCACGCGACCGTGCCGGTCATCAACATGGAAACCATCGTCCACCCCTGTCAGGAGCTGGCCCATATGCTGGCCCTGCAGGAGCGGATGGGTCCGATTGCCGACAAGACTTATCTCCTGACCTGGGTGCCGCACCCCAAGCCGCTCAATACGGCGGTGGCCAATTCCTCTCTGCTGATCGCCTCCAAGTTCGGCGCCAATGTCCGCATCCTGGTGCCGGATGAGGCCTATCGCCTCGACGAGCGCTACATGTCGGCGGCAGAACGCTTTACCGCCGAGGGCGGCGGCTCGGTGACGCTGACGACCGATGTCGAGGCGGCCTATGATGGCGCCGATATGGTCTATGCCAAAAGCTGGGGCGCGCTGCCGTTTTACGGCAATTGGGGCGACGAGGCGCCGCTGCGGGCGAAGGGTGCCGACTTCATGATCACGCCGGAGAAGATGGCGCTGACCAACAAGGCCGCCGTCAGCCACTGCCTGCCGATGCGCCGCAATGTGAAGATCGCCGATGCCGTCGTCGACAGTCCGGCCTTCATGGGGATCGAGGAGGCGGCCAATCGCCTGCCGGTGCAGATGGCGGTGATGGAAACCCTGGCGGCCCAAGCCGGAGGTGCAGAATGACGTCGAACGCACCCGGGGTTCGCCAGACGATTGTGCAATTGCTGTCGCACATGCGCGACGGCAAGGAGATCCGTGAATACCTGCACCGCTTCTCCGGCATCGACCAGGAGCGCTTTGCCGTCATCAAGGTCGGCGGTGCTGTCATCCAGGATGATCTGCACGGCCTCGCTTCGGCACTGGCCTTCCTGCAGACGGTCGGCCTGACCCCGGTGGTGGTGCATGGCGGCGGTCCGCAGCTTGATGCGGCGCTCGCCGCCGCCGACATTCCCACGGAACGGATCGACGGTTTGCGGGTGACCCGCGATGCCGCCATCCCGATCATTCGCGATACGCTGACACAGGCCAATCTGACCCTGGTCGATGCCATCCGCGATGCGGGTGGTCGTGCTGCGGCTGTGCCGCGCGGCGTGTTCGAAGCCGATATCGTCGATGCCGCCCGCCTCGGCCGGGTTGGAGAGCCCAGCCGCATCCATCTCGATCTGGTGGGGTCGGCGGCCCGCGCCGGCCAAGCCGCGATCCTGGCCTGTCTCGGCGAGACACCGGACGGCACGCTGGTCAACATCAATGCCGATGTCGCCGTGCGCGCTCTGGTCCATGCGCTGCAGCCCTACAAGGTGGTCTTCCTGACCGGTACCGGCGGACTGCTGGACGAGGATGGCGATATCCTGTCCTCGATCAATCTGGCGACTGATTTTGCCGACCTGATGCAGGCTGATTGGGTCAATGGCGGCATGCGGTTGAAGCTGGAGGAGATCAAGCGCCTGCTCGACGATCTGCCGCTCTCCTCCTCGGTCTCGATCACCCGTCCGGCAGAATTGGCCCGCGAACTCTTCACCCATGCGGGGGCCGGCACGCTGATCCGTCGCGGCGAGCGCATTGTGGCGGCTGACAGTAAGAGCGCACTCGATCTCGATCGTCTCGATACGCTGGTCCGCACCGCCTTCGGGCGCCAGACCGTGGCCGGTTACTGGGACGACCTCGTCGTTGACCGGGCCTTTGTCACCGAGAGCTATCGTGCTGCAGCCATCACGACGCGGCTGGATGGCTATGTTTATCTCGACAAATTCGCCGTGCTCGACGAGGCGCGCGGTGAGGGGCTGGGGCGGACGGTCTGGCACCGTCTGGTCGATTATGCGCCGGAAATGATCTGGCGCTCACGCACAGCCAACCCGGTCAATGGTTTCTATTTCGAGGAATGCGACGGCGCGATCCGGCGCGATGAGTGGACCGTGTTCTGGCGCGGCAACATGGATCCGGCCTCGATCACCGGCGTGGTCGAGAAAGCGTTTGCCCTGCCGCCGACGCTCGAGGCACCGTTATGAGTGCCCGGCGGGTCGGCCTGGTCGGCGCGCGTGGCCATACCGGACGCGAGCTTCTGCGCCTGATTGCCGGGCGCGATGACCTGGAGCTGGTTTTCGCCAGCTCGCGCGAATGGGCCGGAAAGCGGGTTTCCGAGATGGCACCGGAGATCACGACGGATCTGGTCTTCGAGGCATTGGGACCGGCGGCGGTCGGCGCTCGCGACGTCGATGCCGTCATCCTGGCTCTGCCCAATGGAGCCGGCGCGCCTTTCGTTGCGGCGATCTCGCCCGACACCGTGATTGTCGATCTGTCAGCGGACTACCGCTTTGACGATGACTGGGTCTATGGCCTGCCGGAAATTCATGGCCGTGACCGGCTGGCCGGGGCCACCCGGATCGCCAATCCGGGGTGTTATGCCACGGCCGGTCAGCTGGCGATCGCGCCGCTGCGCGGCCGCCTTGTCGGCGATGCACATGTCTTTGGCGTGTCAGGCTATTCCGGCGCCGGCACGACGCCGTCGCGCAAGAATGACACGGCGGCGCTGGCCGACAATCTGATGCCCTATGCGCTGAGCGGGCATCTGCACGAACGCGAAATGGCGCGTCACAGCGGTGAAGGCGTGCGCTTTAGCCCGCATGTGGCCGCTTTCTTTCGCGGTATTGTCGCAACCACGCATCTCACACTGGACGCCCCGATGACGCTGGCCGAGGTCGAGGCGCTCTATGCCCGCGCCTATGCCGGCGAGGCCTTGGTCACAATCATCGACGGAATCCCGGAAGTGCGCGACGCAGCGCTGCAGCCGGGCGCCGTGATCGGTGGTTTCACGCTCGACGACAGCGGTCGCAAGCTGGTCGTCGTGACCGCCCTGGACAATCTCCTCAAGGGGGCGGCCGTGCAGGCGATGCAGAATCTCACACTGGCGCTGGGGCTGCCGGAAGGCCCCTATTCGTCCCCGCCGCTGTAACCGCGCACCGGCGTGGTGTCGTCAGCCGCGTCATGCGCCTGCCATCGGATTTCATAGGCTTCGTCGCGCTCGACCCGTTGATGACCCTCAGCGACCCAAAGGGAAAAGTCGCGGGTGAAGGGACCGTCGAGCGGAATGGCGAGCGTGCCGACCGGTTCAAAGACAGCAAAGTCTTCCCGCAGCCGCGGCACTTCGAGCGGGCGGTTGGATACAATCAGGAGCCGGCCCTGCGGATCCTCGTCCAGCGGCCAGACATCCTCGGCATGGTTGGTCGGACCGGCATGGCGCAGCCACATCGCAGTCCGCCCGTCCAGCTGTGGCGCGTAGCGCTGCATCTGGTGGAAGGTGTTGCGATCATCAAACACGATGAGCGCGTAATCGTCGGCCTCGGCGGCAGCAATGATCCGTTCGGCGGTCACGTCCCAGGCGCGGATCCGCTTGGTCGCATCGCCGGCGCCGAGTGCTTCGACCAGGGCCGGGCTGGCCGCCAGCGCGATTGCAAACAGGCCGATCAGCGTGTGCAGTCCGATCGACCCGTACAGCGCCCAGCGACGCCATGCTGCACCGCGCAACAGAAAGGCCAGGACCAGTAAGGTTCCAGCGACATAGGTGGCCGCGGCCCAGTTGGCATGGGCGCGGGAGATGAAGGCCTGTCCGGTCACCACCAGCAGCGGCGGCAGGGCATAGAGGACCAGCAGGCGCTGGTCCGGGTCGATGCGCAGGAAGCGGGTGACGGTCAACCAGAACACGGTCACCAGGACGCCGAAAGTGAGCGGGCCGAACACGCCGGGCTGGGCCACCACAAACTCGATCAGCTCACCCGGATGGAAGAGGTCACTGCCCCAGTTCGCATTGGCGGCGGTATGGCTGACGGTCGCAAAGTCATTGGCGGCATTCCAGGCCAGGTTCGGCGCCAGCAGGAGCAGGAAGATCGCCGCCGCGATGCCGCCACGCGGGCTCAGCAGGGCGCGACGTACGGCTGGATCGAACACCAGGGCGAGGCCGGTCGAGACCAGAAAATAGATCATTGCGTATTTCGACAGGAAGCCGAAGCCGAGCGCGACGCCCAGCCCGATGGCGGCGCCCCAACCGCCACCGGCCCGCAGGCGCAGCAGGGCGTAAAGCCCGCCGGACCAGGCGCTGAAAAGGACGGCGTCGGTTGAGATCACGAAGCCGGACAACCAGATAGCCGGCATGGTGAGGTAGAGCGTGGCGGCCCAGAAGCCGGCCCGTTCACCCCATAATTGCCGGGCGCTGAGCATCAGGAAAATCGCGGTTGCGGTATGCAGCAGGGGGGCCGGCAGCCGGATCGCAAAATCACTGTCGCCGAACAGGCTGGTCGACAGGCCGATCAACCAGGCGATCATTGGCGGCTTGGAATAGTATCCCCAGTCGAAAACGCGCGACCAGACCCAGTATTGGGACTCGTCCTGATAGAGCGAGACCGGACTGACCGCGAGGGCCAGGATGCGCAGGATCGCAAAACCGGCGATCAGCAAGAGCGCAGCGTGTCGCCACGAGATTCGACTCGGCAAGGAAGATGTGTGCGACTCGGTCATGTCGGGTCCGGAAGCTGCCAAAAAGTGTTACATTTTCGCCGCAGCCTATGCGCTTTTCGACTCCGACCGTAAAGGGCCGCGTGGATAAAAAAAGCCGCGGTCTGAATTCCCGAGTGGCG
This sequence comes from Maricaulis sp. W15, assembly GCF_001924955.1. Taxonomy (NCBI): domain Bacteria; kingdom Pseudomonadati; phylum Pseudomonadota; class Alphaproteobacteria; order Maricaulales; family Maricaulaceae; genus Maricaulis; species Maricaulis sp. W15. The sequence goes on along the minus strand of NZ_LQXG01000022.1, from coordinate 144,810 downwards.
GATTTTGAGGTTTTGTGCGGCTGCACACACACATCTTGCGATTTGTTGCGGTTGCGAACGCCGTCCTCACTCGCGTGCGACCCGGACGCTGTCACAAAAGCTTCGCCCAGCTGTCTTGGAAAGTTCGACCGGTCGGCGTAGACGGCCCCTGCTTCGTACGGGGAACCCTCCCCGCTCTTCGGTTTATCGGGGGACATGCTCAATGTCTTTTACTAAGAAACTTTCTCTCGGCACGGCGGCTATCGCCCTGCTGGCCGCAGCTCCGGCTGCTGTTCATGCTCAGGTGACGTCGTCGCAACTGCGCGGCACGGTCATTTCTGAAGCCGGCGCGCCGGTGTCCGGTGCTTCGGTCACCTTGATCCACCTTCCGTCCGGCACGTCCGAGACCGCCACGACGACCGGTACCGGTTCGTTCTTCGCGTCCGGCCTCCGCGTTGGTGGTCCTTACCGCCTGTTCGTGTCCGCACCAGGCTTTGAAGGCGACGTGATCGACAACCTGATGCTGCAGCCGGGCTCGCAAGCTCCGATCAGCATCCGCCTTTCCTCCGCCACCACCGATGTCATCACCGTGACCGGCCAGGCGATCAACTCGATGGACCTCAACAATGGCGTCGGTTCGTCCTTCTCCTCGCGTGACGTGTCCAACGCGCCGTCGCTCAATCGCGACCTGATCGACACGCTGCGCCTCGACCCGCTGGTTTCGCAGTCGGGCGAAAGCTTCATGTCGATCGCCGGCCAGTCGCCGCGCTTCAACGCCGTTTCCATCGACGGTTCGCTGCAGCAGGACAATTTCGGCCTCGGTTCGAACACCTATGCCACGAGCCGTTCGCCGATCAATATCGACATCGTCGAGTCGGCCTCTGTCGTCGCCGCCGAATACTCGGTCACCTCGGGTAACTTCCAGGGTGGTCTGGTCAACGTCGTGACGCGTTCGGGCACCAATGAGATCGACGGCGCTGCCTTCTACTACCGCGCTGACGAAGACTTCCGTGGCAATGTCACGGACGGCACCTTCGTCCCGTCGGTTCCGTACGAAGAAGAAGAGTACGGCATCTCGATCTCCGGTCCGATCATCGAAGACACGCTGTTCTTCCTGGTCTCCTACGACGAGTATACCGCTGCGGCTCCGACCGATCGTTCGGCGACCTATGAAAACGCCGGCATCGACCCGGCTTTCTGGACGACCCTCAACACGATGGTCCAGAATGAGCTTGGTTTCGACATCGGCTCGCGTCCGCTGCAGGAATCCTACCCGTCGACCTCCGAGCGCCTTCTCGCCAAGTTCGACTGGAACATCAACGAAGACCACCGCGCTTCGTTCACCTACCAGAACACCCAGGAAGTCGACACGTCGACCTCGGCCTACAACTTCGACACCGCCTTCTACGGCGTTCCGGTTGAAGTCGAAGCCATGACCCTGCAGGTCTTCTCGGATTGGTCGGAAAACCTCTCCACGACCCTGCGGATCTCCAACACCGAGCTGGTCAAGAGCCAGAGCTGTGGTGCCGGTTCCGACCAGCCGCAACTCTCCTTCGACGGTTGGGACGTTGCCGAGCTCGTCGGCACCCCGCTTGAAGGCCTCGCGACGGACGACCTCAACAACATGGTTGCCGGCTGCGACATCTACCGCCACGGCAACGAGTACAACGACACCCGTCTCGTCGTGTTCGGTTCTGCCGACTACACCTGGAACGAGCACGTCTTCACGGTCGGCGGTGAGTACGAGCAGTTCGACCTGTTCAACCTCTTCGGTCAGCAGTCCAACGGCGAGTTCACCTTTGCTTCCCCGCAGGACCTGATCGACGGCATCGGCCGCGTCGAGTACCGCAATGTCACCACCAATAACGCCCTCGACGGTGCTTCCAGCTGGGGCTATGACCGCTTCACGCTGTTCGCCGAAGATACTTGGCAGCTGCGTGATGATTTCTCGGTCAATTTCGGCATCCGCTACGAGCGTTACAGCCAGGACGACGAGCCGTATTCCGATCCGGTCATCGCCGGCCTCTATGGTCGTGACACGGCTGCTAACCTGGATGGCAAAGACATCCTGATGCCGCGTGCCGGTTTCCGCTGGGATGCCGCTGACCGCACGACGGTTTCCGGTGGCTTCGGTCTCTTCTCCGGTGGTTCGCCGCTGGTTTGGACCTCCAACGCCTTCCAGACCCCGACGGTTTACTCGCGTCTCGACAACGCGACGATCACGAGCCTGACGGTGCCGCAGGCGCTGCTCGACGACGTTGCTTCGCAAGCCCCGGTCTCGATCGACATGATCGACCCGAACTTCGAAATTCCGGCCGATTGGCGCGCTTCTCTGCGTCTCGACCAGAGCTTCGACATGGTGTTCGGTGGCCTCGACTTCGGCAGCGACTACGTCTTCACGGCGCAGTACCTGTACTCGAAGGCCGAAGACGGCTTCGCCTGGCGCAACCTGGCTCAGCTTGAGCTTGGCTACACCCAGGGTGTCGCTCCGGACGGCCGTCCGATCTACGCCGACCTCGACGACCTCAATGAAGCCAACCTCACCATGCTGTCCAATGCGGATGGTGGTGAGAGCCATGTCTTCACGCTGGCCCTGTCGAAAGAGTATGAAAACGGCCTCGGCTTCAACGTGTCCTATGCCTACCAGGACGTTCAATCCGCCCTGTATGACACGTCTTCGCGCGGCATCTCGTCCTGGCGTTCGCAGACGACGTCTGACCGGAACAATGTTTCGGCAGCCACGTCGATCTACCAGGTCGAAGATCGTTTCGTGACGGCCTTCTGGTACGAAACCGAGTTCTTCGGTGACCTGACCACCCGTCTCGACCTGATCGGTGAATTCACCTCGGGTTCTCCGTACAGCTATAACTTCAACGTCAGCTCCTCGAACCCGCTGTTCGGCCGTGCCGGCCAGGGTGAGAGCCCGTATGATGGCGATCTGCTGTACATCCCGACCGCCAGCGACAGCAATGTTGTCTACGCGTCCGGTTTCGACCTCGCCGGCTTCGATGCCATGATCGATGGCAACGGCGTCGCCCGTGGCCAGATCTTCGAAGAAAACTCGCTGACCTCGCCTTGGAACCAACAGTGGGACCTGCGCATCCAGCAGGAACTGCCGTTCTTCTCCAGCGCGGTTGACCAGTGGGTCGGTGACAACCGCCTCAACATGGTGGTCGACATCTTCAACGTCGCCAACCTGCTCAATGACGAGTGGGGCACCCAGGTCAATGGTCCGTCGTACAGCCAGGCGCCGATCGTCACTGCCGACCTCGTGACGGCGGCTGATGTTGCCGCCAACGGTGTTGACGGTGCCACGGCCCTGACCGGCGACGCGCCGCGTACGAGCTGCGCCACGGCCGGCTCCTGCGTGTATCGCTTCAATGCCTTCAACGACTTTTACGCGAACTCCACGGCCAGCCGTGGCAGCTCGCTGTACTCGATCCGCGTCGGCATCCGCTACGAGTTCTAAGAACGCCAGCGACTGCAAAGTCTGGAAGGGCGGCCCTCGGGTCGCCCTTCTTTTTTGCGCCTGCCCCCGTCATTTTTGCCGCTCGCCAATCCCGGGTCTGCGTGATAATTGCGCGCCATGACGACAGACCTGCCCCACGAAACCGCCCGCCAATCCCGCCTGTTCACCTGCTGGCCGTCCGATGCCGAGCTGTGGGAGGACAATCTCGAACCGGCCCAGGCCGAGTTCGCGGCCTTCCTGAAATCTGTGGTCGCGCCGTCGGCGACCGGGGTGACGCTGGATCTCACAATCCTTGCCTCGACAGCTCAGGCCGAAGCTTCAGCCAAGCGCGCGCTGGGGCACCGGGCCCGCGTTGTCCGGGCCGCATTTGGCGATGTCTGGGCGCGTGATACCGGCCCGGTCTTCCTGCGCGACCATGGTGAGCCGGTGGCAGTGCGCTTTCGCTTCAATGGCTGGGGCGGCAAGTATGAGCTGCCCGGCGACGACACGATCGGCGGTGTCATCGCTGAGTTGGCCGGGGCTGTAGAGCGCCGCTTCGACCTGGTCGCAGAGGGGGGCGCGCTGGAATTTGACGGTGAGGGCACGCTGATCACCACGCGGCAATGCCTGCTCAATCCAAACCGCAATCCCGGGTTTGGCGAAGCCGACGTCGAAGCCGTGCTGAAACAGGCGCTGGGTGTCGACAAGGTCTTGTGGATCGATGAGGGCCTGGTCGCCGATCACACCGATGGCCATATCGACAATATCGTCCGCTTCGCCCGTCCCGGCGTGGTGGTCTGCCAGAGTCCGTGGGGCGATGACGACCCGCAGGTCGAGGTGCTCGAGGCCATTGCGCGCCAGCTCGCCGGGATGACCGACGCCCGCGGCCGCCACCTGCAGGTCTGCCGCATACCCTCGCCGGGCCGGGTTGATCTCGGTGATGGCGAAGTGGTGCCGGCCAGCCACATGAATTGGGTCATCGGGCCGCGCCATGTCGTGGTCCCGGTCTATGGCACGTCGGGTGGTGAGGCGGCGGTGACGGCCCTGCGTGGAATTTTTCCGGATCATGAGGTGGTCGGCGCCTCGGCGCGTGCCATACTCACCGGTGGAGGGGCGTTCCACTGTGTGACCTGTCACCAAGCCGGAGAATGAGGATTGATCCGATCCACACTGACAGCCCTGTTCTGTCTCGCCAGCCTGCCTGTTGCAATCGGTGCCGCGAGCGCCCAGCCGGTCAGCCCGTCTGACCCCGCCGCCGCGCCGGTCACCTACCCCTATCTGGAGACCCTCCAAGCCCGCCTTGATGCGGCCATGGCCGATCGCCGGATTGTCGGCCTGGTGGCGGCCGTGATCGAGGATGGCGAACCCGTCTTCTATTACACCCACGGTGAGACCGCGGCCGGGTCCGGCGAGGCGGTGACGCCGCAAACCCTGTTCCGGGCCGCCTCGGTCTCCAAGACTTTCACCGGAACCTTGTTGGGCCTGCTTGAGGCGGAGGGGCTGGTCGACCTGTCGGCGCCCGTCCCCGGCGACGTCCTGCGCTTGCGTGGAGACCGCCAGCCGACGCTGGAGGAGATTGCCAGCCACCGCACCGGCCTGCCGCCCAACGCCTATGATCTCGATCTGGAGGCCGGTCAGGCCCCGGACCGTATTCGCCAACGCCTGGCAAGCGTCGACCTGATGTGTCCGGTGGGGGATTGTTATACCTATCAGAACATCGCCTTTTCGGCGCTGGAGCGTGTCGTCGCGCAAGCCACCGGTGAGGATTTCTCTGCCGCCTTGCGCGCCCGGCTGATCGAACCGCTCGGATTGCCGGGCGCCTCGGTCGGCACCGCCGCCCTGACTGCCGCGCCGTCCTGGGCGCGGCCGCACAGCGGTTGGCGCCGGGTGATCAATCTGCCGGGTGATCCGGTTACGCCCTATGATGACATCCCCTCGGCCTCGGGGCTCAACCTGTCGCTGGAGGACATGATTGTCTGGGCGCAGCTGCAATTGGGCACACGGCCCGGCCTGTCCGATGCGGTGCGAAGCCGCATCCATTCGCCGCTGACCGACACGCTGCGCGAGACCCGGCGTCTCGGCGAATTGCGGGCCCGGGTCGATCAGACCTGGTACGGACTCGGCTGGCGCATCTATGACTGGGAAGGGCGGACGCTGGTCTTGCATTCCGGCTATCTGTCCGGTTATGGAGCGCAAATCGTGCTTGAACCGGAGACCGGTTTCGCCTTTGTGGCGCTGTGGAATTCCGACAATCGTCCGGCCTGGTGGCTGTGGCCGACAGTGATGGATCTGCGGACCGGCAACGGGCCGGGCACTTGGCTTGATCGCTTCGAAGAGGACTGACCCGATGGCAAGAACGATCAAACTGGCCGGCCTGCAGGCCGCTTTCGGCACCGATATGGATGCCAATATCGCCACCGTCACCGCCCTCATCCGCGAGGCGGCCGATCAGGGCGCCCAGGTCATCCTGCCGCCGGAACTCTTTCAGGGTCCGTATTTCTGCAAGGTCCAGGACGAGGCCTTTTTCGCCACCGCGTATCCGGCGACGGAGCATCCCTGCGTCACGGCGCTGCAGCCGCTGGCGGCTGAGCTGGGCGTGGTCATCCCGGTCTCGATCTATGAGCGCGACGGGCCGCATTACTACAACTCACTGGTGATGCTGGATGCCGATGGCGCGGTCATGGGTGTCTACCGCAAGAGCCATATTCCGGACGGGCCGGGCTATATGGAGAAATTCTACTTCCGGCCAGGTGATACCGGTTTCAAGGTCTGGGGCACGAAATTCGGCAAGATCGGGGTCGGCATCTGCTGGGACCAATGGTTCCCGGAAGCGGCGCGGATCATGACGATGATGGGCGCCGAGGTTCTGCTCTATCCGACCGCCATCGGGTCGGAACCGCATGATGACAGTCTCGACACGGCGGCGCGCTGGCAGCGGGCGATGCAGGGGCATGCGGTGTCGAATGTGATCCCGGTCCTGGCGGCCAACCGGATCGGCGATGAAGGCGGGCAGGTCTTCTATGGCTCGTCTTTCGCGGCCAGTCATACCGGTGAGAAGGTCAGCGAGCTCGGTCGCAGCGAGACCGGCATTGTCAGCGGCGAGTTCGACCTGGACCATCTGCAGCGCCATCGCGCGGCCTGGGGCTTTTTCCGCGACCGGCGTCCCGATCTCTACGGGCCCTGGTTCACGCCGCGCTCGTCCTGATCGCGGTGCCCGCCCGGTCCTGAACGGCGGCGCCGTCCGGTCGGCAACAACATTACCACCACAAAGGCGACAGCAATGGCCGGCCAGCCAAAGGCGATGGCCTGGTCAGTCTGTCCCTGGGTCAGGCTGAAAGCGGAGGCGGTCAATCCGCCGGCAGTCACGGTCGCTGCAGTGAGCAGCATGGCAAGGCTGTAGCCCATGCATTCCTCCAACACCCCCGCATGGTCGTTATCATCGACCCCTCTGTGGCATCACCATGGCAGAAATCGGCTAACACTTGGTTTCCGACAGCGCGTGGTCGGGGCGCGGCGTCGGCGAGGGTGGACGGGAGATGTCCCAATCCAGTATCACGAAAGAACTTTGTAACGTAAAGTGCAATTGCATACGTCAGAGGAGATCGAGATGCGTACCACTCATGCGAAGCTGGGCCTGATCGCCCGGACCCATCACTTGCCGACACAACGCCTGCCAGCCGGATTGTCGGTCCGATCCGGCCTGGCCCTCATCAGCTTGCTGGCCAGCCTGGGTCTCACCGCCCCGGCCCTTGCCCAGGATGACCCGCAACCGGCCCAGCCACTGCCCGGTGAAGCGCTTGCCGGCCTGGTCGGCGAGTGGGAGGGCTCCGGCTGGTCGATGACGCAAACCGGCGAACGCGAAACCTTCGACATTTTCGAGCGCGTCGAAAGCGTCGGCGGCGGCCGCGCGGTGATGATCCGCGGCCTTGGTTATGCGCCCGCAGGCGTCGGGCGAGAGGGTGACCCCGTGCATGATGCGGGCGGCTATGTCACGCTCGGTGAGGACGGCTATCGCATGCTCGCCGTGGCCCTGACCGGCGGGCCGGAAAGCTATGAAATGGTGATGACGGATGGCGGTTTCAACTGGACGATCCCGCTCGGCCCGACCGGTCATGTCGCTTTTGAAGCCGTCTATGACGAGACCAGCTGGACCGAGACCGGCCAGTATTGCAATCCGTCCGGCGCCTGCTTCCCGACCCTGTCGATGACCCTGACCCGGGTCGCTGACTGACGGCCCCTAGTGGGCGTTCACCAGCGCGCCGAGAATGCCGTCAATGATGAATTGGGCGGCGAGGGCGGCGAGGATGACACCGAGGATGCGGGTGATCATGGCGGCCATGGAGTCGCCGATGACCCGCATCACCGGGCCGATGGCCAGGAAGGTGATAAGACAGATGAGCAGGATCACACCGGCCGCGCCCAGCACGACACCGCGCTCGGTCCAGCCACTGGCATCCGACATGTAGAGCATGACCGTGGCGATCGCGCCGGGACCGGCCAGCATCGGGATGGCCATCGGGAAGACCGAGATGTCATCCCAGATTTCCGGATGCGCGTCATGCTCGTCCATGATGGTCTCGGCCCGGCCTTCGCGGCGCTCGGTGCGCTTTTCGAAAATCATTTCCAGCGCCATCAGGAAGAGCAGCACGCCGCCGGCAATGCGGAAGGCATCGAGGCTGATATGCATGGCGTTGAGCAGCCAGCCACCGCCCAGTGCGAAACCGAGCAGCACGCCGGTCGCGATCACCACCGACTTGATCGCCATGGCGCGCTTGTGCGCTTTGGGCGCGCCATTGGTCAGCGACGCAAAAATCGGCGCGACACCGGGCGGGTCGATGGCCACGAAAAACGTGACGAGGGCTGTGGTGAAAATCTCGAGCATGACGGCATTCCTGTTTGCAAGGCCCGCATAACCGGGACAGCGAGCGAGGTCACGGAAAATTTCGCGCATGGACGGGCAGGATAGCCATGCAATTAAGCTGGGTGTTCAGTCCTCGGCCTCGTCACCTTCACCTTCCCGGCGACCATCAACCAGCTCCCAGCTCGCCTCCCAGCGGGGCCTGGGTACCGGCCCGCCGGCCTGGCGGGCGCGGCGAATGCGTTCGGCGTCCTCTTCGATCTGCAGGTCGATCTCGACCTCCTCGATGCTGGCACCGACGGCTCTATACCAGGCGGCCTTGGCCGAGCGCCGGGCCGCTTCGGCCTCGTCATTCAGCCGGATCTGCTCGCGGGCCAGCGCCACATCGGCCCGGGATTGGGCAATGAAGTCCTTGGCCAGGTCGAGCAATGCCCGCGCGGCCCGGTCATCCCCTGTATTCAGCGCCAGAGCGGCGGCGCCGAGGCAATGGCGGCCGGTTTCCGGCGCGCCCGCGGCCTCCCCGGCCGGCCGTGCCTGGACGATCGCCGCGCGTTTGCGCAGACGATGGCGGGCGGGGAGGCGACGTGACATGGGCTATCCTTTCGTGATGGCATGAGTGGAGGGGTCGGGCAGGTTTGCCCGCGCCACGGTGTTGCCACCTGGCGATATGAGGGGTGCGGGGCCCGGCCGATGCCGGTTTTCTTTGACTATGTGAGTGGCACCGGTGGTACCCCGCACACGGAGATTTGGTCAGGGCCGTTACCGGCCCCGTCTCGAAACCGATGGGGTTAGGCAGTCGAGCTTTGTGCTGCCGTCCCATCGATGGCCACGCCGGGTTGGTCTGGCGGTGTTTCCAGGCAACCGGACGAGCTCCGTACTCCCAACGCCCCCGGATCACCAATCCGGGCCTCGAGTAGCGCGGGACAACGGGGATTATGCGGTGGCGCCGATGGGGGGCGGATAAGTTTTGTGATTTTTTCGCTTCAGACACTGTCATTTCGGCGCAGGCCGGGGCCCGGTCTGCGAGGCAAGCTGTTGCCATGCTTGGCGAAATCGCGCGTGCGAGACTGGGTCCTGACTTCCGTCAGGATGACGGTGAAGGGGTGCAGGGCGGGGATAAGCCGCCTCTCCCCGACCGGGGAGAGGTCCCGGAGCGCGTCAGCGCGCAGGGGGTGAGGGGCGCGCCGCAAGGCGGCGCAAAGGAAAGTTTTTAATGGGCGCCGACGCGCCGCCCCTCATCGGCCCTGCGGGCCACTTCTCCCCGGTCGGGGAGAAGAAAAGCGCGGTGCATTTTTCAAGCGCGATAGCCCGTCATCCCGGACGCAGGCCCGGCCCTGAGCCGGGCGGAGATCCGGGACCCATTTCCGCGAAGGTTGGCGGCACCGGGCGTCTCTCTTCCCCCCCGCAGATGGGTAGTAAGGGAAAGCTCTGGAGCAATTTTCAACTCGCAGGGTGCGGAGTGAGTGCTATATCTGCCATCCAGATTTGATCGGGGAGCGGCATGGTTGGCAGCGATAATGACGACCGCGGTACATCGACGGTGAGAAAAAAGAAGGTCTGTCCCGAGTGTCACCACGAATTCAAAGGGAATGGCTGGGACGGCATCGACGCACATTGGCGATCAAAACATGAAAACATTATGCCCTACGAGGAAGCATGGCCGCTCTTGAGAGACGGGAAATACCTAGCATAGCGCGTATATCTGGGATGGAGGTCCACCCGGAACCGAGCGGATTGTTTGGTGCGTTGCAATGCGGCAGCTTGGCCTGCTCTGATGGCTGATTGGACAGCCAGTTTCGAAGCTTTGCTCCGTGAGCAATTGATCCCGGATTTTTGTAGGGTTGCGAAGCGCAATTGTATGCCCGAAGGCTTCAAAGAGGCGTCACTTAGAATTGGAGACGAAGACGCGCGCTATTTCTTGCAAGCATGGGAAGCGGGATTGATCGTGCGGAAGTCGCCCGGCGCTTACACAGCTCCGGCTAGCCATGTGACTGAGCAATTGTTTTGGGATGGGCGGAAAACCTATTCGCCACGTCCCTACACGTTATGGCTGGAGCCTATTATAACTTTTGGCGGACTTTCACGGCTCCACCATGACCATGGTTGGCCTGTTGCGCAGATCGGAACTCAGTCCATTGATTGGGCCTTCGACCTCGTGGCTAGATTGCCGGGCGAGGCGGAGGAATTCATCGCCGGAGAAGTCAAGAAAAGTCGGCGCGAAATCGATGCGATGCTGGACGTCATGAACGCGCTTGGCGCAGATCCGGCACATTCAGAGCCGCCAAGCGGAGACAAAACCCGAAACGCCTACAAGAAGCTTGCCGGCCTTAAGGCGCGTCGTGCAGCTGTATTCTGGGCGCTTGGTCCGGAGGGCTACAGCCTTGTCTTTCGAGTGAACTATTTCGATGATGGGCGGGTCGAGTTTGAGCCAGTCGGTCAGGATGCTCTCGAGTATCAGGTGTAATTTGGCCCTGGTCGCTCCACGACGCTCCCCCCTTGTCATCCCGGACGTATGCCCGGCCCCGAGCCGGGCGGAGATCCGGGACCTATTGTCGCGAAGGCTCGCAGCGCCGGGCGTATGGGTCCCGGGTCTGCGGCCTGCTTGCGCAGGCCATTCGCCCGGGATGACAACCGAAATTTGCCCCCAACAAAAAAAGCCCCGGCGTCGCCGCCGGGGCTTTTTCTTTGACGCAGAACCAAGCGCTTAATCTTGGAACATATCCCCATACCGATGCCGGGGACGCTTTTCCCAGTCTCTCCGGTGGTACACGTCCGACGCAATCACCGGGGCGACCGTGCTCGCTTCCGCAAACACCATCTGTTCCAGCGCCACGTCGACCTTGCCCCAGGAACAGGCTTCCTTGAGTGTCGAGGAGGAGCAGGCGCCGTCTCTGACGTCGGCGACGGTGATCTGGACGGCGTAGGCGTGCATGGGGACTTCGACGCCGAGGATTTCGGCGCAGACGACCGTGTCCTGGGCGAAGTTCTTGGGGACGCCGCCGCCGACCATGAACAGGCCCGTCTTGCCAGCCTTGATCTTGATGTCGGTCAGTTCGCGGAAATCGGCGACGCTGTCGATCGAGAGATAGGGCTGTTTGGCCTTCATCCGCTCGACCTGGTGCTTGACGAGGCCGAAGCCGGCGGAACAGTCCGAGAAGGCCGGGCAGAAGATCGGCACGCCCTGCTCATAGCATTCCTGGACGAGTGAGCCTTGCTTCTTGGCGTTGCCGTCGGCCAGCCATTTGCCCATCGCCTTGATATAGGAGCGCGATGAGCGCGGGCCGGGCTCCAGGAGGTCGGCGATTTCCAGTGTGGCGGCGTCGCAGGCCTGCAGCTCTTCCTCGTCGATATAGGTGTCGTAGATGCGGTCGATATAGAGATCGCGCAGCTCGCGGTCGTCGGGGATTTCGCGGGCCTGGTAATGCTTGAAGCCGAGGGCTTCGAAGAAGTCCATGTCGACGATCGAGGCGCCGGTCGAGACGATGGCGTCGACCATGTTGTTGCGCACCATGTCACGCCAGACATGCATGCAGCCGCCAGCGCTCGTCGAGCCGGCCAGGGTCAGGATCACCGAGCAATCCGGATCGGCGACAGCCTGTTCCAGGATGCGGGCGGCACGTGCCGCATCGCGCGAGGTGAAGGACATCTTCTCCCAGGCGTCGATCATGTGGCGGCCGTCAAAGGCGGTGATGTCGATATGTTCGACCGGGTTGGACAGCAACTCGGCCTTGCGGTTGGATTTATCGCTCATGAAAGTCTCCCCGGGCCCGTGTCAGCGGACCCGATTGATCAGGCGCGTCGTTTCAGACGCGGGCGGCGCCGGCGGGCGCGGGCAAAATTGATGACCTTGGCGTCATCGTCTTCGGCTTGGTCAGGCTGGGCTTCGAACATAGACGGCCACGGCATATCCTCAACCGCCACGCGTTCGATTGTGCCGAAACCGTTGAAATCCGTGGCCAGCGCGGTGCCATAGGCGCCGAGCATGCCGATCTCGATAACGTCGCCCTCACGGATGTCGGCCGGAAGTTCGAACGGGCCGGGAATGGCGTCCAGGCTGTCACAGGTCGGTCCGAAAAAGCGGAAGGACGCGGTCTGTTCGCCGGCCTCGTCGCGTGGCCCGCTGGCGCGGGGACGATGCAGGCGGACCGGGAAGGGCCATTTCGCATGCGCCGCGTCGAACAGGCGGCCATAGGCGCCGTCATTGAGATAAAGGGCGTCACCCTTGCGCAGCTCGACGCGTGTGAGGACCGACTCGGCCTCGGCCACCAGGGCCCGGCCGGGTTCGCACCACAGGTCCGCGTTTTCCAGCACCATCATCTCTTCGAAGGCGTCTTCGATGGCGGTGATGTAGTCGTCCATGCGCGGCGGCACCATGCCCGGATAGATCGAGGGGAAGCCGCCACCGACATCGACAATGTCGACGGTGACACCGGCCTGCACAATCAGGCGGCTCGCTTCCAGCATGGCTGAACGATAGGCGGAGGGCTGCATGCACTGGCTGCCGACATGGAAGCTGACACCCAGCTCAAAGGCATGGGCGCGCGCCTTGCGGATCAGCTCGGCGGCCTCATAGGCGGGCACGCCGAACTTGCCGGCCAGCGAGAACATCGCCCCGTCATTGGACACGGCCAGGCGGACGATCAGTGTGACGTCGTCAGCGTGATTGGTCTCTTCCAGGATCTTGGCCAGCTCGGCTTCGCAATCGAGCGCAAAGATCCGCACGCCGAACTCGTAATAGGCACGACGGATCGACTCGCGGCTTTTCACCGGATGCAGGAAGGCCATGCGGCTGTCGGGACAATGCTCCGCCACCAGCTGGATTTCCGGAATCGAGGCGACGTCGAAGAAGCGCGTGCCGGCCTTGTGCAACGCCTGGAGAATCCACGGCGCCGGGTTGGCTTTGACAGCGTAGAGGACTTCGCCCGGGAAATTGTCCTGGAACCAGCGCCCTGCTTCGGCAACGCGGTCCGGACGTACACAGACGACCGGACTTTCTACGTGCCGCGAACGGACCAGGTCCAGGGGAGTATGGTACGTGTGCAATTCACGTGACCCCCTGTTAGCAGTTAACCCAATCCGGCATCGTCACCTCCGCCGGGAAAAGCGCGATTAAAGTCAATTTCCGGGTGTGTAAAGCGGGAAATTTGCGGCGGCTGAATTTTCGTATCGGCATGGCGGTCTCCCTCTGCGGAGTGGCGCACTTTGCGGATCGGATCCGTGATCCTGGACGGTCGCGCATCGCTACCGGTTAGGCAAGCCCGCAAAATAATTCCGTATCCGGATCAAAGAAAAGGAGTGCTCTGTTCAGTATAATGTTTCGGCATTTTCCGAATTGACTGTAAACGAAGCGTTACATTCCGCAATGTCACAAAAATTTCAAACGTCAATGCTTCGTTTGTGGCGGAATTGCCACCGTGGTGATTTTCTCAACATGGACAGCATCTAGCGGGTCATGACCCTCCCTGTCCCCAGTGCTGGTAGGCCCGCCGTGTCGCATCCGGTCCTGAATCAGAACTGCAGTGTCATGCAGCCGTAACAATGCTGATGTTTACCCGCCTCCCGAGTGATCGGGGCGGAACGGGTCCCCTCGGTCGTCGCTGAAATTCATCCTTTCCCGGGGGACTTCCATGTCGGTGAAGCAAAACTTTCGCAAGCTCCTGCTTGTGTCCATTTCCTGCGCGTTTTTCGCGGCGTGCGCGGATACATCCATCTCCTCGCCAGGCAATACCAATGTCGGCACGCCTCCGGGCACCGGCGGCGGTGGTGGTGGCGGTAGCCAGACCACGATCGATCTGATCCCGGCCGGCGGCTGCGGCACCGGCTCGGTTCGCGAGACGTCTGTCACCAATGGCGACATCACGATCAATGCCTGTGAGATCACCGGTAACATCACGTCCAACACGACGATCGCGGCCAATGCCGGCGTGATCATCACCGGTCCGGTCTTTGTCGGTGTTGATGGCGGTGGTTCGGCGACGCTGGAAATCGGCGCGGGCGCGACCCTGTTCGGTGCGGCCGGTTCTGACTACCTGGTCGTTTCCCGCGGCTCGCGCATCGAAGCGGTCGGTACCTCGGACTCGCCGGTCGTCTTCACCTCGCGCCAGGACATTGAAGGCACGGCTGCACCGCTTGACCGCGGTCAGTGGGGCGGCCTGATCATCAACGGTTTCGCGCCGATCAATGCCTGTATCGATGGTACGGCTGCCGGTGGCTCTGCCGATTGTGAAAAGTCGGGCGAAGGCTCTTCCGGCCTGTTCGGCGGCGACAATCCGGCCGACAATTCGGGCATCCTGCGCTACGTCCAGGTCCGCTATGCCGGCTTCCTGATCAACAATGAAGACGAGCTCAACGGCATTGCCTTCCAGGGCGTCGGTTCGGGCACCGAAGTCGACTACGTCCAGGTCTCGAACAATGCCGACGACGGCGTCGAGATGTTCGGCGGTACGGTGGATGTCAGCCACCTGGTCCTCACCAACATCCGTGACGACAGCTTCGATTACACCGATGGCTGGATCGGCCGCGCCCAATTCGTCCTCGTCCGTCAGTCCGGCGACGATGCCGACCAGGGCTTCGAGTTCGACAATCGCGGTTCCAACAACACCCTGCTGCCGCGCTCCAACCCGCGCATCTCCAACTTCACCCTGATCGGTGAACGCGGTGCTGCCGAGTCGGATGACGGCATGCTGATCCGCGCCGGTACCGCCGGTGAGTTCTACAACGGCATCGTGGTCGACTTTGGCGAGCAGTGCCTCGACATCGACGACACCGAGACCTTTGATCGTATCGGCGCCTCCGGTGCCGCTGGCGATGAAGACCTCATCATGCAGTCCATCGTTCTCGATTGTACCGAGAACTTCGCGGAAGCCGCCGGCGACCCGGTCGACATCTCGACCTGGTTCCTCGGTCAGCCCAACAATGCCGAGATCGACAATTCCATGTCCGGCGTGTTCCCGGGCCCGGTCGAGCAGGCCGTGACGGCCTTCGACATCAATGGTCTCGACAGCTGGTTCACCGATGTCGACTATATCGGTGCCTTCTCGGGAGCAGAGACTGCGGCCTCGAACTGGGCTGCCGGCTGGACCTTCAACCTGTTTGCCGATCCGGGCTGTCCGACGGGCACCACGGAATCGGTCGAAATCATCGACGGCCAGCGCATCTGCCAGATCTCCGGCAATGTGACGTCCGATCTGCACCTGACCCGTGGCTCGATGTATGAGCTCATCGGACCGGTCTTCGTCGGCGTTGACCGCGGCCCCGATCCGGCCAGCCCGCTGCCGTCCGGCATCGAAGTCGAGCTGACCATCGATCCGGGTGTCACCGTCTTCGGTTCGGCCGGTTCCGACTATATCGTCGTTACCCGCGGTTCCACGATCCGCTCGAACGGCACCCGTACCGCACCGGTCACGCTGACCTCGCGTTCGGATGTCGAGGGCACGGTTGGCGCCAATGACCGCGGTCAGTGGGGCGGCCTGATCCTCAATGGTCGCGCACCGATCAATGCCTGTATCGATGGTACGGCAACCGGCGGCACGGTCGATTGTGAAAAGTCGGGTGAAGGTTCTTCGGGCCTGTTCGGTGGCGCCACGCCGACCGATGACTCGGGCAATATCTTCTACACCCGCCTGCAGTACGCCGGCTTCCTGATCAACAATGAAGACGAGCTCAACGGCATTGCCTTCCAGGCCGTCGGTTCGGGCACCGAAGTCGACTACGTCCAGGTCCACAACAATGCCGATGACGGCGTCGAAATGTTCGGCGGCGCGGTCGATGTGAGCCACCTGGTCCTGACCGGTATCCGCGATGACAGCTTCGACTACACCGATGGCTGGGTTGGTCGCGCTCAGTTCGTGATCGTTTCCCAGTCTGGCGACGACGCCGACCAGGGCTTCGAGTTCGACAATCGCGGTTCCAACAACACCCTGCTGCCGCGCTCCAACCCGCGCATCTCCAACTTCACCCTGATCGGTGAACGCGGTGCAGCTGAATCGGACCAGGGCATGCTGCTCCGGGCCGGTACGGCGGGCGAGCTCTACAACGGCATCGTGGTCGACTTCGGCGAGGATTGCCTCGACATCGACGATCAGGAAACCTTCGACCGTATCGGCGCCTCCGGTGCCGCTGGCGACGAAGACATCATCATGCAGTCGATCGTTCTCGACTGTACGACGAACTTCGATGAGAGCGCCGGTGACACCACCGATCTCTCGACCTGGTTCCTCGGTCAGGCCAACAATGCCGAGATCACCCACACGATGACGGGCTATGCCTTCATCCCGGGGAATGCCGGTGTCGTGCCGGGTGCGACCGAACAAGCGGTCACCGCCTTCGACATCAATGGTCTCGACAGCTGGTTCGTCGACGTCGACTACATCGGCGCCGTCGAGGATGCCAACGACACCTGGTACCAAGGCTGGACCTTCCGCCGCACGCAGTAACGCAACCGCCTGACCCGGTCGGCCTTCGGGCCGGCCGGAGACGGTGTCTGTCAATCGCAGTCACATGGTGATGAAGATGAAAACCACACGATTTGCGCTCTCGGCTGCGTTGCTGGCGTCCACGACGCTCGTGCCGGTCGGGGCCCTCGCCCAGGACAATGATGAAGATGTCATCGAAGTCCGCTTCCAATACATTCCTGATGACCGCCGGGTGACGTCGGAAGTCGCCGCCTCGCTGTCGATCGACGACTTCGAAACCACGGGTGACGGCGATCTCGCCGCGGCCCTGGTCCGGGTCACCGGCCTGTCCACGACGGGCGGCCGTTTCGTGATCGTTCGCGGTCTCAACGAGCGCTATTCCAACACGCTCCTCAACGGGTCGCCGATGCCGTCGCCGGAACCTTTCCGCCGTGCAGCTCCGCTCGACCTCCTGCCGACCAACGTGCTGTCAAACGTCCTCGTCCAGAAGACGTTCTCGCCGGAATTCCCGGGTGAGTTCGGCGGCGGCGTGATCGGCATCGAAACCGCCACCCTGCCGGACGACCGCTTCTTCAGCGTCTCGATCAGCGCCAGCGGCGATACGGTCACAACCGGCAATCACGGCCTGACCTATGGCGGTTCCGACACCGATTGGCTGGGCTATGATGACGGTCTGCGCGACATGCCGACTGAACTGGCCGCCATTTTCGACACGACCCGCGTCGGCAACAACCTGCCGGCCGACCAGCAACAGGCGATCGGCCGCTCGCTGGTCAATTCCGAGCTCTGGGTTGTCCAGGAAATCGACACCGACGCTAATGGCTCGATCTCCTTCGAAGCCGGCGAGCGGTTCGACTTCGACAATTTCTCGCTCGGCATTCTGGCATCGGCTTCCTATTCCAACGATTGGGAAACCCGTGAAGGCCAACGCGGCAAGGGTGCCATCGGCGCCGGCGACGAGCTGATCTATGAAAACGGTCCGCCCAGCGAAGACCGCACCGGTCTGGCCCCGCTTGGCGAAGGCATCAACAACTTCTACGGCACCGAAAACCGGATCGAGGCCTCCGGCCTTCTGTCTGTCGGCGTCGATTTCTACAATGACCACTCCATCTCCTTCATGACGATGGCGCTTCGTTCGACCTCGAAAGAGGCCCGTATCGAAGAGCAGTACAATGCCGGTTCGGCCGCCGTTGTGCGTGGTGACTACACCGAGTGGTTCGAGCGTCAGGTCCTGTTCAACCAGCTTCGCGGTGAACACCTGTTCGAAAGCCTGGGTGGCCTGTCTCTCGACTGGCGTCTGTCCGACGCCACGGCGACCCGCGATGCGCCCTATCAGCGCTTCGTGAACTACCAGTATGAAGTCGTTCCGCAGACCTACCGGTATGAAGGCGACATCAACGACAACTTCACGCGTTTCTCGGAAATCGAGGACAATACGCAGGACGCCGGTTTCGACCTTGCCCTGCCAGTGTCCTTCGGGGGCCTGGATGCCGAGCTGAAAGCCGGCTACTCCAACACCTCCCGCGAGCGTGATGCCTATACGCGCCAGTTCGCTTTCGAACAGGGTTCGGACGGCATCCCGGCGGATCTCCTGTTCTCGCGCATCGATTATATCTTTGCCGAGCAGAACATCGTCGACTCGCGTCTGCGTCTGGTTGAAACGGGCGGCCTGACTTTCCCGGAAGCCTATAACGGGACCCTGCACGTCGAAGCCTATTATGCCGGCGTCGATGTTGGCCTGACGGATTTTGTCCGTGCGGCTGTGGGTGCGCGTTTTGAAGAGGGCGTGCAAAAAGTCGACACCTTTGCCTTCCCGGCAAATGCGGCGGACAGCGGCCTGCTCGAAACCCGGATCGGCGAGGACTACGTCCTTCCGGCCCTGACCCTGACCTGGACCTTCGCTGACAATCTTCAGCTTCGTACCGGTTATTCCCAGTCGATCGCCCGCCCGCAATTCCGCGAGCTGGCCTTCGCCGAATTCTTCAACACCGATACGGACCAGCGTTTCCAGGGCAACCCGTTCTTGGTCAATACCGAGATCGAGAGCTACGATGCTCGCCTGGAATACTATTTCGGTCGTGACCAGTTCGTCACGGTCGGCGCCTTCTACAAGGTGCTGGAAAACCCGGTCGAGGAATACATCATCCCGATCGGTGACGGGCTGAACACCTCCTTCATCAACGCACCGGAAGCGACGTTGACGGGCGCCGAGTTCGAGTTCGAGAAGTCCTTCGACTTCTCGGGTCGCTGGGACACGCCGTTCTTCAATGACCGTGAGTGGTTCATCAAGACGAACTACACCTACATCCAGTCGGAAGTGACGGCGGATGGCACGGTGACGATTGCCCAGGGTGCCTTTGGCCGCCCGACGGCGATCGAGCTGAACGCCGCTGGTTTCGTGGAAGATGGCCGGGCCCTGCAAGGCCAGTCGGAACACCTGTTCAACCTGCAGGTCGGTTTCGAAACCTTCGACGGTCGCGCTCGCGGCGCCCTGCTCTACAACTACACGGGTGAACGTTCGCGCGCCGTGGCCAACCTGTCCGATAATCTCCCCGAGATTACCGAACAGCTGCCGGCTTCGCTCGACTTCGTCTACTCCCGCACCCTCGATCTGGGCGGGAATGACTGGGACTTCGGTTTCTCCGTCCGCAATATCCTGGGCGAGAATTATGAAGCCACCCAGTCTGCCGGCGGCGTTGAACTGCCGGTCGACACCTATGATATCGGGACCTCGCTGAGCCTTTCGGTCAGCCGGACCTGGTAGCCAATGAAGACGGGGCGGACCGGCTGGTTCGCCCCGTTTTTTCACAACCCGACGATTAACCGCGAAACGTCGTAAAACTAACGGCGAACCGTCGTAAAACTGACGTACAGCGCGTGTATCCGGGACCGATCCCGATGAAGCAGGCGCGCTCGGCGTGCCCGGCCCCGGGACATGCAAACGGGCGCTGGAAGCGATGACGCATACGCGGACAATGGGGCAGGTACGGGAGCGCCGGACAGGTGTGCCCGCAACGGTCCGTCTCGCTATCCGCCTGGCTGAATTCCTCCTCCTGGTCGCACTGTGCTTCGTTGCCGCCCGTCTGATCTGGCTGATTGCCTTTGGCGCGAGCGCCAGTGATTTCGAGCAGGACAGCCTCGATCGCCGCGCCGGCACCGTGGCGGCCGGCAGCTATGTCGCCGACATGTCGCGGCTGCGCGATGCCAGCCTGTTCACCGATCCGCGCACCGCGGCGGTAGACCCCGCCATACCGGCCGAAATCCCTGAAACCCGGCTCGCCCTGGTGTTGCGCGGTGTGCGCCGCGGCGCCACGGCCGAGGCCGGCGGCGCGATCATCCAGACGCCGGACAACCGCCAGCGCTTCTTTCGCGTCGGCGCGGAAATTCTCGACGGTGTGACGTTGGAAGCCGTGCTGGTCGATCATGTCCGCATCTCGCGCCGCGGCATTGCCGAAGTGCTCTACCTGCGCGCCGAGGACGCCGCCGCGGCCCGTGCCGCTGCAGACCCGGCCGGGTCGGCACGCACGGCCCCGTCGGTCAACGCTCCCGTGGCCGACCGTCGAGGCCGGGTCGAAGATGTGGCCGGCCTGTTCCAGGTGCGCGGCCTCTACAGCGGCGAAACATTGACCGGCTACCGCATCGAGGGCGGCAATGAGGCCATGCTCTCGGTGCTCGGCTTGCGGGTCAGCGATGTCGTGACCGCGATCGAAGGTCGGCCGGTATCTGCCATCGAAGACCTTTCCGGCCTGCTCGATCGTGAGGACGGCCGCGAGTCCATCCAGTTTTCCATTTCCCGGGGCGGCCTGCCCCTGACCATTTCGAGGACACTTCCGCAATGACCCTGTCTGCGAAACATGCCCTGACGGCGCTGTGCGCCCTGATCGTCCTCGCCACCATGCCGACCGCCCAGGTCCAGGCCCAGGACAGTGTGGTCAATTTCAACCAGGCCGAAATCCAGGCCGTCATCGACGATGTTTCGGCGGTGACCGGCTATACATTCATCGTCGACCCCAATGTGCGCGGCCGGGTCACCATCACCTCCCAGGCACCGCTGACCGCCGACCAGTATTTCCAGGTCTTCCTGTCGACCATGCGGGTGCACGGCTACACCGTCGTGCCGACCGCTTCCGGTGCCTATCAGATCGTGCCCGGGCAGGCCGGTGCCCGCTCCGCCAATCCGGTCAATGCCGACCTGCGCGGTGACCAGTTCGCAACCGCCGTGGTCCGCCTCAACCACATCGCCTCACGCGATGCACTGGCCGTTGTGCGGCCGCTGGTCGGCACCGAAGGCAGCGTCAATGCCACCGAGACCGGCAATGTGCTGGTGATGGTCGATTATGCCGAGAATATTTCCCGCCTGCGCCAGGTCATCCGCGATCTCGATCGTGACACCTCGGTCGTTGAGATGGTCGAGCTGACCAATGTCTCCGCCGCCGACATGACCCGCATCCTGCAGCAGATGCGCACCCGGTCCGGCGTTGGCGAGGATGAGACCCTGTTCAATGTCGCCATCGCCCCGATCCCGGCCTCCAACACCGTGTTGCTGCGCGGCAATCGCCAGGCGATCGATCGGATGATGGCGCTGGTGCGCCGGGTCGACAGTGTCAGCCAGTCCAATCAGAGCTTCCGCGTCATTTATCTCAGCCACGCCAATGGCGAGGACCTGCTGCCGATATTGCAGCAAGTGGTCGACACCATGGCGTCGACAGATGGCGTCACGCGGTCGCCGTCGGTCTCGCACCACGCACCCACCAATTCGGTCGTGATCAATGCCGAGCCGGATGTGCAGCGCCAGCTCGAACTGGTGATCCGCCAGCTCGATATCCGCCGCCCGCAAGTCCTGGTCGAGGGCATTATCGTGGAGATGTCGGACACCACCGCACATGAACTCGGCGTCCAGATGCTGCTGGCCGGTGGAGATGGCGACGCGCCGATTGCGATGACGCGCTTTTCCTCCAACAATCCCGACCTGCTCGCGCTGACCGGTGCCGTGACCTCGCCCGGCGATGATGACAGCGATCTCAATACCACGCTGCGCCAGGCCGCGATCAACTCCCTGCTCGGCGCGACTGGCGGGACGCTGGGTTTTGGCGGTCAGAATGGCAGTGGCAACCTGTTCGGCCTGGTGCTGAACGCGGTCGAGCGCGATGTGAATTCCAACGTGCTCGCGACGCCCTCCATCCTCGCCCTCGACAATGAGGAAGCCTATTTCCTCTCCGGCCAGGAAATCCCGGTCACCACGGGTGAGGCGCTCGGCTCCAACAATACCAACCCGTTCCGCACGGTCGACCGCGAGGAAGTCGGTGTGAAGCTGTCGGTCGTGCCGCAGATCACCGAAGGCAATACGGTCCGCCTCCACATCGTGCAGGAAGTCTCTTCGGTGGCCGGCACGGTCAATGCCGCCTCGACCGACCTGATCACCAACAAGCGGGAAATCTCGACCACGGTTCTGGCCGACAATGGCGAGATCATCGTGCTCGGCGGCCTGATCCGCCAGGAGGACGAGGAGACCAATTCCGGGGTGCCGGGTCTCAGCCGCGTGCCGGGTGTGGGGCGCCTGTTCCGCTCGGAAGGCACGACCAGCCGCCGCACCAATCTGATGGTCTTCATCCGTCCCACCATCATCCGTTCGGAAGCCGATATGCGGGCGCTGACCGAGAACCGCTATGATTTCATCCGCAGCGAACAGATGGCCGGCAGCGAAAGCGGCACCAGCTCGCTGGAGTCCATCGTCGAGATGATGATGGTCGAGATGGATCAGGCCTCGGCTGCCAGTGCGGAGACGGCGGGTGACTGAGACCGCTGATACCGCCACCGATCGCAGCCCGGTCACCTACTCCTTCGCGCGCCAGAAAGGTGTGGCCTTCCAGCCCGAAAGCCCGAGCGGTGAGGCCGCGGCCTTCCTGCTGCGCAGCGGGGCGGACCGGCGCGCGCTTCTGGAATTGCGACGGGTTGTCGGGCGGACCTGCCCGGTGCGCGAGCTGGCGGCTGAGGTCTATGACCGGACCCTGTCTGACCTCTATGCCTATTCCGGCCTGGGTTCCGATGCCATCGACAGTGCCGAAGAGGGCGATGACAGCCTGACCCGCCTGATCGACGAAATGCCGCGCACCGAAGACCTTCTGGACAGTGACAGCGATGCGCCGATCATCCGCCTGATCAATGGCATGATCGCTGAAGCCGTCCGTACCGCCGCGTCCGACGTTCATGTTGAACCCTTCGAGGACCGCGTCTCGATCCGCTACCGGGTTGACGGGGTGATGCACGAAACCGCCTCCGTGCCGCCACGCCTGGCACCGCCCCTGGTGTCGCGGATCAAGGTCATGGCCCGGCTCGACATT
The DNA here is from genome assembly GCF_001924955.1 of Maricaulis sp. W15. Lineage (NCBI taxonomy): Bacteria > Pseudomonadati > Pseudomonadota > Alphaproteobacteria > Maricaulales > Maricaulaceae > Maricaulis > Maricaulis sp. W15. The sequence goes on along the minus strand of NZ_LQXG01000022.1, from coordinate 121,770 downwards.
GCCGAAAAACGCATCCCCCAGGATGGCCGCCTGTCGATCACGCTGGGCGGGCAATCGGTCGATGTCCGTGTCTCCACCCTGCCGTCGCGTCATGGCGAGCGGGTCGTCCTGCGCCTGCTCGACAATTCTGCGGCGCGCTTCCGGCTCGAGGATCTGGGCATGCCGGCGGCCATGCTGGTCGATCTGCGCAAGGCGCTGGCCCAGCCCAATGGCATCATCCTGGTGACCGGTCCGACCGGGGCCGGCAAGACCACCACGCTTTATGCCGGGCTCAACCTGCTCAATGAGGAAACCCGCAACATCCTCACGGTCGAGGACCCGGTCGAATACGCCATTGACGGGATCGGCCAGACCCAGGTCAATGCCAAGGTCGGGATGACCTTCGCCGCCGGTCTGCGCGCCATCCTGCGTCAGGATCCGGACATCGTCATGGTCGGCGAAATCCGCGATGTCGAGACCGCCCGCATCGCGGTCCAGGCCAGCCTGACCGGCCACCTCGTCCTGTCGACCGTGCACACCAATTCCGCCATCGCCGCGATTGCCCGCCTGCGTGACATGGGCGTGGAAAGCTATCTGCTCGCCTCGACCCTGACCGCGATTGTCGCCCAGCGCCTGGTGCGCCGCCTGTGCGGTCATTGCCGCGAGGCCTACACGCCGGACGCGGCCGAACTCGAATTGCTGGGACTGACCGGGCGCACCGACGTGACGCTGCACAAGCCGGCGGGTTGCAGCCGCTGCAAGCAGACCGGTTATGACGGCCGGACCGGGCTTTACGAGCTGGTCATGGTCGATGACGCCCTGCGCAAGCACATCCATGATGATGCCCGTGAGGCCGAGATGGCGGCGCATGCCTTTGCCAAGCGCCCGACCCTGTTCCGCAATGGTGTCGAGCTGGCCCTGGCCGGGACGACCAGCCTGGCCGAAGTCCTGCGGGTCTGCCGCGAGGAGGGCGAACGCCATGCCGGCGTTTGAATATGAAGCCCTCGATCCGCGCGGCAAGAAGGCGCGCGGCCTGATCACCGCCGACAGCGAGCTGGCGGCGCGCCGCGAGCTGCGCGGTCGGGCGATGGCGCCGCTCTCCATCCGCCAGGCCGAGGCCGGCCGTTCGGCGGGCTCAAGTGACAGCAACGGTCTGATGGACCGCCTGCGCCAGCAGGACTTGTCCTCGCGCGAACGCATGCTGGTGACACGCCAGCTGGCTAGCCTGCTGGGTGCCGGCATGCCGATTGCGGAAAGCCTGGGCCTGCTGGCCCAGCAGGGCGGGCGCCATCATATGCGCCGGGTCCTGATGGCGGTGCGGGCGCGGGTGTCCGAGGGTGAGCGCCTGTCCGACGCCATGCAGGCCTTCCCGAAATCCTTTCCGGCTGTCTATCGCGCCATGGTCGCGGCCGGTGAAACCTCCGGCGGGCTGGAGCTGGTTCTGGCCCGGCTGGCCGATTATCTGGAAAAGGAAGAGGCCGTCGCCAACCGGATCACCGGCGCGCTGGTCTATCCGATGGTCTTGTCCACTGTCGCCGTGGCCGTGGTTGCCCTGTTGATGACCTTCGTGGTGCCGCGCATCGCCGAGCAATTCACCGGCATGGGCATGGAGCTGCCGGCGCTGACCAATTTCATGATCGCCGCCTCCGGCGTGTTGACCGGCGGCTGGCCTTTCATCCTTGCCGGACTGGCGATCCTGGTCGTCGGCAGCGGTCTCATCCTGCGCCAGCCGGCCGCGCGCCTTGCCCTCGACGGCCTGCTCGCCCGCCTGCCGGGCCTGGGTGGTTTCCTGCGCAAGACCGAGGCGGCGCGTTTTGCCCGCACCATGGGCATTTTGATCGAAAGCGGTGCGATCCTGCCGGATGCGCTGCGTGCCGCCCGCCGGGCCAGTTCCAACCGCGCTTTCGGGATCCGGCTCGACCGGGTTCTGAGCGAAGTTGAAAGCGGCCGCGCGCTGACCGACGCGCTCAAGGCCCAGGCCTGGTTTCCGGCCCTGATGCTGTTCATGGTCGCGGCCGGCGAACGCTCCGGCGCGCTGGGGGAAATGTTCCGCCGCGCCGCCGACCAGATGGAGCAGGAGATCGACGGCACGATTGTCGTCGGCCTCAACCTGCTCGAACCCGGGATCATCCTGGTCCTGGGTCTCGTGGTGGTGGTGATCGTGCTGTCGATCCTGCTGCCCATCCTTCAACTCAACACTTTGGCCCTTGGCTAGGGAGGCGTCGATGAGCGACCCGCAAACCAACCGCAAACAGACCGGCGAGACCGACACCGATCCGGAGGCCGGTTTCTCGCTGCTCGAGATCATGATCGCCGTGGTCATCATCGGCATCATGGGCACGATCGTCCTGCTCAACGTCCTGCCGGCCCAGGACCAGGCCATGCTGCAAAAGGCGCGCACCGATATCGCGACGCTGGAACAGGCGCTCGACGCCTATCGTCTCGACATGCGGGAATATCCGTCCTCGGAAGCCGGCCTGCAGGCGCTGGTGGCACCGCCGCGCGGGGTCGATGCAGCGCGTTATCGCACCGGCGGCTATGTCCGCCGGTTGCAGGACGATCCCTGGGGCAATCCCTATCAATATGTCTATCCCGGCCAGCACGGCATGATGGATATTTACTCGCTGGGCGCCGATGGCCGCGAGGGCGGTGAGGGGCTGGATGCCGATATCGGCAACTGGCAGGGCTGATGCATGCGGGCCGGACATATCGCGCCCGCGAGGCCGGACTGTCGCTGATCGAAATCCTGGTCGGGGTGTCGATCCTGGCGACGGTTGCCTTTGCCGTGTCCCTGTCCTTCCAGCCCGCCCGGCCGCCGCTCGACGAGGCCGCCGACCGTCTTGCCGCGCGGCTGCAGGTGGCCAGCGAGGAAGCGGTAACCTCCGGTGTGCCGGTCGGTCTGGTGATTGATGATTTTGGCGCCGGTTATGCCTTCTACCGCTATGTCGACCAGCGCTGGTGGCCCTTGGCCGACCATCCGGCCCTGCGCGCCCGGCGCTTGCCCGACAATGTCCGGCTGATGGTCCGCGATGCCATGTTCACGGCCAATGAAGACGATCCGGCGGGTGCCGCTGCCGTGCCGGTGATCTGGTTTGACCCGGCCGGTCTCACCGAACCTTTCCGCCTGCGCCTCGAAACCGCTGAAGCCGCCATCGAGTTGGACTGGCAGGCCGCTGGCGGGCTGAGCCGGCGTGCGGGGCTCTGAGATGACGACGCAGCACACCGATGCCGGTTTCTCGCTGATCGAGATGATGACGGCCCTGGCAATCGTTGCGATCGCCGGCCTGGCCCTGATGAATCTGACACGCACCACGACGCAGAATACCGCCGCCGTTGAAACGCGGGCGCTCGCCGCCCTGGCGGCAGAGAACCTGCTCAACACCGAATGGCTGCGTGCCGATGCGCCGGAAGCGCGCTCGGGTCGTTATGAACTGGGCGGGGTCAGCTATGACTGGCGCACCCGTATCGCCCAGACCGGTGAAGCCGGGCTGGTGCGGATCCATATCGAGCTGACCGAAAGCGGCCAGGACCAGGTCCTTGCCTCGCTCGACACGTTCCGCCGGGTGCCGTCATGAGCGCGGTTGGCGCAAATCCACACGGCCCTGATGAGGCTGGCTTCTCGCTGACCGAAGTCCTGGTCTCGGTCTTCATCTTCGCGGTGATCGGCGTGATTTCGGTCGGCCTGATGTCGACCAGCCTCAATGCCCGGGAACAGAATTCCGGCGTGCTGGAACAGACCGGCCGGATCGACATGACGCGCACGCTGCTGCGCGAGGATCTCGGCCAGCTCGTCCTGCGCCCGGTGCGGACGGCGGATGGACGCAGCGAGGCCTTCGTTTTTGCGGGCGATGCGGATGGTATCCATGGCGCCGCCGCAACGCAGGCAAGCGCCGGTATCACGCTGCTCACCCTGACCCGTCGCGGCCGGGCCAATCCCGGCCTGTTGCGGCCGCGCTCCAGCCTGGCGCGGATCGATTATGTCCTGCGTGATGGCGATCTGGTGCGCCGGGTTTTACCCTACCCCGATGGCGGCCGTGCCGAGGCGGCCTCGGAAAGCGTGCTGTTGGCCGGGTTGGATGCGGTCGAGCTGGACTTTCTGGTCGGCGCCGCCTGGACACCGCGCATCGGCCTGCGCCCCGGCCAGACCGAGATCGCGTTGCCGCGCGCGGTCCGCCTGCGCTATGTCACGCCGCGTCTGGGGGCGATGGAACATGTCGTGCTGACGACCGAGGCGGGCGGATGAGCCTCGACGCTTCGCCCTTCGCCCACCGTGAAAGCGGCGCCTCGCTGGTCAGCGCCCTGCTGCTGGTCGCGGTGATGGCCTCGATGTCGATGATGCTGGCGGGCGAGTTGCGCGTTGCCATGCGCCGCTCGGCCAATATGGATGGGCGCGACCAGGCCTATTGGTACGCGCTCGGCGCGCGGGAATATGCCAGCGGCCTGATCGCCAATGCCATGCGCGAGCCGGCCACGGCTTTGCGCCCGGATGCGGCCTGGCTGCAGTCGGCGCGCGAGTTTCCCATTGAACGCGGGGTTTTGACCGGGCGTATCGCGGACGGAAACAATTGCTTCAATATCAACGGATTGGTGGTCGATGAGGGGCAGGGCCTGCTGGTCGCCGATGCAACCCAGCGCGGCCGGTTCGAGCGCTTGATGTCGGCCCTCGGCGTGCCGGCGACCGAAGCCGGCCGGATCGCCGCTGAAGCCAGCGACTGGATCGACAGCGACAACCGGCCGCTGCCCGGTGGCGGTGAGGATGAGCGCTATGCCGGCCTCGCCACGCCCTATCGCACTGGCAATACGCTGATGGCGGAAAGCGGGGAATTGCTTGCCCTCGCCTCGATGACGCCGACGCTCTACCGCTTGATCGAACCCCATGTCTGTGCCCGGCCGGTGGCGGCACCGCTGCCGCTCAACATCAACACCATGACCGGCGATGACTGGCCGCTGCTCGTCGCCGTGTTTGACGGTGCGCTAGGCCGCGTGGCGGTCGAAGGCATCCTGCTCAGCCGGCCGGCGGCGGGTTTTGCCAATGCCGAAGCCTTCTGGACGCTGGAGCCGGTGCAGGCTCTGACGCCCGACGCAAGTTTGCGCGAAGCGGTTGGTGTCGACACCCGGTATTTTGACGTGACTGTCGATGTCCTTCACGACGGCCAGAGCTACCGCCTGGAGGCGGTTTTCGAATGGCGCGGCGGGACCACGCTGCACCGCCTGACACAGAGATACGGATACGCCCAATGAGTCTCGACCTGATCCTCAAACCGGGACCGCAAGACAGTGTCGGCTGGTCGGTGGTGGACCGCCGCACCCAGGCGCGTCTGCGCGATGGTCGCTTGGAAGCCAGTGAAACACTCGACGCCGCCACGGTCGGCGCTGTCGATCGCACGGTGATCCTGCTGCCCGGCGAGCATGTCCATCTGTCCCGCCTTGCCATTCCGGCCCGGTCCGAGCGCGAGGCCCGGCAAGCGGCGCCCTATCTTGTCGAAGACGAGATCGCGGCACGCCTGGCCGATACGACGGTCCTGCCCGGTCCGCGCGCCGAGGATGACCAGCGCTGGGTCGCCGCCATTGATGCGGCGCTGCTGAGCCAATGGCGCGAACGGCTGGCGCCGCTGGTGGTGCGTCCGGCCTTTGTGGTGCCCGACAGCCTCGTCGCCGCCGAGCCCGGCGCTGCGCTGACGCTTTATGACCGCGGCGATGCGGTCCTGTTTGCTTATGATCCCGACATTGAAATCTCTGCCGGTCCGATCGCCGGAGCGATGGACGCGGCCCTGTTCGGCGCGGTCATCCAGCCGCTCGCCCAGGCTGCCGGCAGCGGCGAGATTGCGGTGTCGCGCTCGCTCGGCCTGACCGGGGCCAATTTCCGTGCCATCGGCCAGGGCGAGATGGATTTGCGGGCCAGCGCCATGGCGCCCGAGCGATTGTCCGCCCTGCCGCGCCTGTTCGGCGAGGCGCTGGTCTCGACGATGGACTGGTCGGCCCTGATCCGGCCCTTGCGACGCCCGGCCCTGATGGCGGCAGGCCTGCTCGTGGCCTTTTGTACGCTGCTGGGCGGCGAGACCGTTTACTTCCGGCTTCAGGCTGCCCGTTTCGAAACTGCAACGATTGCGCAGTTCAACCATGCCATTCCCGATTTCGGCCGCTCAGTGATCGCCGCCGAGGCCGAGCGCTTCCTGTCGGAACGCGTGGCACGACTGGAGGGCACGGGCAGTTCGGCCTTCTTGCAATTGCTCGCGGCGCTCGACGATCTGACTGCCGAGAGTGATCGCATCCGGATCGATCATGTCCGTTTCGACCCCACCCGGGACGCCCTGTCGGTGGGCGCGACTTACACCGATTTTTCCGATTTTGACGCTCTGAGTGCGCGCGCCGCCCGGCTTGGCCTGCGGCTCGATGATGGCGGCGCCCGCGAGGGCACGTCCGGCATTGAGGGCGAGTTTGTGGTGAGGTTGCCATGATGTCCCTGCTCAACCCGATTACCGCCTGGTGGGAAGGCCTGACCGTGCGCGAACAGGTCATGCTGGGTATCGCCGGCGCGCTGGCCGTGGTGCTCGCTGTCACCGGCTTGATCGTCCAGCCATTGATGGGCGTGCATGACCGCGCGCGCCAGGACTATGCCGCCTCGATGCGGCTTTATCGCGCGGTCGAGGCCGACGCCGACCGTTATCGGATGCTGGCCGCGGGCCAGTCCGCCAGCGACGCGCCGACCCAGTCGCTGCGGGCCGTGGTCGGTTCGCTGGCCCTGCGTCATGACATCGCCCTGGCCCGCATGGTGCCGGGCGAGGATGGTCGTCTGACGGTCAATATCGAACGCGCCGAAACCGCCGCCGTGCTGCGCTGGCTGGTCGATCTGGAGGAGCGCTATGGCGTGCGGCCACAGGCATCGAGCCTGGACCGTGTCGCCGATGGTTTCGTCTCGGCTTCCATTGTGCTCAGCCGGGGAGGGGTGTGATGTTGGCCCGGATCGCTCTTGTCCTTGGTCTCCTGCTGGTCTGGCTGATCGTGTTGATGCCACTCAAGGCGGTTGCCCTGGCAGCCGGTGGCAGCCAGGCGCTGGGCTATCGTGATGTGTTCGGCACGATCTGGCAGGGCCGCGTTTATGGCCTCACCCTCAATGGTGTGCCGGTGCGCGAGCTGGAAGTCTCGCTCGACCCGCTCGCCCTGGTGTCCGGACAGTTGGGCGGCAATTGGCGCCTTGCCGATGCCAGCCTGCGCGGCGATGGCGTGGCGCGCTTTTCGCCGGCATCGCTGGAACTGGGCGAGAGCCAGCTTGTGGTCACGCTTGACCGTCTGGGTCTGGAACCCCTGCCGGGCCTTGATCCGGCGGAGCGTGTCTTTGTCCGGCTGAGCCGGCTTGAAATTCGCGATGGCGCGTGTGTGGCCGTATCGGGCACGGCCCGCACCGGGGCCTTGATCGGGCTGGCACGGCTCTACGGTCGCGACGGTCCGGCCGTGACCGGTGAATTTGCGTGTGTTGACGACCGTCTCGTGTTGGACTGGACGGGTGCCGTGGACGGGTTGTCGCTGGACGGGCGTGTCAGCTTCCGCAGCGATGGCTATGACTGGACGGCGCGGATCGAGACCAGTTGGCCGGAACTGGTCGACGGCCTGGCATTGGCCGGCATGCAGCGCGATGGCACGGCGTGGCGGGCCGAGGGGAGTGAGCGCTATGGTCCGACGGGCTAGTTTGATCATTGCGGCAGGCCTCGGCATGCTGGCGTTGACGGCCTGCGGCGCGACGACCGGGTCGGTGTCGCGCCTGGCGCCGCCGCCGCCGGTCAACAATGTGCGCCCCGTCGAGGGTGGTGCCGAGCCGACCGCGGGTGCCTTGCCGCCGCAGAGCCTTGCCGATGGTGAGTGTGCGACCTTCTTCTGGACCGTCGATGAGGCGCATCGTTTCCTCGTCTTTGAGAACGAGACCGAGGGCTTTGCCCGGATTTTTGCCAGCGGTGCCGCACACGGTTTCTACGTGCCGCCGCGCGAGGGGGGGTATGTTTCCGGCGACGCCTATCAGCGCACCTATGTCGACACGGACCGGCAGCTCGATATCCGCCTGACCGGTGTGATCGGTGATCCGCTGGAGACCGGTTTGCGCATTGACCGGGCGGTGATGCGGGTCGAGCAACCCAATGGCCAGCGCGTCGTCATCCCGCTGCTCGGCCATTATCGCTGCCGGGCGCGCGCGGCAACGCCCTAGAAGGCCGGGAACAGGCCCGGCCCGTAGGCGCGGTGGACCCAGCCGGCAAAAAAGCCGAGCGCCAGCCAGGGTCCAAAGGGGAAGGGTTGGCCGGCATCAGGCGATTGGCGCCGGATCAAGGCGATGGCGCCGATAGCGACCAGGGCCGACAGGGCGCCGACGAGGACGATGAGCGGCAACAGCCAGCCGCCGCACCAGGCGCCGGCGGCGGCCAGGAGTTTGGCATCGCCGCGGCCCAGCCCGTCGCGCCCGCGCAGGCGGCGATAGCCGGTCTCAATGGCGACGAAACTGCCATAGCCCAGGGCGGCGCCGACGAGCGAAGCCCCGGGCGTGCCAAGAAGGATTGCATTCATCAGGATGCCGATCGCAATCAGGGGCAGGGTCCCGATGTCCGGCAGGCGCAAGCTGCGGGCATCGGTCCAGGCGAGCCAACCAAGGGCGATAATGAGGATTATGGTCGCGAGGTGAATGTGAATCATTCCCGTCCTGTCACAAAAGTGTAATACGCGTGGGCCACAAGGTCGGGACTCAATCGGGGACAGATACAATGACAGACGCCGCGCTGGCGCTCCAAGCCGAAAATCTGCGCATGACATTCGGCGAAACAAAAGCGCTCGACGATGTCAGCCTGGCTGTGAAGCCGGGCGAGATGGTTGCGCTTATTGGCCCGTCCGGTTCGGGCAAGTCGACCCTCCTGCGCGTCGCTGCGGCGCTGCAGGTTGCCGATGCCGACAGTGGCCCTGTTGCCGTGCTTGGTCGCACCATGCAGCAGCGTGGCAAGCTGTCCGGCGGTGTGCAGCGCAACCGGATCAAGCTCGGCTTCATCTTCCAGCAGTTCAACCTGGTCGGTCGCCTGTCCCTGTTCCAGAATGTGCTGGTCGGTGCGCTTGGTCGTCTGCCGACCTGGCGTGGCGTGTTCGGGATCTTCCCCAACGACGTCAAGCAGGCGGCGATGGATGCGCTAACCCGGGTCGGTGTTGAAGGCTTCGCCGCGCGCCGGGCCTCCAACCTGTCCGGCGGCCAACAGCAGCGCGGTGCCATTGCCCGGGCGCTGGTCCAGGGCGCGGAAGTCCTGTTGGCCGATGAACCGATTGCCTCGCTAGACCCGGTCTCGGCCCGCAAGGTGATGGAGACGCTGCGCGCGCTCAATCTGGACGACAAGCTGACCATCGTCGTGACCCTGCACCAGGTCGACTATGCCCAGCGCTTTTGCGATCGCATCGTTGCCCTCAACAAGGGTCGCATTGTTTATGACGGTCCGGCCGATGGCCTGTCACGCGACAAGTTGATCGAAATCTACGGCCCCGAATTCGAAACCGCTCTCGAAGGGGGAGAGGCGTGATGACAACCGTTCTGACCCAGTCTTTCCGCGGCCTCGCCAAGGTCTGCCTCCTTCTCGCCGCCCTGACCCTGGCCGCTTGTTCCGGGTCCGCCGACCAGCCGCGCTCGGCCGCCGGTGGCGCCAGCGCTGCCGACACGGCCGACGGTCCTCGCCGTGTCCTCAATTTCGGAATCATCGCGACCGAGTCTTCCTCCAACCAGGAGACCAATTGGCGTCCCTTCATCGAGGCGATGTCGGACTGGACCGGCTATGATATCGAACCCTATTACGCCTCGGACTATGCCGGCGTGATCCAGGCCATGCGCTATGACAGCGTGCAATTTGCCTGGTTTTCCAATTTCTCAGGCCTGCAGGCGGTGCGCCGGGCCGGCGGCGAGGTTTTTGCCAAGGCGACCTATCCGGATGGGTCACAAGGCTATCATTCGGTCCTTCTGGTTCCCAATGAAAGCCCGATCCAGAACCTCGACGACATTCTCGCCTGTGACGGCTCCCTCGATTTCGGCATGGGTGATCCCAACTCGACCTCCGGCTATCTCGTGCCATCGGCCTTCATTTTCGCGCCGCGCGGCATTGATCCGAACGAGTGCTACAACTCGGTCCGCAACGCCAATCACGAGGCGAATGCGGTGGCGGTCGCCAATGGCCTGATCGATGTCGGCACCAACAACACCACCAACATGATCCTGCTCGAGCGGTCGCGCCCGGACATGTATAACCGGCTGCGTGAAATCTGGCGTTCGCCGATGATCGGCACCGACCCGATCATCTGGCGCGCCGATCTCGACGTCGAGGCGAAGCAGCGCCTGCAATACTTCTTCATGAATTACGGCCGCATGGGTACGCCGGAAGAAATCGCCGAGGCGCGGGCCGTTCTCGAACCGCTTTATTTCGGGACCTTCCTGCCGGCGTCGAACGCCCATCTCGATCCGATCGTGCAGCTGGAAATCGTGCGCGACCTGACGAATGTGCGTCACGATACTGATCTGACCGACGAGGAACGGGCCAGCCGTATCGCCGAGCTGGAAGCCCGGTTGGCAGAAGTTGAAGCCGGCAATACCGGGCTGACCAGCCAGGGCAATTCCTTCGAACAGATCACCAATGAGGCCGACGGTCAGACCCGCACCGCCGAGTCGGGACCGGACTGGATGATGGGCGGTTTGCTGCTGGTCATCGCGGTTGGCGGGCTGGTGCTTTTGCTGTGGGCTTCTTCGCCACGCGGGCCGGGTCCGAAAGTGCCGCTGATGGAGCGCATTGCCAATGCGGTGATCGCCGCCGGCGTTGTCGTCGTCCTGGTCTGGAGTTTCAACTCGGCCGACATGGATCGTGCCTATCTCCTGGTTGAAAATGCCGACGATATGGGCGAGTTCATTTCCGGTTTTCTGCCGGATGACATCGCTGATGCCGGCTCGCGCGCGACCTATTGGGAAGCCTTGTCGAACGGGTTCGAGGAAGCCTTTCCGCAAATGGTGGTGACGGTGCAGATCGCCATCTGGGGTACTTTCATCGCCATTGTCTCGGCCATTCCCTTCGGCCTCTTGAGCGCTCGCAATGTGGCGCCGGGCTGGGTGGTGCAACCGGTGCGGCGATTGATGGATGTCTTCCGCTCGATCAATGAGCTGATCATCGCCCTGGTCTTCATCGCCGCGGTCGGATTGGGGCCATTGGCCGGTGTGATGGCGCTGGCGGTCCATACGACCGGCGTGTTGGCCAAATTGTTCTCGGAGGCCGTCGAGTCGATCGATCACGGGCCGGTCGAGGGTGTCCGGGCAACCGGTGCGCGGCCGATCCACGAGGTGATCTGGGCCGTGATTCCCCAGGTCGCACCGCTCTGGACCTCCTTCGGTCTTTATCGTTTCGAGTCAAATGCACGCTCGGCGACGGTGCTCGGACTCATCGGTGCCGGCGGTATTGGCCAGATCCTGTTCGAAGCCGTCCGCGCCTTTGACTATCAGCGCACGGCGGCGATCGTGATCGTGATCGTCGTGGCGGTGAGCGCGATCGACGTCATGTCGCAATTGCTGCGCAAGCGACTGACCTGATTTTACGGGGATAATCGAAAAAAGCCCGGAGCGTTGGTGCTCCGGGCTTTTTTTTGGCCGCAGGAGAATGCAACAAACCTGTCACGAGAGCATTGCAAAAGTGTCATCGAGTCCGAGTACGAGTTTTTGCGAAATATCGAATTTGTAGCAAAAGCTTCACCCAACCGACGCCCCTTTGACACATTGTGCCTATAGCGCAGCGGATCAGAGCGGCGTCCTGATGATCTCGGGACTGCCATCGTGACCGGATATTTTTTTGCGAGCACCTTCTTGGCTGCCAGCACTGCCCTTGCCCTTGCGACGACCGCAACCGCCCAAGAGGCGGATGGTTGGGAATTCGACGGCGTGCCGTCGTGGAACGATGTTGCGAGCGGCGACAGTTTCACTTTCCGCGGCCGCGTTTATCTCGACTATGGCGATATCGATTTCACCACCGGCGGTGTCCGGACCGGTTATGCCGACAGTGAGATCCGCACGGCCCGCCTCGGCGTGACCGGCACGGTAAGCGGTGTCGGTTATGTCGCTGAATTTGACCTGATCAACGACGCGGTCGCCGCCAATGATGTCTATCTGGCCTTCGATGCCGGCCCGGTCGACATCAAGATCGGTCACATGAAGACCACCAACTCGATCGAGGAGCTGACGTCCTCACGCTATATCACCTTCATGGAGCGCGGCCTCGGCACGGATTTGTTCGGCCTTGATCGCCGGGTCGGCGTCACCATGGTACACGCCGGTGATGGCTATTCGCTCAGCGTCGGCGCCTATGGCGGACGCCCGGGGGATTTGACCCAATCGGTCGCGCTGGATGACAGCTGGGCCATCTCGGCCCGTGCGACACGGACTTTCACGGTCAACGACGCCACGGTCCATCTCGGCGCCTCGGTCCGCCATCTCGACTATGGTGACGCTGGCACCCGTATCCGGGTCCGTCCGCAAACCCATATCACCGACCGGATCGTCACCGCCGACTTCCGGCCCGGCCGCGCGCTCGGCGAGGCCGACAGCGCGTTTCTCCGGGGCCTGGAGTTCGCGGCTGTGAACGGGCACTTTCACGTCACTGCAGAATGGATGGTCCAGTCGATGGACGGGCCGGCCAGCGACCCGGGTTTCGACACCCGGTTCGTCAGTTTCGGCTGGTTCCTGACCGGCGAGACACGCAGTTATTCAGCCAGATCCGGCAAGTTCGGCCGGACCCGCCCGACGACGACCATCTCGAATGGCGGTCCCGGCGCGTGGGAAATCGCGGTTCGCTTTGACCAGGCCGACCTGGACTCCGTCGCCGCCGGCGAACTCAACACCATCACCGCCGGTTTGAACTGGTATCTGGAAGACCATGTTCGGGTGATGGCCAATCTTGTCGATGGTAGGCTGTCCGTTCCCGGGGCCGCAAACACCGACGTGTCGGGTGCACAGCTTCGACTGCAATGGGATTTTTGAAACAGAGCGGGATGGTGAGGGCTGTCCCGCATCGCTTAGTGGCAAGGAATGAATGACATGAAACTTCAGGCCCAATTCGCCGCCCTGGCCGCGGTCCTCGCGATCGCCGGTGGTGCCGAGGCGCAGCAACGCGAGCAAATCCGCATTGTCGGCTCGTCCACCGTCTTTCCCTTCTCGACCGCCGTGGCCGAGAGTTTCGGAGCCAAGACCGGTCTTTCCACCCCGGTTGTGGAATCAACCGGTTCGGGCGGCGGCCTTCGCCTGTTTTGTGCCGGTGTCGGTACGGAGCATCCCGATATCGTCAATTCCTCGCGCCGCATGCACGGCTCGGAATATGAGCGCTGCCAGGACAATGGCGTGCGCGAGATCACCGAAGTGCGGATCGGCTTCGATGGCATTGTGATCGGCGCGGCTGACCGCGCTGCCGCCGACGTCGACATTTCGCTGGAGCAGGTCTGGCTGGCGCTGGCCGCCGAGGTCCCGGCGGACGACAGCTGTTCCAGCTTCATCGCCAACCCGAATGAGCGCTGGTCTGACATTGATCCGTCGCTGCCGCGCCAGCGGATCGAAGTGTTCGGCCCGCCGCCGACCTCGGGCACGCGCGACGCCTTTGTCGAGCTGGCCATGCAGGATGGTGCCCGGGAAATCGCGTGCATGGACACGCTGCGCGACAATGACCGCAACCGTTTCGAGCAGATCGCCAGCCGCATTCGTGAGGACGGCCGCTGGATTGATGCCGGTGAGAATGACAACGCCATTGTCCAGACCCTGGTCAACACGCCGACCGCCTTCGGTGTCTTCGGTTATTCCTTCCTCGATCAGAATTCCGATCGCATATCGGCTGTTTCGATCGATGGAGTCGCACCGGAGTTTGAGGCGATCGCCGACGGTAGTTATCCGGTTTCGCGCTCGCTCTTTTTCTACGTGAAGAACCAGCACGCGGCGATCATTCCCGGACTGGCCCAGTATATCGACGAATTCACCTCCGAAGATGCCTGGGGCGAGTTCGGATATCTCACCGACCGCGGTCTGATTCCGCTCCCCGATGCGGAGCGCGATGCGACCCGTGAGGCCGCCGTCAACCTGAGCGCAATGACGCAATCGCCGGAATAGGGTTTTACCCTTCGGCACAAGGAAACGGGGGCGGCCGGTCGGGCGCCCCCGTTTTGTATGCGGTGGGGCGGCGCGATTATTGGAAGATGTGGGTTCGGTGTGTTGGCCAAAGCCCGGGTCGCCTGAGTCCGCACTTCCAACGAGGCGCCGACAACTGTCCCACCCGCGTCAAAGCCGCTGCCATACAAATCCGGTGTCGCCCCTACGGGTCAGGCCGGACTCACCTGAATGGTGGCTCGTCGAAGCTTCTCAGCTTGCGCGAGTGCAGGGCGGCGCCCTCATCGCGTTTCAGGATTTCCACCGTCTCGATCCCGGCGGCCAGGTGTTCGGACACCGAGCGCTGGTAGAAGAGATTGGCCGCGCCGGGCAGTTTCAGTTCGCCGTGCAGCGGTTTGTCCGAGACGCAGAGCAGGGTGCCATAGGGCACCCGCAAGCGCAGGCCATTGGCGGCGATGGTAGCGGATTCCATGTCGACGGCGATGGCGCGGGACTGGTTGATACGCCGGGCCTGGGCGGCATAGCGCAGCTCCCAATTGCGGTCGGCATAGGTGGCGACCGTGCCGGTGCGCAGACGTGATTTCAGGGTTTCGCCGCTATCGCCGGAGACCGAGGCAACGCCCTGTTCCAGCGCGATCTGGATTTCCGCGATCGGCGGGATCGGGACTTCCAGCGGCAGGTCCTCGTCCAGCACCGCATCATAGCGCAGATAGGCGTGGGCCAGCACATAGTCGCCGAGCCGCTGCGAGTGGCGCAGTCCGCCGCAATGGCCGATCATCAGCCAGCATTGCGGACGCAGCACGGCGAGATGGTCGGTGATCGTCTTCGCGTTTGACGGGCCGACCCCGATATTGACCAGGGTGATGCCGCGACCGCCCGGAGCGATCAGGTGGTAGGCCGGCATCTGGAAGCGGCGCCAGGGTGCGCCCTCGACCACGGCATGGGCGTTCGGCGTCGAGGCATCGACGCGCACATTGCCCGCTGCCGAAAAGGCCTCGTAGTGATTGTCTTCCTTCAGCTGGCGGATCGCCCAGGCCGTGAAGGCGTCGACATAGCGATGATAGTTGGTGAAGAGGATGAATTGCTGCGTGTCCTCATAGGGCGTGCCGGTGTAGTGGCGCAGCCGCTGCAGCGAATAATCGACCCGCGGCGCCTCGAACAGGGAGAGCGGTTTCACCGCCTCCTGTTGCATCACCTTCAGCCCGTTGGGCAGATCGTCATTGACCTTCGACAGGTCGGCATAGGGGAAATGACGCACCAGCTCGGCCGGCGTCGCCGCGTTCATGTCGAGGTCTTCGGCGCCGTCGAGCACGTAGGAGAAGGGAATTTCAGTCGCCGACGGCCCGGTCTCGATGGTGATCTCATACTGGTCGGCCAGCAGGGTGAGCTGTTCGATCAGATAATCGGCGAACAGGGTCGGGTGGGTGATCGTGGAGGCGTAAAGCCCGGTATCGGTGAATTTGCCGAAAGCGCGGCTGATCGGCGGCGGCGGGCCGTCCGGCTCATAGGTCACGCGCAGTTCGGGATAAACAAAGGCCCCCGACTGGCGTTCTTCGGGAGATGGCGGCGGTCCGCCATCAAGGAAGCTCTTCAACGCGGTCTGGAGGCGTTCAACGGACATTTGGTAGAGCGCTTCGAGCTGCTCTACCGCTTCAGCGGGTGTCTTTGCGACCTTATAGTCTTTTTTCATCGCCGCTCTCATGCCCGATTTTTCCGTCCGGATAAAGGGCAAACCAGCTATGCACGCGTCACGATGTGTGCGCCGGGCCGGCAGCGCTCGATATATTCCCTCCGCGTCCGGAGCAGTTGAACCGCGGACCCGGTCGCACCGCGAAAGCGCGCCCGGGTCCGCAGCTCCCCCCTTAGAACCGCCGGGACACGCCGACCCGGCCGCCGACCCCATCGGCGCCATCGACCCCGGTGGCCCAGCGCCCGGTTACATCCCCGAACACCTGCCAATTGCCGACCGCTCCGGTCAGTCGCAACCCGGCCTCTGCCCCCATGCCGGCGAGCCGTGTGCGGTCGCTATAGCCGGTGGCCAGCGTCGTGGCGCCTGAGTCACGGCGGTTAAGGTCGGCGATGGCCGTCGCTTCCAACTGCCAGTTCTCGGACAGGGATTGGCTGAGAACCGCGCCGGCCCGGACATGCAGGCTGTTCACGGCGCCCGGCGTGATCTCTCTACCCGACGACGCGTCGGTGAAGCTGTCGATCTGGGCATCGGTCCACACCACCTGCATCAAGGGTTGCAGGCTTGCAGTGCCGGAAATGTCGAACCGTGTGCCGACCTCGACACTCGCGCCGAGTCCCTGGCTGTCGAGCTTCACACTGTCGAGTTCGAGGCTTCTGTCGGTCCCCCAGGCAACCAGGTCCAGATACCGGCCGCTCGAATTCGACGTCCAGCCCAGCGCAAAGCCGAGCGCGTTGGTATCAACATCGAGCTGTTCCGGTGCCAAGCCGGATTGGACCAGATCGGTGCTGCTTTGTGCCGTGTGGAACATCAGCGTGCCGGTCAGCTGGCCGTTCTCGAGCGTGGTGTTCACCAGATCGGCACCCAGCAGGATGGCGGTCTGTTCGGTGTCATAGACGACCCCACGGGCATCGCCCTCAAAGGCATCGAAGCGAACCTCGCCCCACAGTGCGGCATCACCGGCCATCCGCGAGCTGCCACGGCGCGCGGCGCGGCCCTGCAGCAGGCTGGAGTCGAGCGCGTCGATGACGGCGGGAAGCGCAATCGCGCCCGCCGCATCCGGCGTGTAGCCCAGTGAAACCAGGCTGACCGAGGTGGTCCCGCCTGCCGCTGCGGCATGGGATTTGTCCTGGCTGGCGCTGGCACCCGAGATATCGATATCGAACACTTCCCCGCCCCAGGCGAAGGCGCCATCGGCCAGCGTGATGTCGCCATGGGCGCCAGTCACTTCGACCAGGGCTCCCTCGAAACTGCCGCCGCTGGCGGCATAGGGCGACAGGTAAAGCACGATATCGCCGGTCATCATGCCGTCGATGCGGACCTGGTCCGCCGCCAGCAGGCTGCCATTGCCGATGCCCAGATCAATGCCGATATCGAGGTCGCCGTCGACATCGCCGGTCAGGATGGCAACATCATCGCCGCCTTGGTCGAGCAGTGAGATGGTCAGGCCATCCGGCGCGAAGATGTCGCCGATGAGCTGCCCGGTGCTGGCACCATCATCAAAGAAGAGGAGGCCGGAGCGACGGTCGAAGTCAAAGACTTCCAGATCACCGCGCAGGGTGATGCCATTGCCGAGACGCAAGCTCGCATCGCTCAGACTGATTGTCGCAAGCGACCATTCGACCGGTGTTTCGGAGGCAATCACCAGGTCGGCATTCTCCGCAACATTCAACTCTTCAAACGAATTGAACTGGCTTGGGTCGATCACCCCTTCCCAGCCACTGAATTGCACCATGTCGTGGCCGTCGCCGCCCAATGTGGTTCCGAGGCCCGAAATATCGGCACCGGCAAAGATCAGAAACTCATCGTCACCACGTCCGAACCACACATCACCGGCAATCGAGCCGGAAATGCTGAGGCGGTCCTCGCCCGGATTGTAGAGGTCGCCATCGGGACCCGACACCAGCTGGTCCGCCGAGTAGAAGGCATAGCCATTGGTCGATTCAAGGTGACCGTCCGCGCCGATCGAGACGTCCGAGGATCCGGCATCGATGTAGATGCCATGACCAAAATGCTCCAGGCCGGGGAGGCCGTGGTCGATCGCGCCCGATGCGCGAACATTGCCGAACACATTGATCTCGACATGGCCTGCCCCGCCGCCATCCGGATTCGTCGGGTTGGACCGGGAAATGCCCCCGATGGCGGTCGCATTGGTGCCGGTCACGGTCACATCGCCGAGCGTTGTGATATCGACCTCGGCTCCTGAACTGCCCGCACCGACAATGCCGAAGGAATAGTCACCTTCAACGGTGACATCATTGGCCAGGATATCGACCCGACCGGTGTGGCTGGTACCAAGGATACCAGTGCTCCAATTGCCGCGGGTTGTTACCGTTTCCGTGACCCGGATCGTGACCGAGCCATTGCCGGTTTGCGCAGCGACACCACGGCCATGGTCACCAAGCGCGGTAATATTGGCCGCCCGCACGCTGACATGCGCATCGTCAGAGGTCACCAGGACGGCATCTGCATAGCGCCCGGCGACACTGGCGGTCTCGACATCAACATTGATGTAGCGCGGGTCCAACCCGGTCGGGTCCTCCCAAATATTGCGAATTTCGACGCCGGTTGAGTACGCTCCCAGGGTACTGATTTCATTGGCAGAGACACTGACATCAACGTCGCTGAAAATAATGATGCCGTTGGCATCGTCGCCCGCCGTCACGATGCTACCGCTCGAGGTCAGGTCAACGGCGCGCGCGCCGACAAACATCTGGATGCCATCAGACCCTTCCCCTTCAGTCGTGACCGTCGTGGCCGAAACCTCCAGGCTGCCGACACCTGACGGGTCGAATACGCGAAGGCCGGCCGCTTCCTCGCCGGACGTCGAGATGCTGTCGGCCTGGATGCCGATGGAGCTGGCGCCGAACTCAGCCCCCTCCGCAGCGGCACCAATGTTGAGACTGATGCCGATGGCCTGGTCGCCCGCTGTCGAAATCAGACCGGCCTCGACGGCGATCTGCTCATGGCGGGCGGCGCCTTCAGCGGACGGCATGTCGGCCGCATCAATCTGGAGATCGATGCCGGTCGAGCCGAAGCCCTGGGTCTCCACACCCTGCGCAATCAGACCAATCCTGCCGCCATCCGATTCAACAAGGATGCCGGTCGACGAATCGCCGACCGTTGAAACGGCGCCAAAAGCGGCAAACAGATTCGAATTTTGCATGTTCAGATGGACTGCATCGGAGTCGAAGCCCGTGGTGACGACCTGCTCCACCAACATTTCCGAATAGCCGTCGATCGCTTCCACATTGAGGCCGGCGACATGTTCGCCTGCGGCCATGATCGACCCGCCTTCGATCAGGACGACCCGGCCGCCGGCCGTCACGCCGGAGGAGAACAGGCCCTCGACAGTGACTTCGCTGAAGCCGAGGCGGACTGTGTCACCGAAGACGCTGACGGCGGTCGAATTCTGGCCGGTTGTCGAAACCAGCCCCTGCAGCCCGACACTGACATCGCCCCCGCCCACGACCGAAACGGCGCCGGCAAAGTCCCCTTCCGTGCTGACATTGTCTGCCATCACGACGGCATCACCGCTGACGGCCTCCGCGACAATGGCGGCCGATCCGTTGCCGGTGGTCGAAACATCGCCGGTCTCCAACGTGATATCGCCATTGCAGGCCACAAGGTCGACCGCGCCGGCGGCGACACCTAGTGTGCTCACCCCACCGGCAAGGTCTGCGGAGATATCGCCTTCGCACGAGGTGGCGATCACGCCCGATGCCTGGTAGCCCTGTGTCGAGACCAGGCCGCCAACCGCGATATTGACGTCACCGAAGCCGAGCACTGAAATTCCGGTCGAGCGCTCGCCCTCGGTCGACACGTCGCCCGACACGGCGATGTCGACCGTGCCGTCCGGGGTTTGTGCGTCCACCCCGGGGGCATCATCGCCGGTCGTGGTCACGCTATCGACGTCGATCACGATATCGCCCGAGGCGGTATTGGCGTCGATCGCGGCTATTCCGGTCCCGACGTAATCACTGCCCTGGATGGTAATGTCCTGGGCAAAAGCCGGGCAGGCGAGTGCGGCAATCAGAGCCGTGCTGGCCAGAAATTGGCGACGGAAACATGTCATGGTCAGATATCCCTCATTGGCGTTGTCCGGCTGATCAGCGCGAGCGTCACCGTTCGGACAGGTCACATGACCTGGCCGCTCCAGTGAGGCATCATCACCTCGATCAGATTCCGGAATTCGAATGTGTCAGCGTCTGCCTGTCAGGCGTTCGAGCATTTGGTTCCACCTCCACAGCCATTCGCCGCGACGTCGTCGCATCAAGCATCGAATGACCGGCCAGCCCGCGACCCCCGCGAACCGCCCCTCAGATCACCCGTACAAGCTGGCATGCGCGTCGCAGGCGGGGAATACGGTGATTAACGTAGGCTGGTCGTTTAATTGTCCGGGCAAACCAGGCGCGCCATGACGCCATGCCCCGCTGTCGACCGGATATCGAGTTCCAGACCGCCCAGTTCGGCCAAGCGGAACATGATTGTGCTTCCCAAGCCGGAGCGGGTGATGTCACGACCGCTCGTCGCGGGCTCGCTCGTTTGATCATCCACCCGGAACCCGCTGCCATCGTCCGCGACACACAAGGCCCAACCGTTCGTCGTACGGCGCACGCCGAGGACGACACGCGTGCCACCGGAATGGGTCAGGGCATTGGCGACCAGATTGTTCATCACATGCTCCAGGACCGCCCGGTCGGCGATGAGATGGCGCCGGGTCGGCACAACACGGATCGAAACGCCATGATGCGAGGCGAGGCTGGCGAAAGACGTGGCGAGACCGGTCAGGAGCGCGTTGACGTCGATCTCGTCCCGGCTGGCCTTCTGGTCGTGCAGGTCCAGTTGTGACAATTCCAGGATCGAGGCGATCAGGCCGGAGATATGCCGCAGGGTGAAACGCTGGCGGGCGATCATGGTCATGACCCGGTCCCACTTGCCTTCAGCGGCGAGTTCCTCGATCGCCGAGGCATTCAGATCCAGCGCATAGATGGGCTGGCGGATGTCATGCCCGGCGGCCGACAGCAGAAAGGAGGAAAAGCCGAGCGCCCGCTCGGCCGCGGCGCGCGCCTCATTATACTTCCAGGTCAGGTAATAGCGGCGGCGGGCGCTGATCGAGAAGGCGATGCTCAACACCACGGCAAACACGCAACCGGCAAGCAGCACAATGGTTGGCCCGACGACCGGATAGGGCACCACGTCAGCCCAATAGATGACATTGGCGACATAACTGCCCGCATAGGCTGTCGAGGCGATCGCAACGCCGCGGAGCTGGGATGACAAAGCCACGCCGAGGCCTAGCATCTGGACCGACATCCAAAAGCTGTTGAACACCAGCATTTGCTCCAGCTCATAAGCGTTCGCCAGCGTATGGGGGTAGAGCGAAGACACCGTCACGCCGGTCGCCGTGGACATCATCAGCCAGATCAGGACCACGCGCCGCGGCCAGCGGTCACCATTTTGCGGTCGCGCCACCAGGAGCCAACCCCCCATGGCAAAGCCGAACAGCGCCGTCGCGATCCGCGAACCAAAAACCGGCAACAGGTAGGAAGTGTCGGTCAGATACATCAGATCGATCGTCCCTGCAGCCAGCCAGGCGATCGAGAAACCGATCAGGGTCAATCCGCTCTGGAACCGTTCATTCGGCCATGAAAAAACTAGATAATCCGCCTCGACGCCGCTATCGTCAAAACGGGCATCATGCCATCGGATTTTGAGCGTATCCTGGCCCTTCAGGTCGTCGTCGATCTTCATCAATTTCCTGTTCCCGGTGCCGCGAAACAGTCGCCAGTAGTAGAGCCAATCGACCATATGCCAAGCGATCAATCGACAATTGCCGACACGTCGCCCATCAGCCTTGTGGTTATCGACGACCATGCCCTGGTCCGCGACGCGATCGCCACCGTGGTCGAAATGAGTGATCATTTGACGCTCGATGGTGAAGCAGCCGATGGCCGCAGCGGGCTTGATCTGATCGAGCAACGCCAACCTGATATAGCCCTGGTCGACTTCTCCCTGCCCGACATGACCGGGGTCGATGTGATTGCGCAGGCCCGGGCCAAGAACAGCCGGACACGCTTCCTGATCCTGACCGGGTCGCCGCTCGATTCGCGCGAACGGCGACAGCTCGCCGGCATCGCGGATGGCTTTCATCACAAGGAAAACGGCCGCACCGCCCTGCTTGCGGCCATCAAGCAGACCTTGGCCAGTCCGCGTCCGCCGGAGCCCCCGAATACGGATGAGGCAAATGAGGCCTTGCTCAAAGCCGGCCTGCTGACGGACCGTGAACGCGATGTCGTGCGGGAGATCGCTCGCGGACGCAGCGTCGAACTCATCAGCGAACGGCTGGGCATCACCACAGCGACCGTCCGCAAGCATCGCGAAAACATCATGCACAAGCTCGGCGTCACTTCCTCGACCCAGCTGGTGCGCACGGCGATGCAGATCGGCCAGTACTGAACTGCCCATCGCCGCCGGCCAGACTGTCAAAACTCGTATCCAGCCACATTCAGACGTTGGCTATCGACGCCTGAACGGATATGCACGCCGGTTGCCCGGCAAGGGCCGCGATACGGAGAGTTCAACATGGAACATGCGCAAAATTGGGTCGTCCTGAAATTTGGCGGCACCAGCGTTAAATCGCTGGCCGATTGGCGTGTGATTTCCAAACGGATCGAAGCGGTGAGGGCGGACGGCAAACGCGTCTTCGTCGTCCATTCCGCCATCGCCACCATCTCCAACCTGCTCGACACGCTGGTCGCCAAGGCGGTCGACGGTGAGGGCGAGGACGAGCTGGCCGCGATCAAGGCGCGCCACCTGGAGCTCGCCGCCGAACTCGGCGTCAATGGCGAGGCCCTGCTGGCAGAGCATTTCGACGCGCTCACCCGGCTGCGCGCCGGCCTCGCCCTGACGGGCGACGCCTCACCGCGCCTCAAGGCGCGCATCATGGCGCAGGGCGAGCTGATGGCGACCCGGCTTGGCCAGGCCTGGCTGGCAAAGGAGGGCGCGGACTCGATCTGGCTCGATGCCCGCGACCATCTTGCTGCCCTGGCGGCCTCCGGTGCGCGCGGTTATCTCGCCGTCGACTGCCAGCATGACCGGGACGAAACCCTGTCACGCCTGTGTGCCGACCTGCCACCGGTCATCATCACGCAAGGCTTCATCGCCCGGCGCGAGGATGGCGACACGGCGCTTTTGGGCCGCGGCGGATCGGACACCTCGGCCAGTTATTTCGCGGCCAAGCTGGGCGCCGAGCGGATCGAGATCTGGACTGATGTGCCCGGCTTCTTCTCGGCCGATCCGCGCCTGACCGGCGCCGCGCGCCAGATACGTTCCCTCGCTTATGCCGAAGCCCAGGAACTGGCCTCGATGGGCGCCGGCGTGTTGCATCCGCGCGCCATCTCACCGGTCCGCAAGGCCGGGATCGAGATGCAGGTCTTGTGCACCCACCGCCCGGACATGTCCGGCACCACGATCTCGGTCAATCCGTCCGAGGACGCGCCGCGCCTGAAAGCGGTATCGGTCAAGCAGGGCGTGCGCCTGATCACGCTGGAAACCGACGGCATGTGGCGCGCGTCCGGCTTTCTCTCGCGCGCCTTCGAGCCCTTCGCCCGCCATGGCGTCTCGATCGACCTGGTGTCGACCTCGGAAACCTCCGTCACCGTCTCGCTGGATGATGATCCGGGCCTGACCCCGGATGTGCTCGGCGCGCTGGAGGACGACCTCGCCGAAATCGCCCGCGTCGAGATCATCGAGAATTGCGCCGCCGTCAGCCTCGTCGGTCGCGGCGTGCGCGCCCTGCTGGCCCAGTTCGGCCCGGCCATGGAGGCCTTCGCCCATTATCCGGTACGCCTCGTCTCGCAGGCGGCCAACGATCTCAATCTCACCGTTGTTGTCGATGGCGATCAGGGCAAGCCGCTCTGTCGCCGCCTGCATGACCAGCTGATCCAGCCCAAGCCGATGGACAAGACCTTCGGCCCGTCCTGGCGTGAGATCGGCGAGAACCTGACCGACACCGCTCCCGCCGGAACCGGCACCTGGTGGCGGGCCAAGCGGCAGGCCCTGCTCGATCTCTGCCCGATCGATGGCGCGCTCTATGTCTATGACCTCGAGACCGTGAAAACCCGCGCCTCGGCGGTTGCCGGCCTGAAAGGCCTCGATCGCGGCTGGTATGCGATGAAGGCCAATGGCCATCCCGACATGATCCGGACCGCGGTTGCGGCCGGGCTGGGCGTGGAATGCGTCTCGATCAACGAAGTCCAGGCCGCCCGCAAGGCGGTGCCCGACCTGCCCGTCGACCGCATTCTGTTTACGCCCAATTTCGCGCCGAAAGCGGAATACGCCGAGGCGTTGGAAATGGGTATCCATCTCACCCTTGACGGACTGCACCCGCTGCGGGTCTGGCCGGAGATTTTCAACGGCCGCAAGATCACGCTGCGGATCAATCCGCAACGCCCGGAAGGCCATCACAAACATGTCCGCACGGCCGGGCCGGAAGCCAAATTCGGCCTGCATGCCGACGAGTTGGCCGAGGCCAAGACGCTGGCCTCCAAGGCCGGTGCCATCATCAACGGTCTGCACGTGCATTCCGGCTCGGGCATTTCCGATCCCGATCACTGGCGCCGTGTCGGCCTCTTCCTGGTGGAGACCGCCCGTGACATGCCCGATGTCGAGATTCTCGATCTCGGCGGCGGTCTCTCGGTCGATGAAGCCTCCGGTGTCCGCCGGATCGACATGGACGCGCTCGACCAGGTCCTCACCGACCTCAAGACGGCGCATCCGAAATACCAGCTCTGGATCGAGCCGGGCCGCTATATCTCGGCCGAGTCTGGCGTGCTGCTGGCCCGCGTGACCCAGCTCAAACAGACGCCGGATGCGCGCTTTGTCGGCATCAATACCGGCATGAACTCCCTCATCCGCCCGGCCCTCTACGGTGCCCGCCACGAGATCGTGAACCTCACACGCCTCGACGAAGCGGCCGCTTACGTCGCCGACATTGTCGGCCCGATCTGCGAAACCGCCGACCGATTGGGCGCCCAGCGCCTGATGCCGGAAACCGAGGAAGGCGATGTCATCCTGATCGCCAATGGCGGGGCTTATGGGCGGGTCATGGCGTCGAGCTATAATATGCGCGAACCGGCGGGTGAGGCTGTGATCTAGCCGCCCGCCTCTCCTCGTCCCTGCGTTTTCATCCCGGATGGAAACGCAGGGCGGCGGCCGAGGCGCATGCGCAAACTCGCAAACAGTGTCAGGCCGATAACCGTCAGCACTGGAGCCGACAATGCCAGCGGCGTGCGCAGGACGGGCGGCAGTACGGAATTATTGCCGAAAAAGAAGATGAAGCTGGCGATGAAGAGGGCAAAGCCCATGCGCCAGATATGCCGGGTCAGGCGCTGACGGTCATTCGCAGGTCCGCGCCGCAGGGCCAGGACATCAATGCCGGCAATCCAGAACCCCACGCCGCCAAGGCTGTAGAAAGCCACGGGTGGCAAGTCGTTCAATGTGCCCGAGGGCAGGTTGGCGACCACCAGGCCAGAGCCGACCGCCACGATGGCGACGAGGGAGATCAGGCCGGCGGCGGCCCGCTCGGCCCACCCGGTGATCCGGGCGGCGGCCATCCAGCCAGTTGTCACGGCATGCCCGGCCAAGAGGGCGAGGAAGGCGGTGAAAAGGATTGAGCGCGACAGGCTCATATACAGGCCGCTGGCACAAAGCAGCAGCATGGAGACCACAAACACCCGCCCGGCCAAGCGATGTGTCAGACCGCCCTTGCGGACAAGAAAGGGCGTGCCACCGGCGAGGAGGCAGATCACACCGACCAGGAAATGGAGCTGTCCGACAAGCGGCAGGCTGCTGATGGTGCTGATCATGACGCAGCTCCCGGATGACGGCGTGACCGCTTGAACAGGGTCCGGGCGAGGAAGCCGAGGATCAGCAAGGCCGTCAGCCCCTCGGGCAGGGACAGCAATCCGCTCTCTCGCAACGCCTCGGGGAAGATGCGGG
Organism: Maricaulis sp. W15; assembly: GCF_001924955.1. NCBI lineage: Bacteria > Pseudomonadati > Pseudomonadota > Alphaproteobacteria > Maricaulales > Maricaulaceae > Maricaulis > Maricaulis sp. W15. The sequence continues at coordinate 95,974 of NZ_LQXG01000022.1, read as the reverse complement.
CACCTGGTCCGGTGAAGAAGGATCCGACCGCGATGAAATAGGCCAGGCCCATGCGCCAGAGATGGCGGGCGATGCGGTGACGCGGGGAGACGGGGCCGCGGACCAGCAGGGTCAAATCGGCGACCGCGCCCATCGCCGTCATCATGGCCAGCATCAGATAGTCCTCGGCGGCAAAACCGAGCAGGCGACCGGTCTCTGTCTGCAGAGCCAGAACGGCCAGCGTCGCCAATCCGGCCAGTCCGACGAGGATGGCGGCCAGGGCCGTCCACTCGAAAGCGCCAGGTCGATGGGTCCGCCAGCGCGCCGTGCGCCATCCGGTCAGAACGAGATAGGCGGCCAGCAGACCGGCGAAGGCGGTGATCAACAGGCGGTCGGGTTCCAGAAGGCCAATCACCGCGCCCGACAGGGCCGTTGCCAGCATCGAGACCAGGAAGAGCGATCCGGCAGCCCGGTGGATGGACTTGCCCTTGGGGGCCAGGAAAGCCGCTCCGCCAGCGGCGACACAGAGCGTGCCGGTGAGGACATGAAAGAGTGTGAGCAATTCGGGCGTCATGCTGGATTCCTGATTTGGCCTGTGTCAGAGAGCGAGGCTCGCAACATGTCTGTTTGCGAATATTCCCGCGCCTCGCCCTGCAGGCGCGGACACCGGACATGTCCGGGCCAGCCGGTCCGGACAGGCAAACTCCAGCAAGGCGCATTGCCCGAATGAGCCCATCCGCCCCTCTCGACCTCCTGCCAATTGCCCTGGCTTCGGCGGCAAGCGGACAGGCCCTGCTCTGCATTCTTGTTGTGGTGAGCAGCCCGGCCGCAGCGCTGCCGCGACGTTGGCTGGCCGGGCTTTTCACCATGCTCGCCATCCTCGCCTCCGGCCCGGTCGTGGCGGCGATCCTGCCGGGCGGCCAAGCGCTGATGGCCGGTCTTCTGCTGGTCGCACTCTACGCGCTGCCGCCGCTGTTCTGGGGCTATGTGACGGCCCTGACGCGGCTGGGCCCGGACGCGCCTCAACCGCTTTCGATCTGGCATTGGGCCGGGCCGGGACTGGCCCTGGCCTGTGCCGGGCTGATCTGGACGCTGCCCGCGGGAAGCGTCGAGTTCATCCTGGAGACCGGAGAACTGCCGGGCGGGACCCACGCCGCGGCCGCTGTCCTGTGCGTCTTCATCCTGGTGCTGGCCTGGAATCTGGTGTCAGGCGTCTATGTCCACCGCATCCTGTCGCGCCTGAACGCCTACAGACGCGCCCTGCGCGACCATTTCTCCAATACCGAGCGCCGCGAACTGGCCTGGCTTCGCGGCATGATTGTCGCGATCGTCGGCGTCTGGCTGGCGGTCATGGCGGTGCTTGTCTGTGACAATCTGGTCGCCAGCCTGTCGCTTCCGCCGGTTGTCGGCAGCCTGCTGGTCATGCTGTTGACGGCAATGCTGGCCGCGCGTGGCCTGTCGCAATACCCGGGCCTGGCGATGATCGAGCCGCTCAACGGGGGCACGAATGTCGCCGCGCCGGATGGTGAGGCGCGGGCTGAAGACAGATCGGCCAAATACCGCAAGTCTGCTCTCGAACCGGATCACGCCGCCCGTATCGCCGCGCGCATCGAAGCCGTCATGGCGAGCGACGCGCTCTATCTCGACCCCAATCTGTCGCTGCCGAAACTGGCCAAGGCCATTGCTGTGCCTGCCAATCTGGTCTCCCAGGTTCTCAACCAGAACCTCGACACCACCTTCTTCGACTACGTCAATCGTTGGCGGATCGAGGCGTCACTGCCAAGGGTTCTCGCGGGCGATGCGACCGTCCTGACCATCGCACTGGATGTCGGCTTCAACGCCCGATCGACCTTCTATACCGCTTTCAAGGCGGTCACCGGCCAGACCCCAAGCCAGTGGCGGGCCAGCCAGACTGCTGAGCCGGGATAGGGCGGCACGGACTGTCGCGCGCCCTCAGAGCGTCAATGGCACGCCTTGTTCAGGGCGGCGAGGCGCCAGTAATTATAGGGCAAGGGTGCCAGGAAACCGGCCAGCAGCATGATTGGAATGACCCACCAGGTCAGCATCGCACCGCCGGTCAGCCAGACATCAACGCCATTCATCACCGCTTCCATGGCGATCATCGAGATGAAGGACATGCCGATGGCCGTCTTGAAGGCCGTGGCCAGCGCCATCTGCCGTGACAGGATGATTGTCTCCAGGGCGATCGAGGTCAAAAGCCCGTTGACGATGGCCAGGCTCATGACCGCCAGCATCGGCCAGCCGAAATCGAAGACCTGAAAGACGGCGATCGTGCCGAAATCGCCGATCGAACAGCCCAATAGACACCAGGCCGTATTCTGTGACGCCGTGCGCCAATGGCTGGTGTCGGACCAGAAGGCGGGGCGCGTCAGGGAAGATGCGGGGGCGGACATGTCATACTCCTTTGTCAGCAACCGTGCGGGACGCTAATGCTTCCAGTAACTGGAAGGTCAAGGAGGAATTGATGCAGATCAGCGAGGCCGCCCGGCGGGCCGGATTGCCGGTCAAGACCGTCCGCTATTATGCCGATATCGGCCTGGTCCGGCCACCGGCGCGGACCGACAGCAATTACCGTGACTATGACAGCGCCGCGCTGGCCAAGCTGGTCTTCGTCCGCCGCGCCCGCGATTTCGGCTTCTCGATCCCGGAGTGCCGGGACTTGCTCGCGCTCTATGAAGACCGCGACCGCTCGAGCGCCGATGTCCGCGCCCTGGCCGCCGCCCATCTGGCCGAGATCGAGGAAAAACAACGCCAGCTCGCCGCCCTGCGCGACGAACTCGCCCATCTGGTGAACGCCTGCCAAGGCAATGACCGCCCCGATTGCCCGATCCTGGATCGGCTGGAGGCGGAGTAGGGGCCCCCAAGACCATGCTTGCCTCCCTCCCCGTCATCCCACGGTCGCGGCATCGCCGCGATCCGGGGGACCTCAACCACTCGTCAGCAGGCGAGCTGAGGTCCCCCGGATGAGCGCTGTGCGCTCACCGTGGGATGACGCGAGTTTGGAGTGGTGGTGGAGGCGCGCGCGGCGCATTCCCCGCCCTAAACCACTTGCCGAGAGACAGCCGTATCCGGGTCTTCAGCTCAAGGGTGAAACCGCGAAGCGGCGGCTGCGCCGCCCTTGACCTGAAGACCCGGATACGGCCCGCTGGCTCGCGTGAGGTTTAAGGATGTTTGTGCGCTGGGGCGCCAGAAACAAAAAGCCCCCGGCATCTGCCGAGGGCCCTCTGATACGGTCCGGCTGGCGACGAATTACTCCGCCGGCTCTTCCGTCTTCTCCACCTTCATCTTGTCGAACATGCCCCACACGCCTTCATCGCCGTGCCAGTCGCCCTTGGTGGCGCCTTTGGAGTATTCGGTGGCTCTGGCTTCGAAGAAGTTGGCGTGCTCGACGCCGTTGAGGATTTCCGACAGCCAGGGCAGCGGGTGTTCCTTGACGCCGTAGATTTTGGGCAGGCCGAGCTGGCCGAGGCGCCAGTCGGCGATATAGCGGATATAGTTCTTGATATCGTCCGGCGTCATGCCTTCGACCTCACCGGCCTCGAAGGCCAGATCGATGAATTTGTCCTCCAGGCCGACCACGGTGCGGCAGCACTCGGTGATGTCGTCCTTGACCTCCTGGGTCAGGGCGCCGGTCTCCTCGGCGAAGGCGTGGAAGAGCTTGATCATGCCTTCGCAGTGCAGGCTCTCATCGCGGATCGACCAGGTCACGATCTGGCCCATCCCCTTCATCTTGTTGAAGCGCGGGAAATTCATCAGCATGGCGAAGGAGGCGAACAGCTGCAGGCCTTCGGTGAAGGCACCGAACATGGCCACGGTGCGCAGGATGTCGGCTTCGTTCTCGACCCCGAAACGCTGCATGTAGTCATGCTTGTCGGCCATGGCCTGGTATTCCATGAAGGCCGAGAATTCACTGTCCGGCATGCCGATCGTCTCCAGCAGGAGCGCGTAGGCGGCGATGTGGATCGTCTCCATGTTGGAGAAGGAGGCCAGCATCATCTTCACCTCGGTCGGGCGGAAGACGCGGCTGTAACGCTCCATGTAATTGTCATTCACCTCGACATCGGACTGGGTGAAGAAGCGGAAGATCTGGGTCAGCAGATTGCGCTCGCCATCATTGAGCTTGGTCGCCCAATCCTTGCAGTCCTCGCCCAGCGGCACTTCTTCCGGCATCCAGTGGACCTGCTGCTGCTTCTTCCAGAAGTCATAGGCCCAGGGATAGCGAAACGGCTTGTAGGAATGCGAGGTGGTCAGGAGGCCCGGCAAATTCTCGGTGGCGGTGGTCATGATGTCAGCTCTCCTGCTTGGCGTCAGCGACCTGGATGGCGCGCGCCCGAATCAATGCGATGAACACAACATATTGTGTTCTTGGTTTCCAAAACGTCTACAGCTTGATCAGGCTTGGCTGACCGCGACTGTGGAAACTGCCCGATTCTTGAAGCGGGGGGCAGACTTGGGCACATCACGATTTCTGTCGGTGAGACTTATTCCGCCGGTCGGACCCGCAACTCTGCCTGGCTGTGCAGCACTCCGGCCCGCATGACATGGGTCAGGCTGCGATAATGGGCGATATCCGCGCGCGGATCCTCGGCCAGGACGACCAGGTCGGCCATCAGCCCGGCCTGCAGCGTGCCGAACTCATCGGCCCCGTCCATCGCTTGCGCCCCGTTTCGGGTCGACAGGGTGATGATCGCTTCCGGATCGAGACCGGCCGCCTGCATCGCTTCCATCTCCCACAGGATGGAGGCGCCATGCACGGTCAGCGGATTTCCGCTATCGGTGGCGGTGGCGATCCGGCCGCCGGCGGCGTGCACGGCCATGAGATTGTCCTGCATGATCACCATCTCGGCACCACCCCGCTCCAGCGCCGGATAGGCCCAATTGGCATTGAGCCGGCCAGGCAGGCCCGGCGTCATGCGTTCGGGATGGTTGATGCGATCGAGCAGGGCGTCATCGACACAGCCATTGGGATCATCGACTGGTGCCGCCGCTTCGAACACCACGCTGGCCAATGCTCGCGTCCAGTTATTGCCGACAACCAGTGTCGGCGCATAAACCGCGTCACTCTCGGTCAGAAGGTCGAGGAATTCCGCATCGACCGGCTGGTCCGACACGCTGTGGACCAGCATGAAGGCACCGGCCCGCAGCGCCATCTTGGCTTCGCGCAGCGAGGTAGCGTGCACGATCATCGGCAGTCCGGCCTCGCGCGCCGCCGCGCCGGTCGCCATCAGGACGGCGTCGAGGCGCTCGCGATCTTGCTCGCGCGGCGCCAAATACCAGACCTTGACCGCATCAGCGCCAATCTCAACAAGGCGGGCGACATCCGCCTCCACATCCTCGATGCTCTGCATGTCGAGGAAGAGCGGCTGGTCGGCAGCACCCCCGGTCATGAAGGCCTGATTGCGCCCGGCATGGGTGATCAGGGGACCCGCCGCCCGGACGTGAGCGCGGTCCGAACGCGCCGTGTCGACGGATTGCTCGCCGGTCACCGTCCAGTCAGCGCCGCCCACGTCGAAGACAGCCGTAATCCCCGAACACAGCCAGGCGCGGTGCCAACGGTCCGGATTGGACCGGAGCTCGGCGACCACGTCGGAATAGGCATAGACATCCCGCACCTCGAAGGCATCCGGGCGGCCGTCCAGCCATCCGGTCTGAGCGAAATGGACATGGGCATCGACGAGTCCGGGCGTGATGTAATGGCCGGTCAGATCAATGCTCACAGCGCCCGCAGGCAGCGGACAGTCCTGCGCTGTCCCGATACAGCCGATCCGGTCGCCCTCGACCAGGATCACACCATTTTCGATGGCCGCCGCGCCCGTCCCGTCAATCAGGGTCGCTCCAATGATGGCGGATACAGGCTCGTCGCCGGACGGCTGTGCCTGGCAGGCGGCGCCCGTGAGGGCAAAAACGCAAGCGCCCGCCAGTGTCTGGATACGTGTCATGAAGCCCCCGATCATGGTGCAGATTTGCCAGACTCAGAGCCTGACATTCAGGCCGGCCCCGGTCAAAACCTGACCGCGTCCTACCAGCGCCAGTTCACCGTGACAGCGCCGAATTCCTCAGTCTCATCGAAGGAGCGGACACCGGCAACATGGCGGTATTCGCGGCGCACATAAGCCAGCGACAGATCCGCCTTGCCCATGCGCACGGCGATCCCGGCCTGGGCGTCGCCGATGACTTCGCGCTGGGTGAAATACATGGCGTTCTGGAAGTCGATCCCGGCACCGGGATCATACATCAGGGCGCGTCGGTCGGCCCCGGCGAAGACATACCAGGCGGGGCTTTCAGCCAGATTGTCCTGGCGCAGGTATTGGCCGACGCGGACTTCAGCGCCGGCGCTGGTGGCGGAACCGTCCGGACCGACACTGACCGCGGCACGCGGGGTAAAGCTGACATCAAGCTCCTGACCGGAGCCAGTGGTTTCGAAAGCGCGCTCATAGGCGACGGCAATGGTCGGCGCGCGCTCGCCGCGTGACAGGACCACCGGAGAATAGCCGTCATTGCGGGCCGAAAAGAGCTGATGGGCGCTGTCGGTGCGGACATCCTCCAGCACGGCCACCTCGATCACACCGGCTTCGCCGAGATCAATCCGGTTGCCACCCACCGGCGTCAGACCGGCCAGGGCATTGCCACCAATCGGGTCATTGCTGAGGGACAGCGCCGACAGGGCCACCCGCGCCGCATCCGGCGACAAGGGGCGGACATCGCCCTCGGCCATCATCTGTTGCTGGATCATTTGCGATGAGGATGCCCAGCCCGACGCCGCGTCACCCGGCTGCGTCAGCACCCAGCTAACGCCACCGAGCGCAATCAGCCCGGCCGTCAGTACTTCTGCGGCACGTGTCGTACCCATCACGCATCTCCCCCAAGCGCGACAAAAGCAAATCAAAGCACGCGATGCATGCTGATTCACCTGACGGGAGAAAAGGTTAACGCCGACACTCCGGCCGGTCCAATGAAAGGAATGTTGCAACGCGGCAGCGGTGCGAACCGGACACAAAAAAGGGCACCTTGCCGTGCCCTTTTTCGGCCGGTCCTACCCCCTCGGTCGGACCGGCGATCTGTGTGTCCCGCCTATTGGCAGGCGAGGCATTCCTCGTAATCGGTCGGGGCTGCCTCGGCCATGGAGACTTCGGCGTCGGCCTTCTTTTCGGAGCCGGCATAGGCGGCCCGCTGGATCGACTTCGAGCGGCAATAATAAAGCGACTTCACGCCCTTCTCCCAGGCCGACCAATGCAACATGTGGAGGTCCCACTTGTTGACGTCGCCGGGCAGGAAAATGTTCAGCGATTGCGACTGGCAGATATAGGGCGTGCGGTCGGCGGCATGCTCGATCACCCAGCGCTGGTCGATCTCGAAGGCGGTGCGGAACAGCGCCTTCTCGTGCTCGTCGAGGCAGTCGAGATGCTGGACCGAGCCTTCGTGCTCGAGAATGGACGCCCAGATACCCGGCGTGTTCATGCCCTTGGCGTCCAGCGCCGCTTCCAGTTGCGGGTTCTTGACCGTGGTCGAACCGGACAGGGTCTTGTGGGTATAGACATTGGCCGGGATCGGCTCGATGCCGGCCGAAACGCCACCGCAGATGATCGAGATCGAGGCCGTCGGGGCGATCGCCAGCTTGTGCGAGAAGCGGGCTTTCACGCCGGACGCTTCGGCATCGGGGCAGGCGCCGCGCTCTTCCGCCAGCTTCACCGAGGCGGCGTCAGCCGCCGTGCGGATGTGCTTGAACAGCTTGAGGTTCCACGATTTGGCCATGGCGCTCTCAAACGGCGCATTCATCTGCTGCAGGAAGGTGTGCATGCCCATCAGGCCAAGCCCGACCGAGCGCTCCTGGATGGCGGAATAGACGGCGCGGTCCATCTCGGCCGGCGCGCGGTCGATGAAGTCTTGCAGCACATTGTCGAGGAAGCGGTAGATGTCCTCGATGAAATCGGGCTCGTCCTTCCACTCCAGATACTTCGCCGCATTGAGCGAGGACAGGCAGCAAACAGCCGTGCGCTCCTTGCCGTTCTGGTCGAAACCGGTCGGCAGCATGATCTCGGCGCACAGGTTGGACTGGCGCACCTTGAGACCCAGCTTGCGCTGGTGGGCCGGCAGGGCGCGGTTCACCGTGTCGGAATAGATGATGTAGGGCTCGCCGGTCTGCAGGCGCAGCTCGATGATCTTCTGCCACAGCTTGCGGGCATTGACCGTCTTCACGACTTCGCCCGATTTCGGCGATTTCAGCTCGAATTCGGCATCATCCCGCACGGCTTCCATGAAGGCATCGGAGATGTTGAGGCCGTGATGCAGGTTCAGGGATTTGCGGTTGAAATCGCCGGACGGTTTGCGGATTTCGAGGAATTCCTCGATTTCCGGGTGGTGGATGTCGAGATAGACGGCGGCCGATCCGCGACGCAGCGAGCCTTGCGAGATCGCAAGGGTCAGGCTGTCCATCACGCGGATGAAAGGAATGATGCCGGAGGTCTGGCCGATTTCGCCGATCTTCTCGCCGATCGAACGGACATCACCCCAATAGGTGCCGATACCGCCGCCATTGGAGGCCAGCCAGACATTCTCGGTCCAGGTGCCGACAATATCATCGAGGCTGTCGCCGACGGAATTGAGGAAGCAGGAGATCGGCAGGCCGCGATCGGCGCCACCATTGGACAGGACCGGCGTCGCCGGCATGAACCACAGGCGCGAGATATAGTCATAGAGACGCTGGGCATGCTCGGTGTCATCGGCATAGGCCGTGGCAACACGGGCAAACATGTCCTGATAGCTCTCGCCCGGCAGGAGATAGCGGTCTTCCAGCGTCTTCTTGCCGAACTCGGTCAGGAAGGCATCACGCGACGGATCGATCCGGACGCTTTCAACCACGCGCAGATGCGAGGCATCGCCACCATGCGATTTGGGCTTGCCCCGACGGGTTGTCGAAACCGTCTGGCGGGTCGATTCCACGGTCTGTGTCGCGGCGGTATCGAGTGGCGTCATGGTAAGTTTACTCCCCAAGCCCGAGGCAAAAAATCCCTGTTGCGCCAGCCCCAATGCTGCGCACCGAACAAACCCAAAGGTCGTTAGAAAATCTGTATAGTGTGTCGCTGTCGCCAGCCGACCCAACATATAGTGGATCAAAGGCGGGGCGCTGGTCAACGGGGAGAATGATCCTTGAGCGGATTTTTTGGTTAACAAACCCCTAATAAGATATGCGCCCCGTCACACATCGTTAACGGGGCGCATCTCCGTGTCCAACAAGGATTAACAGCCGTTAACCCTGGCTCAGTCGAGGTTCAGCAGTTCCGGGTCGCCGCCCTGGGCTGCGATGTTGATCGTCACCGTCCGCTCACCGGCGAAACGGTGAAGATAGTGCGGCCCGCCCGCCTTGGGACCCGTGCCAGACAAGCCTTCTCCGCCAAACGGCTGCACCCCGACAACCGCCCCGACCATGTTGCGATTGACGTAGATATTGCCGGCGGGGACCAGCGACTGAATTTGCCTGTGGAAAGATGCAAGACGCGAGTGGATGCCGAGGGTCAGGCCATAGCCCTTGTCCGCGAGCTCAGCCGCAATGGCCGCCAATTCCTTGCGCTTGTATCGCACGACGTGAAGAATCGGCCCGAACACTTCGCGCTCCAGCAGGTCGAGCGAGGGCAGTTCCACCAGGGTCGGTCCGAAGAAGAAGCCGCTGTCGAACCTGTCACCGACATCAATCTGCTTGATCACCCGGGCTCCCGCCTCCATGCGCTCGACATGGCGCAGCAGGATCTCCCGGGCCTCATTGTCGATCACCGGGCCGACATCGGTCGCCGGGTCGGCGGGGTCACCGACCTGAAGCTCGTCCATGGCACCGGCCAGCCCCTCGATGATCTCGTCGGCCGTGTCTTCCGGCAGGAAGATGACCCGCAGGGCCGAACAGCGCTGCCCGGCCGAGCCGAAGGCAGACTGGATGGCGTCGTCGATCACCTGCTCCTTGAGTGCCGTGGTGTCGACGAACATGCCGTTGAGACCACCGGTCTCGGCGATCAGCGGTGCAATCGCGGTCTCCCGTGCCGCCAGCGAGCGGTTGATCAGGCGCGCCACCTCGGTCGAGCCGGTAAAAGCAACGCCGGCGGTGCGCGGATCGGTCGTCAGCGCCGCCCCGACAATCTCACCGCGCCCGGGCAGGAGGTGCAGCACGTCGGCCGGCAGACCGGCCTTGTGGAACATCTTGACGGCCTCAAAGGCGATCAACGGCGTCTGCTCGGCCGGTTTTGCGAGCACGGTATTGCCCGCCGCCAGCGCCGCAGCGACCTGACCGGCAAAGATCGCCAGCGGGAAATTCCACGGGCTGATGGTGACGAAGACACCGCGTCCCTTCATGCCGAGATGATTGGTCTCGCCCGCCGGCCCCGGCAGGCGCACCGCGCTGTCGAACTCGCGCTCGGCCTGTGCCGCATAATAGCGGCAGAAATCGACGGCCTCGCGGACTTCGGCGATCCCGTCGGCCAGGGTCTTGCCGGCTTCGATCGCCATGATCGCCAGCAGGCGATCCATCTCGGCTTCCATGGCATCGCCCATGGCCCGCAGGATGGCGCCGCGAGCCTTGCCGCCGCGGCGGTCCCAGCCCGGCTGGGCGGCAACAGCACTGTCAAAGGCGGTGTTCACATCATCGACCGAAGCATCGACCACGGAGCCGACCTGGCGCGACATGTCGACCGGCGACATGACCTGGTGCGCCGCTCCGTCGACCTCATGCCCGGCCACCAGCGGTGTGGCATTGAGCTCGTCTTCCCGATTGAACGCCTCGAAGGCGCGGGCAACACGCTGCCGCGCAGCGGCCTGCGACAGGTCGAGTCCGGTCGAATTGGCACGGTCCTCGCCATAAAGATCCTTCGGCAAGGCGATCTTGGTGTGGCGATCGATTGTCTTGGCGACCTCGAACGGGCCGCTGGCGACCGTCTCGACCGGCACTTCCGGATCGAGGAAGGAATGCACGAATGAGGTGTTGGCGCCGTTCTCCAGCAAACGCCGGACGAGATAGGGCAACAGGTCTTCATGGCTGCCGACCGGCGCATAGACCCGCACCGGCGTGTCCGGATTGATCTGGGCGTCGGCCTGATAGAGCGCCTCGCCCATGCCGTGCAGGCGCTGGAATTCATAGGACTCGACACCGGCCTGCTGTGCCAGCTCGCGCACCGCCGCCAGCGAATGTGCATTATGGGTCGCGAACTGGCCGTAGATCGCCTCCGGGGCCGCCAGGATGACGCGGGCACAAACCAGATAGTTGAGATCGGTCGCCGGCTTGGTGGTCCAGACCGGAAAATCCGGCCAGCCGTTCTGGTGCGCGTATTTGATCTCGCTGTCCCAATAGGCGCCCTTGACCAGGCGCACCATGAAGCGGCGCCCGGTGGCGCGACCCAGCTCGATCAGCTGTTCGATCACCCGGCGGGTGCGTTTCTGATAGGCCTGCACGGCGAGACCGAGACCGTTCCAGTCGGCCAGCTCCGGCGCCCGGGCCAGCTTGTCGAGCAGTTTCAGCGAAAGGATGAGCCGGTCAGCCTCCTCGGCGTCCAGACAGAAGCCGATATCATGCGACTTGGCGGCAATCGCCTGTTCCAGCACCAGCGGGTAAAGCTCTTCGAGCACCCGCTTTTCCTTCACCGCGTAGTATTTCGGGTGCAGGGCCGAGAGTTTCACGGACACACCGTGCACGCTCTCCACCGGCCCGTCGCGCCGCGCCTTGCCGACCGCGGCAATCGCTTCGAGATAGCGCTTGTGATAACGCGCCGCGTCCTTGGCGGTGCGGGCGCCCTCGCCAAGCATGTCGAAGGAGCACAGCTCCCCCTCGCCCTTCTTGGCGCGCTTGAGGCCTTCCTTGATGGTCCGGCCCAGTACGAATTCCTCGCCCATGATACCCATGGCGCGGAAGACGGCGGCGCGGATCACCGGTTCACCCATTTTCTGGGTCAGCTTGCGCAGATAGGTGCCGGGGCTTTTGCGCGCTTCCGGATCAACATCGATCAGATTGCCGGTCAGCATCAGGCCCAGCGTCGAGGCATTGACCAGCCAGCTTTCCGAGCGGCCCATGTGTTCCGCCCAGGCACCATCGGAAATCTTCTCGGCGATCAACTTGTCGGCGGTGGCCGCATCGGGCACGCGCAACAAGGCTTCGGCCAGGCACATCAGCGCCAGGCCCTCGCGGTTGGACAGGGTGAATTCCTGCAGGAAGCTGTCCATCAGCCCGCGTGCCTTGGTGGTCTTGCGCGCCGTCCTGACGAGGTCGATCGCAGCCGTACGCACACGTTCGCGCGCCGCTTCGTCAAGACCGGTCGCCGCGGCGAGGTCACGGACCGCCGCCGTTTCATCGGCGAATTTCACCGAATCGAGATCATCCCATCGCATCATGTCACGAGCCTGGACATTCATGGCTGAAACTCCCTATTCAGCAAATGAACGGCGCGGACAATGGTCCGGGGTTTTGACAAGGGCAAGCGAAGTCTTCCGCTCTTTTGTCTTCGGGTTCAGTTGCCTTGAACGGTCCAAACAGGGAACGCCCTTCGACTTCGAGCCAAACATTGCGCGGCGACGGGTTCAAGCCCGCAGCGATCACAAATTTCTTGCCCGTCAGGGCCACGCCGGCGCCGATGTCTCCCAGCGCCTGGTCACTGCATTTTTCCGATGGTCGGCGCCAACCGCTTTCTTCGCTTCAAGCCGCGCCATTCACCGCTATGCTGTGCGCCGACATTGTCAGTCCGCCCGGCTGGGCGCGGCTGACCACCCGCACGACCCGGCGCCGCGCGCCAGACCGATACAGGATGCCATGACCGACGCAATCCCCACCCCATCCAAGGCGGCCGATACCGACAACGAGATCGACGACGAGATCGACTCCAATACCGACAATGGCGATGATCGTCCCCAGCGTATCATGCTGGTGACCGACGCTTGGGAACCGCAAGTCAATGGTGTGGTCCGGACACTGTCGCGCACGGTCGAGGAATGCCGCGCCATGGGTCACCAGGTCGAGGTCATCCATCCCGGCCTTGGTTACAAGACCTTCCCGATGCCGACCTATCCCGAAATCAAGCTGGCGCTCGGTGCCCGCAAGGACATCGCCCAACGCTTCAAGGCCTTCGAGCCGGAAGCGATCCATATCGCCACGGAAGGTCCGCTCGGACTGGCCGCGCGGCGTATCTGCGTGAAGTGGAAGCTGCCCTTCACCACCAGCTATCACACCAAATACCCCGAATATATCAATGCCCGCTTCCCCTTCATCCCGGTCGGGTTGGGCTACGCTTTCATGCGCTGGTTCCACAATGCCTCTGGCCGGGTCATGGTCACCACACCGTCGATGCGCGACGATCTCGCTGCGCGCGGTTTCAAAAATCTGACCGCCTGGGCCCGTGGTGTCGATGTCGACCTGTTCAATCCGGACAAGCGCTTCGTCGGCGGCGAGGATGTCTATGCCGGCCTCGAGCGCCCGATCTATGTCAATGTCGGCCGGATCGCGGTCGAGAAGAATATCGAGACCTTTCTCAAGCTCGACCTGCCCGGCACCAAGGTGGTGGTGGGTGACGGCCCGCAGCGTGAGGAATTGCAGGAGCGCTATCCTGACGCGGTCTTCCCGGGTCCGAAATTCGGTCCCGAACTGGCGCGCTGGTTCGCCGATGCCGATGTTTTTGTCTTCCCCAGCTGGACCGACACATTCGGTCTGGTCAATCTGGAGGCGATGGGTTGCGGTACACCGGTCGCGGCCTTCCCGGCCCATGGCCCCAAGGACATCATTCCCGGATCCGGCGGTGGCTTCATCAATGATGATCTGCGCCAAGCCTGTCTCGATTGCCTCGAGATCGACCGCGCGGCCCCGCGCGCCCACGCCGAAAAGCATTCCTGGCGGCAATGCGCGATTGATTTCGTGAAAAACCTGAAGCCTCACCCCAAGCCTGAACGTCGCCGCTTCTGGCGCCGTCTGCGCAAGCGCAAGACGCTGTACTAGCGGCGTCTCGCAACAGCCGGTCCCGCAGTGTTGGTTTGGGGCGCTTTATGACAACCAAGCCAATGCCGCCGGGGCGGGGCTTGGTGAAAAATGGACGGTGGGTGTTTGAGGCGAGCGTCGCGCCTCGCATCCAGGCAGGTGGGTCTTTTTCAAATTAGTTTGACATTAGAACAACGTTCGCGGGTTCTTATGTAAAAATTTGGTACTTTGAAGAGTCGAAATCATTTCCGAGTATCGTTCCAAATTTGCCATCGTACAAATCTTTTCTAATAAATATCAGATCGACTTGCCATAGAGCATCATCGAAATAGCAAGGCTCTACTATATCAAATATTTGAAACTCTTGATCTGACATAAATGACATGACTTCCAGAATGTTATCTTTAGTAGCCTCAACAATGACAGAAGAGCATTTCGATAGAAAAATGTTCGACCCTTTCAATACGCCGATCTCGCTACCATCCGTGTCGATCTTTAGAAGGCAGTTTTCGACTGGCCCGAATTGGTCAAGGCAAGAATCCAGAGAAATCACCTCGACGCTTCGTTCGCTTCCGTTTTCGCCAACCACCTTGATGTGTGCGCTCGAGTTCAGGGAGCCCGGCTCGCCCAGGATGCGCATTGATGCGACGCCGTCTCCGCTGCCGACGGCTTTTGGGACCAGTGTGTAGTCAAGCTTGCTATAGGCTTGACTGATGACGTCCGCACACTCTGCAACTGGTTCGAACAGGAAGTGATGCACGTCGGGAAAACTATCGATGAGTTCGAAAGTGCCGTGCAACACGCCCACGTCAACGACAGCATCCACAGGGATTCCGCGACGGCGCAGCACTTGGAGCGATTCCAGCTTTCTGGGGGAGCGGGCTGACCTGGCCAATCCCAACCGTCTGCGAACTCGCCGGGCGAATCCGACAAGATGCTTCAGTGGGCCTTGTGAAGTGGCAGTCACGTGTAACTAGCTCCGCTAATTTTTGAACGCTGCGGGCGTCAGGCCGCCGCATTCCTGGTCACTCTGCGGTTACGCTTTGATCGTACTCCGACCATTGCCCAGAGCCTCATACGCGGCGAGAACTTGATCAATCGGGCCGTCCATATGCACTTTGCCATCGTGTAGCCAGAGTCCTCTGGTGCAATTTGTCTGCAACAGGCTGGCGCTGTGAGAGGCGAGCACCAGGATGCCGGCACGCCCGACGAATGTCGCCATCCGCTCGTTGGCGGCCTTGCGAAATTTCGCGTCGCCGGCAGACAACCATTCGTCGAGAATGAGGATATCCGGTTCGAAAGCAGTGGCGATGGCGAAATTCAATCGCATGCGCATGCCGGCAGAATAGGTGTCGACCGGGAGATCGATGAACTCACCCAGTCCGGCGAAGGCCGCGATTTCTGCTCGACGTTCCTCGATTTCCGCACGCGTTCGCCCCGACGCAAGCCCTCGCAAGGTGATGTTCTTGTTGCCGGTTGCCTCGCTGCGCATGCCCAGATTGATGTTGACCAGGCTGGTTCGTTGCCCCTCGACGACAATCGAGCCTTTTTCCGGGGGATAGATGCCAGCCAGAGCCTGGAGCAGCGTGGTTTTCCCCGAGCCGTTCGCCCCGACCAAGCCCAAGCGCTCGCCTTCATGTACCTCGAACGAGATGCCATCGAGGGCACGAACACCCTTGATGTATCCCCGACCATCGCGGACCAAGCGCTGGGTGCCACCAAAACCTTCAGCTGCATCGAGCGGTGCTGTCTGGGTGTCGAGCGAACTCCGCGCACGATTGAACAAGGGATAGGTGAGGGTGAGGTCCTGAACGAAAATGTGAGACATGGCTGATCTTATAACCAATACGGCAAGCGGCGGCGGAATATGGCCGCTGATAGTGCGGCCGCCACCCAGACCGCGACGGTCACCCCGAAAACCACCAACCAGCTTGTCATTCTCGGCATCTCTCCCAAAAAAGGAGCTCTGAAAATTTCGACATAGTGCGTCAAGGGATTCAAATCCGCCGCAAACGCGCGGGCTCCATCGAGTCCCTCGCGCACCCACAGTATTGGTGTAACAAAAATCAACAAGCGCGTGATGGAAGCCACCAAGTGTCCGGCATCTTCGAAACGAGCCGCAATCAGGCCCAGCAGATATTGGGCGGCAATGGCGTTCAGTACATAAATTGCGAGCGCAGGTATGGCCATCAGCGTAATCAAGCCGGGAGTCCAGCCTGACCATATCATGATTGGAAACACCACGGCCATTTGAAGAGAAAAAGTCACGAACGACCGAAACAGGCTCCGGTAAACATGCACTGAATAGGGCAAGGACATTGCCTTGATCCAAACACGGGACGACGTGAAAACTTGGCAGCCGTCGAGAAAATTCCCCGAGATGAAGATGAAAGCCGCATAGCCCAACGCGACGTAGACGATGAAATTTTCCATTTCGCGGCCTGACAGGGCGGAAAAGAAAAACGACACGCCGCAGACAAACATCAGGAAGGACAGGACGATCCAAGACACGCCGAGCATGCTGCGCCGGTAGCGTTGCTGGATTTCGTCCCAGGCAAAGGTTCGCCACAGCTCGACCATCAAGAGGCCTGCCCACAAATCGTCCCAAAAGCCGCGAACACCACTGGCAGCGTGAAGGTCATACCGTCTGTTCTGGATGTTCATGGCTTGTCGCTACAGTTCGGTGGCTGCGATGTAATCAACGCTGACCTAAATGACCCGCGAAGCGGTGTCCATCCTGTTCGGTGGCCAGCTGGGCAATTCGAACCGGCCGCACAGACGACGGGGAAATGCCCACGGGGCTCCGGTTTTGTCACTCCACCGTCACCGATTTGGCGAGATTGCGTGGCTGGTCGACATCCGTCCCTTTCAGGGAGGCGATGTGGTAGGCCAGCAACTGGATCGGAATGGCGGTCACGAGCGGGCGGACGATTTCCGGACAATCCGGCATCGCCAGGATATGCGACGCCACGCCGTCCGCTTCCTCGGCGCCCTTTGCATCGGTGATCAAGATCACCTCTGCTCCGCGCGCGGCGACTTCCTGGATGTTCGATAATATCTT
Organism: Maricaulis sp. W15; assembly: GCF_001924955.1. NCBI lineage: Bacteria > Pseudomonadati > Pseudomonadota > Alphaproteobacteria > Maricaulales > Maricaulaceae > Maricaulis > Maricaulis sp. W15. The sequence continues at coordinate 78,980 of NZ_LQXG01000022.1, read as the reverse complement.
CGCGAACAGCGCATCATGGGGCGCCGTCACCACGACCGGCTTGCCCTCTTCAATGAGGGCAATGGGGCCATGCTTGAGTTCCCCGGCGGCATAGCCCTCGGCATGAATATAGCTGATTTCCTTCAGCTTCAGTGCCCCCTCCATGGCCAAGGGGTGATAGGTGCCGCGGCCCAGGTAAAGAACATTCTCTGCTGACGTCAGGCGGTGCGCAATCTGTTCGATCTGAGGCTCGATTGCCAGAACGCTATTGATCAATCGCGGCGCCTCGAGCAGGGCCTGTACAAGTTTGTGCTCGGTCGCCTCGTCGAGTTGGCCACGCGCCCGGCCCGCACCAACAGCAATACAGGCGAGCGCGGCGAGCTGCGCGGTGAACGCCTTGGTCGAGGCCACCCCGATTTCCGGGCCGGCATCGGTCATGGCGACGACATCCGCCTCGCGGGCGATAGACGACTCCGCCACATTGACGACAGCCAGGGTGCGGGCCCCGACTTCACGGCAATAGCGCAGTGCTGCCAGTGTGTCGGCTGTCTCACCGGACTGGGAAACGAACAGCGCCCCGTCGCGCGCAGAAATGACCGGCTCCCGGTATCGAAATTCCGACGCAACGTCGATTTCGACTGCCAGCCGCGCATATCGTTCGAACCAGAATTTCCCGATGGATGCCGCGTAGAAAGCCGTGCCGCATGCGGTCGCGACCATTCGGTCAATATTGGCCCAATCCAGCAGGGTGCCAGTCCGGAGCCGACCTGCATCCAGATCGAGATAACGCGACACCGTGCGTGCGATCACATCCGGCTGTTCATGGATCTCTTTCTCCATGAAATGGCGGTACGCGCCCTTGTCTGCGAAACCGGCAATCGCCCGCGAAATCTGCACCGGCCGCTCCACCGTGAGGCCGTTCGTGTCAACAATGCTCGCTCCGTCGGCTGTCACAACCGCACGATCACCCTCTTCGAGGTAGATGACCCGGTTGGTCCAGCCGGCGAGAGCCATGGAATCGGAGCCGATATAGCCTTCCCCGTCGCCCAAGCCGATAACCAGCGGGCTGCCGGCCCGCGCCACCCAGATACGCCCGGGCACATCGGCATTGATTGCCGCCAATGCAAAGGCGCCGCAAAGCCGATCGACCGCGGCGTCGAATGCCGCGTCCATTGTACAACCCGAATTGAGACCCGAATTGATGAGGTGGGCGACGACTTCCGTGTCGGTCTGACTTTCAAACGTGAATCCCTCGGCTATCAGGGCTTCCCGGAGTTCAACATAATTCTCGATGATGCCGTTATGGATGATCGCGACGGGTCCGGAGGCATGCGGGTGCGCATTTGCCTCGGTCGGGGCGCCGTGTGTCGCCCAACGCGTGTGACCAATACCGACAGGTCCGTCGAGCGGATCGGTCGCTATCCGGGCTTCCAAAGCGGAGATTTTTCCCGACGCGCGCCGTCGCTCCAGGCCCGATGCAGACACCACGGCGACCCCCGCAGAATCATACCCGCGGTATTCAAGGCGCCGAAGCCCGTCAACAAGCCGCGCCGTGACCTGACCCGACCCTGCAATTCCCACGATTCCGCACATCACCGACTCCCGATCCATCGCGCCAGCAGGCTGCCGCGCGCCGAGTTAAACAATACTGACCAGACAAGTAGCATGACGCACCGGGGCCATGCAGACGCGTGCAGTCAACAAGTGCTGCAGGAGATTACAACCTGAGCCCGGCGTTACATAGCCAGGTTGGCGACAGGTCAAGAATTGGCCATGCCGGTCCCAAGCCCGCCGTCAAATCTGCTGGTCGAAAGCACCGACCTCCGGGTGGGCACCCAGCTCAGCCTGGATTGTCGAGAACACGGCTTTCACATCGTCCGCGCTCACCGGGCTTTCGACCACGACAACAAGATTGGGGGTGTTCGAGGAAGCGCGAACCAATCCCCAAGCACCGTCTTCGAGCGTGAAGCGGACGCCGTTGACGGTGTTGACGTCGACAATCCGGCGCCCCGCAATGCGCTCGTCGCGGTCTGCCTTGAGCTTGTAAGCGGCCACAATCCGCTCCACCACGTCATATTTCACCTCGTCCGCGCAGGCCGGTGACATGGTCGGTGAGCCATAACTGACGGGCAGGGCGCGGCGCAGGTCGGCCATCGACCTGTCGGGGTTGCGATCCAGCATCTGCAGCACTGCGCGGGCCGCGATGAGTCCGTCATCATAGCCGCGGCCGATCGGTGGCTGCAGGAAGAAGTGCCCGGACTTCTCGAAGCCCGCGAGCGCGCCCAATTCCTTGGAGCGACGCTTGATATAGGAGTGACCGGTTTTGAAATAATCCGTCTTGCAGCCATGCTCGGCGAGGATCGGGTCAATGGTGAACAGGCCGGTTGATTTCACGTCAACCACGAAGGTCGATCCCGGGTGCAGCGGCGCGAGATCGCGCGCCAGCATCAGGCCGATCTTGTCGGCGAAGATTTCCTCGCCCTCATTGTCGATCACACCGCAGCGATCACCATCACCGTCAAAGCCGAGGCCGACATCGGCGCCATGCTCCAAGACGGCGTCGCGCATCGCGTGCAGCATCTTCATGTCTTCCGGGTTCGGATTGTAGCGTGGGAAAGTATGATCGAGTTCGCAATCCATCTCGATCACCTCGACACCCATTGCCCGCAGCGCTTGCGGGGCGAAGGCACCGGCCGTGCCATTGCCGCAGGCCGCAACGACCTTGAGTGGCCGCTGGATCGCGACACCTTCGGCGACGTCGGCAAGATAGCGCTCGGTAACGCCCGTTTGGCGCACATAGCCACCGCCGCTGCGGGTCCGGCCCTCGCCGGCAAGGACAATCTCCTTGAGCCGGCTCATCTCGTCAGGACCAAAGGTCAACGGACGGTTGGCGCCCATCTTGACGCCAGTCCAGCCGTTGGAGTTATGACTGGCCGTGACCATCGCTACGCAGGGTATGTCGAGGTCGAACTGGGCGTAATAAGCGACGGGCGACAGCGCCAGGCCGATATCATGAACCTCGACGCCCGCCGCCATAAGGCCGACTTCCAATGCCTGCTTCACGCTCAGCGAATAGCTGCGGAAGTCATGGCCAACAACGATTTTCGGGGCAACACCGAGTTCGTGGATCAGCGTCCCCAAACCCATCCCCAGCGCCTGGACGCCGTACAGGTTGAGGTCGGGTGGAGTATCTGATCCGGGGTGCCCGAACCACCAACGCGCATCATACTCGCGAAAACCGGTTGGCTTGATCAGGGCTTCGGTTTCAAACTCCCAGGAATTGGGCGTCAGCTTGGCATGGGGCTTGGTCGTCATGGGAACACCGCTTCTTGTGTGACAGGCAGGGTGGATCTCGCGACGAGCGCAGCCCGACGGGCTGCACCCGTCGGGCTGTGATCAGCCGTTGGGACGTCCGACGCTGGTATAGGCAAAGCCGGCATTGGTGGCTTCGTCCAGCGTGTAGATATTGCGGAGGTCGACAAGCACGGGGGCTTTCATCGTCGACTTCAGGCGTTTCAGGTCCAGCGCGCGGAACTCGTTCCACTCGGTGATGATGACCAGAACGTCGGCGCCTTCGGCACAGAAATAGGGGCCGGAGACAAACTCGACATTGTCGAAGAGTTTTTCGGCTTCCACGGTGCCGGCCGGGTCAAAGGCCCGGATGGTCGCACCGGCACGCTGCAAGGCCGGAATGATCTCGAGGCTCGGCGCATCACGCATGTCGTCGGTATTCGGCTTGAAGGTGACGCCGAGCACCGCCACGGTTTTGCCCTTAACATCGCCACCGCAGGCGGCGATGACCTTGTCGGCCATGGCGCGTTTGCGGGCATCATTGACCTCAACGACCGTCTCGATCAGGCGCAGCGGCGCCTCGTGATCTTGGGCCGTGCGGGTCAGTGCCAGCGTGTCCTTGGGGAAACAAGAGCCGCCATAGCCGGGTCCCGCATGCAGGAATTTCCCGCCGATACGGTTGTCGAGCCCGACGCCCTTGGCAACTTCCTGGACATTGGCGCCGACCTTTTCGCACAAATCCGCAATCTCGTTGATGAAGGTGATCTTCATCGCCAGGAAGGCGTTGGCGGCGTATTTGATCAGCTCGGACGTGCGACGCGACGTGAAGACGATCGGCGTCTCGTTGAGGAAGAGCGGGCGGTAGAGTTCATTCATCGAGGTGCGAGCGCGGTCATCATCGGTGCCGACAACGACGCGATCCGGCCGTTTGAAATCATCAATCGCGGCGCCCTCGCGCAGGAATTCCGGGTTTGAAACGACGGCGAAATCAGCGTCGGGTCGCGTCTCGCGAATGATCCGCTCGACTTCATCACCGGTGCCCACCGGCACGGTCGATTTGGTGACAACCACCGTGTAGCCATCCATGACTTCCGCAATTTCCTTTGCGGCAGCATAGACATAGCTGAGGTCGGCGAAGCCATCGCCGCGGCGCGACGGGGTGCCGACGGCAATGAAGACCGCGTCGGCAGCCTTCACGGCTTCGGCAAGGTCCTGGGTGAAGGAGAGGCGACCTTCACGCACATTGCGCTGAACGAGCAGGTCAAGGCCCGGCTCATAGATCGGAATGCCACCGGAATTCAGCGTTTCAACTTTGCTGGCATCCTTGTCGACACAGACAACTTCATGCCCGAAGTCAGCGAAACAGGCTCCCGACACCAGTCCGACATAGCCGGTTCCGATCATTGCGACGCGCATGATTATTCCCTCCAGTTCCGATCAATGCCGGTATCGCCGACAGGACAGCGGGGCGCAAGGAGGTAATGCCGCGAAATCTCCGCATATCCCTGCAGTGCCAGCAAAGCTTCAAATGTCCGGCGAAAAGCCAAACAAGCGCCGGGATTGTCAACAGCGCAGCGACAAAAAAAACGGCACAGCGCGGGTTCGGCGGGTCACAGGCGAGCGGGCGTGCAGGCGCCGCCACGCATTCGCGATGATGTTGGATCCATTTTTCAGATCGTACGGGTCAAGATCATCGCAAGGGGAGGTGGTCTCGCTGGCGGCTTCCCCAACGGCATGGCCCGCGGCAATCAAGGCTCGTGAAGGCGGCGCCGTTCCGACACACTTTGGGCGTGCGCTGATCTGACGAAATCTGCACCGACCCACCCGTTTGGGCGATTGTCGGTGCCCGCCAAATCCTGCCTTTTCCACGCGACGAGTTTTGTCTGGCCGCGCCCATCTGCGCGTCAGGCATCCGGGTGTGTGCCGGGGGGCGCCACCCATGGCCGGTCCGTTCCAGACCATCGGGGCGGGCCGGCCAAGGTATTCGAGTTCAGGCAGGCGGCGCCATCCACGCCGCAGACGGGGATTGAAGATGATCACGCAGCTGGTTTCACAAGCGCTTCGCGGCGCGCGTCATGCGCTTCAACAACCGGCCAAGGCGGGCATGTCGGTCTTGGCAGCCATTGCGGGCGTCATGCTGGCAACGGCGCCCGTCCTGGCTTGGGCGATACCGGCTCCGGTCGCGCCGCGGCTCGAATACTTTTCGGGGCCCACCTACACCAACCTCGATGTTATTAGCGTGGTTGCCCAGTTCGACTCCGATGTCGTGAACGTCGATGCGAGTGATTTTGTCGTCACCGGGACAACCGCCACGATCACGGCGTTTTCCGCGCTCAGCGCGTCGCGGTACCAGATCGAAATATCGGGTGGAAACTTGGCCGGTCTGAATGGTGAGGTTTATTTCAACCTTGCAGCGGGCCAGGACATCGAAAGCTCGACAGGAGCGCCCCTCACCAATCTCGCACCGAGCTATGGCGACTCCCCGGTGACGGTGAACAATACCCAGCCCATTGGCACCTTCTCCAGCACCAGCTCAGGCACGGTCAGCGGGACATTCTCGATGGCGGTCTCGTTCACGCCGCATGAGGGAAATGCGGACGATATCACCGGCTTTGCGCAGTCTGATTTCGTGGTCACGAACGGAACCGTCACCAATCTCAATCACTACACCGCCGATCGTGCCGTTTTCGATGTGACGCCGACCGCGACAGGAACCGTCACCGTCGAACTGCCTGCAGGCTCGTATTATGATCAGGCAAGCAATCCGAACCTGGCGTCGACCCCGTTCACGATCGAGGCTGATCTCGACCCGCCGGAAGTCGTCTCGATCACGCGGCACGATCCCGCAACCGAGTACACCAACGGATCAAGTCTGGTTTGGCGCGTTGAATTTTCCAAGCCGGTATCAGGTGTCAGCACCGATGATTTTCAGGTCAGCGGTTCGACTGCCGCTGTGTTCGAGCGTTCTTCGGAAGGCGCCGACAATGACGTTTGGCTGGTGCGCGTGCAGGGCGGAAATCTGAGCACCGCAACTTTTGCGGGCGAGGTCGGGTTGGGCTTCAGTGGTTCACAGAATATTGCTGATGATGAGGGGCGTGCCCTCATTGATACAGTTCCGTCTGGGGCTAACGAGACCTTCCAAGTCTCTCACGTAGAGCCGGCTTTGCGCGATATCCTTCGTCATGATCCGGCTGGCGACCGGACCAATGCCGATTCCGTGACCTGGGACTTCGCCTTCTCGTCGATTTCTAGCTTGTTCGACTTGGGGCCGGACGATTTTGCGCTGAGCGGCACCACCGCGACCCTGGCGGTAGAGCGTTACTCGGTCGGCTTCTATGTTACCGCGTCCGGGGGTGATCTTGCCGATCTGGACGGCAATATCCAAATCTTCATCGATGGCTCGGACCATTATGACGAGTATGGCAATCGCCTGTCCTCGCCCAACCCGACCGGGAGCTGGCATACCAATTTTCAGTTGGACAACACGCCGCCGACAGTCGAATTCAATCCTGGCAGGCCGAGCGTTCCGGGCGGGTCCTTCCTCGTCAGTATCGAGATCTCCGAGGACTATGATACGTTCGAGGCTGCCGACATCGTGGTCGGGAATGGCTCGATCACGTCCTTCTCTCCCTATGCCCAGCGTCGCTTCATCGACATTGAGGTGACGCCTGATGGCGAAGGAGCGGTGACCATTGATGTGCCGGCGGGAACGTTCAATGATCTCGCTGGAAATCCGAATACGGCCGCCGAGCAGGCGTCCGTCATCTCGGATGCAACACCGCCGACCATCGCCAGCGTCGAGTTTGTGACGACCGGCGGCTCGCCCACCAATTCCGATACGCTGACCTGGAAAATCACGGTTTCCGAACCGGTGCTCGCGTTTGACCAGTATGACTTCTTCGTGCCCCAGATCGGTGGTTTTCCGACCGTGACCAACCCGGAACCGACTGTCTATCTGGTTGAAGTGTCGGGCGGCCCCCTGCCTGACTATAACGGGACAGTGTCGCTGCAGCAGGCCGGCAGTTTCAGTATTCGCGACCATTCCAACCTGTATATGGAATCGGGCGCTGTGGTCGGTGGCGGCGCTGCCGAGTGGACAGTGACGATCGACAATATCGCGCCGGAAGCCGGCATCGTGTCGAGCCGCTCGAGTGTCGCGGATGAATTCCCGATCCTGATCACCACGACGGAAGCCACGCGAGCAATCACTGCGGGCGATATCACCGTGACCAATGGCACGATTGACGGTCTCAGCACGAGCGGCACTCAAACCACGGTCCAGATCGTGCCGACGAATGTTGGCGAAGTGCTTGTGCAATTGCTGCCTGGAAGCGTCACCGATCTGGCCGGCAATGCGAACACATACACCGCTTCCTTGAGTGTCCAGTATGAAGTGACGCCGCCAAGCCTCGTCTCGATCGAGCGCTTCAGCCCGACAACCGAAACCACCAATGAGGATCAAGTCGCATGGTTGGTGACCTTTTCCGAGACGGTTGAAAATGTCGGCCCGGGGAGTTTTGTGTTTTCCGGGGCTGATGCGGATCTGGCCGTCTATCCCGTCAGGGGCGGGCCCGGGCCCGGGCGTGGGCAAGCGCCGAGGCCGTCCAGCAGCGATTCCGGTGAAACCGGCACCGCATTCCAGGTGATCGCGTATAATGGGGATATTCCCGATCATGACGGTCTGGTCACCCTGACGGTCCGCGGCGCCAACACCATCACCGATCTGGCCGGGCTGGACCTTGTCGGCACAACGCCGACCGGCGCCAATGACAATACGTTTTATCTGGCCAATGACGTCACCGCTCCCGGTGTGGTCATCAGCTCCGACGCCACAGATCCGGTCGCCGGTGCCTTCACGGTCTCGGTCGCGTTTGATGAAGTGGTCACAGGTCTCGAACTGAGCGAGTTCGTGGTGACCAATGGGGTGGCGTCCAATCTGACCGGATCCGGTGACAGCTATACCGTTTTGATCACGCCGAGCGCCGATGGCGATGTGGTCGTGGAACTGCCGCAAGGTGCTGCCAGTGACGCCGCCGGCAATGGCAATGATGCCGCGACGCCGTTCACGATCGGCGCAGACTTCACGGCGCCGACCGTCACCCTGGCCTCTGCGACCGGTGATACGGTTGCTGGCCCATTTGGTCTGGTTGTCAGCTTCTCGGAGCCGGTCACGGGTCTCGCCCTGGGCGATTTCATGGTCGTGAATGGTGAGGTGTCCGATCTGGCGGGATCGGGTGCCGACTACACGCTGACGGTGACACCGTTGTTTGAAGGCAATGTCACCATTCATCTGGCGGTGGGTGCGGCCATTGATGCAGCGGGCAACGCCTCGGTCGCTGCTGAAACAGCCACGGTCACAAATGATCTGACCGGGCCGACTGTGGTGCTGTCCAGCGATGTGACCCTGCCGGTCACCGGATCCTTCACGCTCACCATTACCTTTGGCGAAGCTGTCATCGGGTTTGAACTGGCCGACCTGGTGGCAACCACGGCGAGCCTGTCCGACCTGGCCGGTGAGGGCGCGGTCTACACCGTGCTGGTCACCCCGCAGGCCGGCAGCCTGTTGACGGTCGATCTTGCTGCGGATGTTGCCACGGATGCCGTCGGCAATGGCAACAGCGCGGCCGAACAATTCTCGCTCATCCTCGACAACACGCCGCCGGTCCCGGCTTTCAACCTGCCGGGCGATACCGTTGAAGGGGCTTTCACAGCCGGCATCACCTTCTCCGAGGATGTCACAGGCTTCGACCTGTCCGATATTGTCGCGGTGAATGCCGACCTGTCAGAATTCACGGTCGTCGGGGCGGCGGAATATTCTGTCCTCGTCACGCCGCAGACCATTGGTACGATCAGCTTGTCGATCGCGGCTGATGCGGCGACTGACGCGGCTGAAAACGGCAATACGGCTGTGACTGCCGAGATCGAAGCCATCTCGCGTGCCATTGAGGTCTCTGTTGATCTCGGCGAGGAGGTGACCGATCCCACCGATGTGTCGGCCGAAGCCAGCATCTCCAATCCGGGCAGTGAGCCGGTGGCCTTCCGGGTCGAGGTTGATGTGCCGTGGCTGGATGTTGACCCGATGTCGGGCACGATCCCGGCGCTTGGCGAACTCGACCTGACGATCACGGTCAACGCCTTGGCCAACGAGTTGGAAGCGGGCACCTATACCGGCACCATCACCGTCATCAATCTCGATGGTGATGCCATCGCCAAGGGGCCGAATGCTGTGTCCCATGCGGCGGGTGACACGATCGTCGTGGCGATCCCGCTGACGGTGACGATCGCCGAGCGTCGTGGCACGATCCAGCTGGTCTCGACCACACCGGGCGGTGTCCAGCGTGACGCGACCTTCGGCTTCGCCTCCAGCGATGCCGATCTTGACGGGCTCAGCCTGACCACGGAGAACGGCTATGCCGAGACCACGCCGGTCCGCAAACTCCTGGGCCAGTATGATGTCACGCAAAGCCTGCCGCAGGGCTGGCGTCTGGATACGCTGAGCTGTGTCGGGGATACCGATGGCGGCAGTGTGATCGATCTGGCCGCCGGCCGTGTCGACATTGATCTCGACGCCAATGAAGACATTGTCTGCACCTTCGCCAATACGCGGGACGAGGCGGAAATCCGGCTCGCGACCCAGCGCACCATCCGCAATTTCATGGTTCGCCGGGCTGATCGCATCCTGGATGCGGCGCCGGACCTGACCCGTCGCTTGCGGGATCGCGGCACCCGTTCGCCGGGGCAGTTCTCTGCCGACATCAATGGCGGCACGCGCATGATGTCGATGTCGACCAGCCTCTCGGGCATGCGCAATCATGCCCGCGACAGTGCGCCGCAAATGGATGCGGCGCCGGGCGCCACCCATCCGCGCGGCGAAGGCGTGGATGTCTGGCTGTCGGCGCGTTATTCCTCGCTCTCCGATGACCGGACAGGCGAGGGCACCGACAGCGCCTTCGGCGTGCTGCAGCTCGGTGCTGACTGGTCGGTGGGCGACGGCACGCTGGTTGGTGTCCTGGTCCAGCGTGACTGGATGGACGAGCAGACCGACGATATTGCCGAGCGGGCCGGCGGCATCCGTGGCGCCCGTGTCGGTGGCACCGGCTGGCTGGCAGGCCCCTATGTGGTGCATCAGCTGACCGACGGGGTCTGGTTCGACGCCATGGCGCTCTACGGCCAGTCCAGCAATACGGTCGATCCGCTTGGCCTCTATGAGGACGAGTTCGAAACGAGCCGCTACTTGCTGCGCATGAATTTGAGCGGTGAGTGGCAGTCCGGTGCCTGGCGTATCCGGCCGTCGGCCAGCCTGGCGCATTTCGAGGAGACCCAGGACGCCTATGTCGACAGTCTTGCCATCGACATCCCGTCGCAGACCATCGCCATTGGCCGTCTCGAAGCCGGGCCGGAATTTGCCTATCGCTTCGCGCAGGCCGACGGTGGCTGGTGGGAGCCGAGCCTCGGCCTGACCGGGGTGTGGGACTATAATCCCGCCGAGCTGCTGAACGAGAACGGCCTTCTGGTTGGAACCGGCGATGTCCGCCTCGACGCGCGGCTGGGCCTTCAGGGTCAGTTGGCGCCGGGTGCATCAATCGCGCTGGAAGCGGATGTGTCCGGTCTTGGTGACGGCGATTTTGAGGCTCGCTCTGCCCGCATCGAACTGCGCCTGTCCTTCAACTAATCGGACGGCGTTGCGGCAAGCCTGCGGCGGGCCTGTTCGAGATCGGTTGCCGTGTTGATATTGAGGAAGGCATCGCCAACCGCGAAATCAACACGGTGCGCCGCCGCGGCATCGGCCAGGGCCGCCAGGGCCGGGCCGGAGCCGGGCGGGAGGTCCGCCAGCAGCGCCAGCAAAGTGTCCGGTCGCCAAGCGCTGAAAGCCGGCTGCAAGCGCCCGCCGGATTGCGCCACGGCCGGCAGCGGGTCGGCGCATAACCGGTGCACCAGATCTGTCGCGAGAAAGGGCGTGTCGACCGGGACGGTGACCAGGGCCGGGTCTGTGGCGCCGACCGCGATCACATGTCGGGCCGCTGCCAGCAGGCCGGCGGCGGGACCGACCGGACCGTCCTCCGGGTCGGGCAGGGTGGCAAGCCCGCTGCCATAATCATCCGGGCCAGCGATCAGCACAGTATCGACCTGGGGCGTCAGGCGCGTGATGACATGATCGATCAACCGCCGTCCGCCGAGTTCAAGCCCGGCCTTGTCGATGCCGCCCATCCGTCGCGACTGCCCGCCGGCCAGGATGATGCCGAAGCGCGTCACGTCACCGCCACGAACCGGCCGCGGCTGGCGGCATAGAGTCGGATATTGGCTTGTTTCGCCCTGTCGATGGCCAACAGGGTCGGTGCCGAGAGGCTGGCCAGCGCCGGCATGCCGGCCCGGGCGGCCTTCTCGATCAGCTCGTAGGAGGCGCGGCTCGACATCACCAGGAAACCGTCACACGGGTCCGGCCCTGTGCGTGCCAGGGCGCCGATCAGCTTGTCGAGCGCATTGTGGCGACCGACATCCTCGCGCGCCGCCAGGATCGACCCATCGCAGCCGGCCCAGGCGGCCGCATGCACCGAGCGGGTGCGCGCATTCAGCGGTTGCCAGTCGGCCAGCGCGGCGAAGGCGGTCGCCAGTGCGGCTTCGGTGACATCCGCCGGCGTGTCTGCGACGCGGGGCAGGGGCGCGGTCAGGGATTCGGCATTTTCCAGCCCGCACAAGCCGCAGCCGGCCCGTCCCGGCAAGGTGCGGCGACGGCGGATCAGGTCGAAGCGTTGCAGGCGTTCGGCATTGAGGGTGATGTGAAGATCGATCCCGAGCGGCTGATGGATGATCTCGATGGCCTCGATCTCGCCCGCCTGCCGGACCAGTCCTTCGGACAGAGAAAACCCGATCGCGAAATCCGCCAGATCGGCCGGCGTCGCCAGCATGACGGCGTGGTTGCGGCGGTTATAGGTGACCGCGACCGGGACTTCATTGGGCACGGCCCAGCGAGTTCCGTCGGCCAGCTCGACATCGCTTGCTGTCGCCGCGGCCTCCCCGCTTTCCTGGATGACGGGCGTGTTATTCAGCCGGTTCGACACGGCTGTCTTTCTCGATACGGCGGCTCGCGGCGAGTGTGTCGGCATAGTCTTCCTGCCAGGGCGAGCGGTGATTGGCGGGGGTCACTTCAACCGCCGTCACCTTGTATTCCGGACAGCTGGTCGCCCAGTCGGAATTCTCGGTCGTGACCACATTGGCGCCGGTGCCGGGATGGTGGAAGGTCGTATAGACGACGCCCGGCGCCATGCGTTCGGAATGCTTGGCCCGCAGGGTGATCTCACCCTTGCGGCTGCGCACCGAGACCCATTGCCCGTCCTGGACACCGCGCGCCTCGGCATCGCTGGGGTGAAGCTCCAGCACGTCCTCTTCATGCCAGCGCGTATTCTCGGTCCGCCGCGACTGGGCGCCGACATTATACTGGCTGAGAATGCGGCCGGTGGTCAGGATGAGCGGGAATTTGCGATTGGTGCGTTCGGTGGTCGGCACGAATTCAGTGACCACGAAATGCCCCTTGCCGCGCACGAAACCGTCGACATGCATGATCGGCGTGCCCTGTGGTGCGCGCTCGTCGCAGGGCCACTGCACACTGCCATCGCGGTCGAGGCTGGCATGCGAGACGCCGGCAAAAGTCGGCGTCAGGGCAGCGATCTCGTCCATGATGTCGGCCGGTCCGGCATAGTCCGTCCCGGTGTAGCCCATGGCGTTGGTCAGCGCCTGCGTCACCGCCCATTCCGCCATGCCGGTCTTGACCGGTATGGCCGGGCGGACCCGGTTGATGCGGCGTTCGGCATTGATGAAACAGCCATCCTTTTCGAGGAAGGAGGTGCCGGGCAGGAAGACATGGGCAAAGCGCGCGGTCTCGTTGAGGAAGAGGTCCTGCACGATCAGGATGTCGAGCGCCCGCAGGGCGGCTTCAACATGCTGGGTGTTCGGGTCAGACTGGGCGATGTCCTCGCCTTGCACGTACAAGCCCTTGAACGAGCCGCCGCAGGCCTCGTCGAACATGTTGGGAATGCGCAGGCCCGGCTCGGCATCCTGCGGGCTTTGCCAGGCGGCCTCGAACGTGGCGCGGGTGGCGTCGTCGCTGACATGGCGATAGCCGGGATATTCGTGCGGGAAGGAACCCATGTCGCACGAACCCTGGACATTGTTCTGACCGCGCAGCGGATTCACACCGACCCCGCGCCGCCCGATATTGCCGGTCGCCATCGCCAGATTGGCCATGCCCATCACCATGGTCGAGCCCTGGCTGTGTTCGGTCACGCCCAGCCCGTAATAGATCGCCGCCCGGCCGCCGCTGGCATAAAGACGCGCGGCAGCCCGGATGTCCTCGGCGGCCACACCGGTGATGGCGGCCGCGGCCTCCGGTGAGTTGGCCTCATCGCGGATGAAGTCGAGCCAGTCGGCAAAACTGTCGGCCTCGCAGCGCTCGGCGATGAAGGCGTCGTCGAGCAGGCCTTCGGTGGCGGCGACATGGGCCAGCGCGTTGACGAGGGCGACATTGGTGCCGGGCTGGAGGGCCAGATGGTGGGCGGCCTCGACGTGCGGCGTGCGCACCAGATCGATGGCGCGCGGATCGGCGATGATCAGCTTGGCCCCTTCGCGCAGGCGGCGTTTCATCTGCGAGGCGAAGACGGGGTGGGCGTCGGTCGGATTGGCGCCGATCAGCAGGATGACATCGGCCTCTTCGACACTGTCGAAATCCTGGGTGCCGGCGGAGGTTCCATAGGTCTGTTTGAGGCCATAGCCGGTCGGCGAATGGCAGACCCTGGCGCAGGTATCGATATTATTGTTGGCAAAGGCGGTGCGGACCATTTTCTGGACCAGCCAAACCTCCTCGATCGTACAGCGCGAGGAGGAGATGGCGCCGATCGACTTGCGGCCATGCGCGGCCTGGGTCGCTTTCAGGCGATCCGCTGCAAAGCCGATGGCCTCATCCCAGGACACTTCCCGCCAAGGCTGGTCGATACTGTCACGGATCATCGGCGCGGTGATGCGGTCGGCATGGGAGGCATAACCCCAGGCGAAGCGGCCCTTGACGCAGGAATGGCCATGATTGGCCTTGCCGCCCTTGTCCGGTACCATGCGGATAACCTGATTGCCCTTCAGCTCAGCCTTGAAGGAACAACCCACCCCGCAATAGGCGCAGGTGGTTTTCACGGTCCGGTCAGGCACGCCATGTTCCACGACCGCTTTTTCCTGCAGGGTAGCCGTCGGACAGGCCTGAACACAGGCGCCGCAGGAGACGCACTCCGAATTGAAGAAGTCCGGCCCGCCGACCGAGATGTGCGAGTCGAAACCGCGTCCCTCGACGGTCAAAGCCAGCGTGCCCTGGACCTCGTCACAGGCGCGCACACAGCGCGAGCAGACAATGCATTTGGACGGTTCGAAATCGAAATACGGGTTGGAGACGTCCTTCGCCTGCCCGCCATGGTTCTCGCCGGCGAAACCATAGCGGACATCGCGCAGGCCGACCGCACCGGCCATGTCCTGCAGCTCGCAATCGCCATTATCGGAACAGGTCAGGCAATCGAGCGGGTGGTCGGAGATATAAAGCTCCATCACCCCGCGGCGCAGGCGCGCCAGCCGGTCCGATTGGGTGGTGACCTTCATGCCCGGCTCGACCGGCGTGGTGCAGGAGGCCGGCGTGCCGCGCTTGCCGTCGATCTCGACCAGGCAAAGCCGGCAGGAGCCGAAAGCTTTCAGGCTGTCGGTGGCGCAGAGTTTGGGGATTTGCGTGCCCAGTTGCGCCGCCGCCCGCATCACGCTGGTGCCGTCGGGCACGGTGACATCGAAGCCGTCTATCTCCAGCGTGACAGACCGGGTGGCGCCACGCGGCGCCGGTGTGCCGAAATCAAGGTCCTGGTCGAGGGGCATGACGAACTCCTACTCGGCGGCCTGACGGGTGAAGTCTTCGGGAAAGCGCTGGATGGCGCTGCGCACCGGCATCGGTGTCAGCCCGCCCATCGCGCACAGCGAACCATCCGTCATCAGCTCGCACAGGTCTTCAATCAGGGCGAGATTGTCGGCCACCGCCTCGCCGGCAATGATCTTGTCGAGCGTTTCACGGCCACGCGTCGCCCCGACCCGGCAGGGCGTGCACTTGCCACAGCTCTCGATGGCGCAGAATGCCATCGCAAAGCGGGCTTGCCGCGCCATGTCGACCGTGTCGTTGAAGACCACGATCCCGCCATGGCCCAGCATACCACCGATCGCCGCCAATGCCTCATAATCCATCTCGACGTCGAGATCAGCATCGGCCAGATAGGCGCCCAACGGACCGCCGACCTGAACCGCACGCAGCGGTCGACCGGACCACGTGCCGCCGCCGAAATCCTCGATCAGCGAGCGCAGCGAGACGCCGAAGGCAAGCTCGATGAGGGCGCCGCGCCTGATGTCACCGGCGAGCTGGAAGGCCTGGGTGCCGCGCGAACGGCCGGTGCCGAAATCGCGATAGGCTTCGCCGCCATGCTCCAGGATCCAGGGCACGCTGGCCAGGGTGAGGACATTGTTGACGATGGTCGGCTGTCCGAACAGGCCGGCGATGGCGGGGATGGGTGGTTTCGCCCGGACCTCGCCGCGCTTGCCTTCAAGGCTGTTCAGCATCGAGCTTTCTTCACCGCAGATATAGGCGCCGGCACCGGTGCGGACCTCGATGTTGAAATGATCGCCGTCGCTCAGTCCGGCAAACAGTCCGGCCTCGCGCCAGATACCGATTGCGGCCTTCAGTGTGCGGATGGCGTGCGGGTATTCCGAGCGTAGATAGACCAGCCCGCCGGTCGCGCCGATGGCGCGGGCAGCAATGCACATGCCGGCGATCAGGGTGAAAGGGTCGCCCTCCATCAGGAGGCGGTCGGCATAGGTGCCGCTATCGCCCTCATCGGCATTGCAGCACAGCCAGGTCTGGTCGCCCCTGGCCTTGCGGGCCGTCTCCCATTTGATCCCGGCCGGAAAACCGGCCCCGCCGCGGCCGCGCAGGCCGGAGGTTTTCACCGTCTCGATGATGGCGTCCGGGTCGAGTTGTTTGGCGGTATCCAGTCCGGCGCGGCCGCCGGTCGCAATCCAGGCGTCCAGATCGAGCGGGTCGTTGAGGCCGCAGCGGGCGAAGATCAGTCTTTGCTGGCGCGCCAGTTGTGGGATCGCCGCAACCGGGCCCAGCGCGAGCCTGTGATCATCGGGAAACCCGGCGGCGACCAGGTCCGCGACATCGCCCGGTGTGACCGGGCCAAAGCCCAGGCGCTCGCCATCGCGTTCGATCTCGACCAGCGGTTCCAGCCAGAACAGGCCGCGTGAGCCATTCCGGATGATGCGGCAGGTGTCGGGCAGGGCAGCGGCCAGCTGGTCGGCAACCTGATCCGCCCCAACCGAGATGGCGGCTGAATCACCGGGAATGAAAATGCGATCCGGGGGCGTGTTCATTGCGGTTCCGCCTCCACGATCTCGCGGGCTACGAGTTCGGACATCAGGCGATCGGCATCTATCCGTCCGATCGGTGTCTCGTCGAGCAGGGCGGCCGGGCTAAGCGCGCAATTGCCCAGGCAATAGACTGACCGGATTTCCAGCGCCGGCTCGTCGCCCTCTGTCACACCGAGTGCCCCCAGACGGCGTTCGATCTCCGCCGCGGCCGCATCGCCGCCCGCGGCCTGGCAGGCTTCGGCGCGGCAGAGTTTGAGCACATGGCGGGCGCCGGGCTGGCGTTTGAAATCATGATAGAAGCTGACCACGCCGAGCACTTCGGCCCGGCTCAGATTGAGTGCGTCGGCGAGCGTGGCGATGGCGGCGTCCGAGACAAAGCCGGCGCTGGCCTGGATGTCGTGCAGGATTTCGATCAGCCCGTCGGGCCGGTTTCCCTGACGCGCGCAGGCGGCGCGGGCCGTCTGGTCATCGATCGTGTCGATCAACATGGGCATGGTTTGGCGCCAATCTCCCCGACAACGCCGTTCAATGCCGGACAGTATGACGCGTTCGCGTGCGCTTCCCAAATCCTCAGGCCAGCCAATCGGGTTGCGGTATCCCGCGACGCATTTTGCGCCGGATTGAACCGCCGACGAGTCTTGAGCTGGTGAGCTGTCTCGCCTAGCGTTCGGCCGTCGGGGAGTATCGAAATGTCTGCCGCCAATGCGAAACCATCGAGCCATCGCGCGACAAGTGCTTGGTGTGGCACATGAATGCGGGCGAGCGCCGGATCGCGCTGGTCGATGATCACCGCATGTTTGCAGATGGGTTCGGCGTCCTGCTGGCCTCGCTGAGGCCTGACTATCAGGTCCGGACATTTGACGAACCGATCGCTTTTCTGCGCCTGGTCGAGACGGCCGAGGCGTTCGATCTGGTCATTCTCGATCTGGTGATGCGCAGCATGAATGGCCTTGCCGTGCTGGCGGCCATGCGCGAGCGCAAATGTCGCGCGCCGGTGCTGATCATTTCGGGTATCGGTACCGAACCGCCGCTGGCTGAAATGCGGGCGCTCGGCGCGCGCGGTTTTGTTCACAAGACCGCCGATACCGAGACACTGGTTGCGGCAACCGATGCGATCCTGGCCGGGCGGAGCTTTTTTCCGACCGTGTCCGCTGCGGGCGGTGAGGATGGCGACGGGGCGGACGGGTTCGACGATTTGCCGCTCACTGATGGTCTGCCGTCCCTGGCACCGCGGCAGTTGGAAATCCTGCATCTGATCGGTCGCGGCGAGACCAACAAGATGATCGCGGTGGCGCTCAATATCAGCGAAAACACCGTGAAATCGCATCTCCGCGCGATCTTTGAAGCGCTTGGTGCCCACACCCGCACCGCCTGTGTCCGCAAGGCACAAGCGCTGGGACTGATCTGACAACCGGTTCCGAAGCCGGCGGGATCAGTCGGCGTGTGGCGGATGCGCCAGGCTGTCGAGCAGGGTCTGCCGCAGCTGTGCCGGATCGGTGGGCTTGGTCAGGACGGTGACGTTGTCGAGGCCGGCCAGTTTCTCGAACTGATAGACATCACCGGTGAGCAATACCGCGGGAATGTCGGCCGCGACTTCGCTGCGCAGGGCAGCAATCGTCTCCAGACCGTCCTCGCCGTCAGCGAGCCGCTTGTCGACGATCAACAGCGCGGGTTCCGATGTCGCCCAGCCCATCAGTTCGATCGCGTCCGCGCCCGAGGCCGCCGCGATCACCCGACACTTCCAGTCGGTCAGCAGGATTGACAGCGCATCACGCACCGAAGACTCATCCTCGACGAGGACGATCAGTGGCGCGCCGGTGATCTCGGCGGGGCCCGGCGAGGCGGGTGCGGCGATCTCGCCAACCGGCTGACAGGCCAGCGTGATGCTGGCACGCGTGCCTTCGCCGGGGGTCGAGTCGAATGTCAGCTCTGCACCGAGCTTGCGGGCGAGCTGCCGGACAATGGGCAAGCCGAGGCCCAAGCCCTTCGGCGCGTTGTCCCGGGTCGGTGCGAGCTGCACATATTCGTCGAAGACGCGGTCAATCGCGTCGGCCGGGATGCCGTTGCCGGTGTCACAAACCTCGATCCGGACACGATCGCCGTCGCGGCGCGAATGAAGGGATACACGGCCGCCGGCAGGCGTGAACTTGACGGCGTTCGACAGCAGGTTGCGCAGGATGCGGGCGACCAGCAAGGGGTCGCTGTCGAGCACGGCCGGCTCGAAACGGGTCTCGAGCGCAATCTCATTGTCGTGCGCCGGTTCGGCGAATTCCTGTTCGAGACCGGTCAGAACCGATGTCAGGTCGAAGGCGCGCGGCTTGGCCACGATCGCGCCGCTGTCGAGCCGTGCCGTCTCAACCAGCGCCTGGAGCAATTGCTGCTGTGCTTGCCAACAAGCTTCGATCTTGTCGAGCAGGGCGGTCTGGTCCGGGCGTTCCATCAGCGGCCGCATTGCGCCGATGAAAAAGCCCTGGGCCTGCAGGGGCTGTGACATGTCATGGCTGGTGGCCGCCAGGAAGCGAGACTTTTCGGCGCTGACTTTCTCGATCAGCGCGTTCTTTTCCTGCAGGCGCCGGGTCAGCTCTCGATTGCGCTCGGCGGCCAGCATTTCCTTGGTCTGTATTTCGGCCCGTGCGCTGACCAGCAGGCCGAAGCCGTAATAGATCAACAATCCAAGCCCGATCAGCCGCAATGGGCCATCAATGGTGATCAGCCAGTAGGCCGAAAAAGGGACCAGCGTTGCCGTCGCCAGGGCGATATAGGTCGACCGGTATTCAGCGCTGGGCATCATCCCGCCGACCGTGATCGCGAACACCATGTTGATGGCGATGAAGAGGTGGAGCAGGGAGCCGGCGTCGAGAATGGCGATGGCAAACAGGGCCCAGATCACGCCGGTCAGGCCTGAAATCACCATATGGCCGGTCAGGTAGCGTCGGTAATTTGTCCGGTCGACGCCATCGGGAACCGCCAGCCGCGGGTAGAGAAAGACGATGCCGACCATACTGCCGGCGGCTGCGACCCAGCTCGCAGCAACGGCAAATTGGCCGGCCAGCATTATCAGGATGGCGAGATAAAGGATGACGCCGCCAATGATCAGGCAGGACATGCCGGTCCGGTCGCGTAACAAGCGCGCCTGGCCCATCCGGACCTGTTCGAGGTCGGTGGCGGCAGGTTCGGTCGCCGACGCTGGGTCCGGCATGTGGCGGGTGGTGTCGGTCACGACCACGGCTCCCGGAGGTGCGGCGCCGGGGATCGCCACGCATTCAACTGGTCTGCCCCAATCCTGCATCAAATCTGCCACCGCGTTGAATGCGGCTCAACCACCCGTTCGGGTGGCGCTTGCAGTCTCGGCGTTGGCAGCAATTGTTTTCAGGTTCGATGCGTGGCTGGCCTGGTCGATCGGGTAACCCCGGATAACGGCGATCATGGCCAGGGTGAAGACGGCCGGCAGCCAACTGGCCATCAAGCGGATTGTCACCAGGGCCTCGCCGGTCACTGCGTCGGGCGCATAGCCACTCAAGGCCAGCAATCCACCGACGAACAACGCCGTCAGACCGGCCGTGACTTTCTGGACGAAGGTCGCCAGGCCGAATGCGCGCGCCTCGACCCGGGTGCCGGAACGGGCGTGTCCATGATCGATGACATCCGGCAGCATGGACCAGAACATGACCGGCACCGCGGCACTGCCGGTGCCGATGACGGCAATCGCGATCAGGGCGGCGCCTGGCGGGGTCGTCGGCGCCAGGCCGAGGGCGGCATACCCGAGGGCGGCGAGGCCGAGGCCGCACATCATCGTCAATCGTTTGCTGGTGCGGGCGGCGAGCATCATCCAGGCCGGCGCTGCGACGATCATGGTGAGAACGGGGGTGGCCAGTATCAGCGGTACGAGGTCCGGCTGCTGCAGGACATGATTGGCCAGATAGAGCAGCGACTGGGTGAACATGCCATAGCCCAGTGTACCGAGCAGCATGAGGACGAGCAGGGCCTGGAAGGGCCGGTTC
This sequence comes from Maricaulis sp. W15, assembly GCF_001924955.1. Lineage (NCBI taxonomy): Bacteria > Pseudomonadati > Pseudomonadota > Alphaproteobacteria > Maricaulales > Maricaulaceae > Maricaulis > Maricaulis sp. W15. The sequence goes on along the minus strand of NZ_LQXG01000022.1, from coordinate 58,275 downwards.
TGCCGCGTTGCCGATCCCAGGCCGCGAAGATCCGCCGTCAGGGTCGAGGGGCCGCTTGTTGGCGGCAGCGGCGGCGCGATGCGCATCAGCCGGGCGCACAGCAAGAGGACCAGGCCGGCGACGAGGCCGATCGCCAGCGCCGCGATGGCATGACCGCTGGCGGCGGCAATCGCCGGTATGGTGACCGCCACCATCAGTCCGCCCAGACCGGCGAAAACGACCCGGGTTGCTGACAGGGCGCTGCGCTCGTGGCCATTCGGGGTGAGCCGTGCCGGCAGCGCGTTGTAAGGCATGCTGGCGCAGGTGAAGGCAGTGCGAAAGGCGAGATGGGTCACCAGCGCCCACAGGGCGACAAGCGCCGTGCCGTCGAAGGGCTGGGTAAAGACGAGGGTGAAGCTCAGCCCGGCCGGCAGGGCGGACAGGCCGATCAGGTGCGCATAGCCACCGTCCTGGCGTGCCCGGCGTTCGGCCCAGCTGGCGATCAGCGGATCGGAGACCGCGTCCCACGCCATGCCGATGAGGTAAATCGCACCCGCCAGCAGGGGCGGCAGGCCCAGCACGTCGGTATAAAAATACAGCAGGAAGAGGGCGCAGCCCTGCCACAGGGCAACAAATGCGAAATCGCCGACGCCATAGCCAAGCCGGCGCCCGAGTGTCAGCCGCCCGGTCAGCAGCGGTGGGGGCGTGGGCGTACTCGCCGTCGATGGGGGCTGATGAGTCACAGTGAATTCCTGATCGGTTTCCCGGAAGGTGTGGGTCGGTGCGCGCCAAGGCTTTATTTCATGAATAGCCGAATTCTTCCGTCGATCAATTTGATTTCAAACGGTTTTCAAGTGCTCTCGTGCGTACAGCAATCTGTGATCGATCCGCCCCTCAGTCCCGATCCGCCCGTCCCAGCCGAATATCGTCCATCTTGCGGCGCAATTCCGGTTCCCATTCCTCGGCGATGGCTTTGACCCGGGCGACCAGCTCCTTGTTTTCGTGGGCGGGGATGGTGGTGTCATAGACGTCGGCGACCTCGATCATGGAGCGGCGGTCGGTCATGTCGAAGGTCCGGGCCATTTCCAGCGCCCGCTCGTGCTCAATACCCAGGGCCTCGAAGGCCGAGCGGCCGATTCGGATCGAGCTGTCATAGGTCTCGCGAATGATGTCGCGGCAGCCCAGCTCGTAAAGCTGGTAGACATGATCGCGATCAACGGCGCGGGCGATGACGTGAAGGTCGGGATAGGTCTGCAGGGCATAGCTGACGAGGGCATTGATCTGGTCGCGATTGTCGATGGCAACGACCAGCAGGCGCGCCTCGGCAATCCCGGCCGCATGCAGCAGGTCGGGCCGGGTGGCGTCGCCGAAATAGGCTTTCATCCCGAAGGCGCGCAGCATGTCGAGCTGGGCATAGGAGTAGTCGACCACCGTGGTGGGAAAGCCGGCGGCGTGGAGCATCCGGTCGACGATGCCGCCGACCCGTCCGCGCCCGGCAATGATGATGGGGTGGATTTCCTCGATCGCGGCCTCGTCGCGTTCGGCCTGTTCCGACGAGAAATGCGGTGCGATCAGCTTGTCGTGGATGATGAAGAGGAGCGGCGTCAGCAGCATCGACATCGCGACGATGAGCGAAAGTCGTTCGGCGATGTCGCCGGGCAGCACCGCATTGGCGACGGTGAAGGACAAGAGGACGAATCCGAACTCGCCAGCCTGCGCCAGCCCGAGCGCCAGCAGCCAGCGGTTGGAGCCGCGCACCTTGAAGATGATCGCGAGCCCGTAAAGCACGGCAGCCTTGATCGTGATCAGCCCCAGTGTCAGCCCGATCATCAACAACGCATCGCTGAACAGCAGTACGAAATTGATCCCCGCACCGACCGTCATGAAGAACAGGCCCAGCAACAGGCCGCGGAAGGGGTCGATGTCGGATTCCAGCTCATGCCGGTATTCGCTGTTGGCCAGCACCACGCCGGCGATGAAGGTGCCCAGGGCCGGTGACAGGCCGACCAGCGACATCAGCAGGGCGATGCCGATCACCATCATCAGGGCGGCGGCGACGAACAGCTCGCGCAGGCCGGTGCGGGCGATGAAGCGGAAGAGCGGTCGGGTCAGAAAGCCGCCAATCAGCACGACCACGCCAACCGAGGCCAGGGTGACCAGGCCGGCAGCCCAGCCCGGCAGGTGGGCGACCAGGCTGAGCGCCTCGCCATGCCCGTCAGCACCGTGATCGCCGGCATGCGACATCGCTTCGACCAGTTCCGGCAGGGCCAGAAGCGGGATCAGGGCGAGCATCGGGATGACGGCGATATCCTGGAACAGGAGGACCGAGAAGCCGGCCTGGCCGCCATCGGATCGCATCATACCCTTCTCGTTGAAGGTCTGCAGCACGATCGCGGTCGAGGACAGAGACAGGACGAGTCCGACCGTGAGCGCGACCGACCAGCCCAGGCCGAGTGCCAGCGCGACCAGCGTCACGGCGAGCGTCGTGCCCAGCACCTGCAGTCCGCCTAGGCCCAGCAGACGGCCGCGCATCGCCCAGAGGCGTTGGGGTTCGAGTTCCAGCCCGACCAGGAAAAGCATCATGACCACGCCGAATTCGGCGAAATGCTGGATCGAAACGACGTCGACGCCCAGCATTCCGAGTGCGGGGCTGATGGCGATGCCGGCAATCAGATACCCCAGAACCGAACCCAATCCCAATCGGGTCGCGATCGGGACGGCGATCACGCCGGCGATGAGGAAGGTGAAAGCGAGTAGCAGGAAATCGGTCATTGGCCCCCCGACGCACACCCGGATCAACGGGCAATTTGTCGCCAAACTAGGGGGCATTGACCGGTTTGCCCAGATGGCTGCTTCCGTGTCCTGGCGGGACGGCTTGCCGGGTCGGGGTCAGGATTGTCGGAGTGGGACGACGCCCGGCATCAGTGTCGTCGGCGTCGCGCCAACCCGCTTAGGAAGCTGGTCAGCATGCACATGTTGCGTTGCAGCAAGCAAAGTTTGAAAAAGAAATTGCCACCGGTGTCATTGTTGTGCAGCATGGCGTCGATCCATGCTGGCAATTTCGTCTTCAGCTCCAGCTCTGTTTGGAACTGGATCAGTCGAAGCGGAAATGCTACCGGTGTCATTGAGAGGTCGATGGCGCTGTTCAGGGTCAAGAGTTCAAACGCGGACCGGAAACCGGCCGCTGCGGGGAGGAAATGATGAGAAATTCTAACATGCCAACAGGCAAGCTGCGCCTTCTGGCCGGCTGCGCCACGGCCAGCCTGGTGCTCGGGACGGCGTTGGGGGCAACGGCCCAGGCCCAGGATGAGCCGGCCCAGACCAATGACGTGATCACGGTTCAGGGCTTCCGGAGCAGCCTGGCTCAAGCGCTTGATGTAAAGCGAGACTCGAACGGCGTTGTTGACGCCATTGTCGCAGAAGACATCGCGGCGTTTCCGGATCTGAACCTGGCCGAATCAATCCAGCGCATTCCGGGCATCTCGATCAATCGTGTTGCCGGTGAGGGGCGCCAGATCACGGTTCGCGGTCTGGGATCGGACTTCACCCGCGTTCGCATCAACGGCATGGAAGCCATGTCGACGACGGGTGGTTCCGATGCCTCGGGCGGCTCGAACCGTGGTCGCGGCTTTGACTTCAACACTTTTGCGTCCGACCTGTTCAACCAGATCCGCGTCACCAAGACGACGTCCGCATCGATGGATGAAGGTTCCCTGGGCGCCACCGTCGATCTGCGCACCGCGCGCCCGTTCGACTATGGTTCGGGGCTGACGGCCGCCATGTCGGGCCAGATGGGCTATAACAGCCTGTCGGAAGAGACCAGCCCGCGCGTGGCTGGTCTTGTGTCCTGGGTCAATGAAGAAGAGACGTTCGGTGCCAATCTGTCGATCGCCTTCTCTGACCGCACCATCATCGAGGAAGGCTTCTCGACGGTTCGCTGGGATGACGGCAATTTCCGCTCGGTGAATGGCGTCGCCTGTCCGGCCGGTCCCGATTGTGCCGGCATCAATTCCAGCTCCACCGTCTACCATCCGCGTATCCCGCGTTATGGCCGTCTGACCAATGAGCAGGAGCGTCTGGGCATTACCGGTGGCCTGCAATTCCGTCCGAGCGAACGCACGACGGTGTCGCTGGATGCGCTCTATTCCAGCTTCGACGCAACCCGCACCGAGAACTTCCTGGAAGTCTTCATCCGCAGCCAGCAGGGTCAGTTCGACGTCAACAGCTTCACGGTCGACAGTGGGCTGAGCATCATCGACTCGGGCAATTTCGACATCAGTGCCAATTCCAACGGTACCCACCCGATCCGCTCGGAAGGTCGCTATGATGAGCTGACGACCGAGTTCACGCAGTTCACCTTGAATGTCGATCACGACTTCTCGGACCGTCTGCGCGGCAACTTCCTTGCTGGTACGGTGACATCGGATTTCGACAACCCGGTCCAGACGACCATCCTGTTCGACGCCATCGGCGATGTGACCGGGTATTCGTATGACTTCCGCGGCAATCTCAACACGCCGGCGATCGACTTCGGGTCACTTGACGTGACGGACGCATCGCAGTTTGCCTTCACCGAAATCCGCGACCGCCCGCAGTCTGTGTCGAACAGCTTCGATACCTTCTCGGCGAGCTTGGAATTTGACGCGAACGAGAACTGGGTCATTTCAGGCGGCCTCAATTTCAAGCAATATGACTTTGAAAGCCGCGAAGCCCGCCGCGAAAGCACCAATGGCTCGATTGTCTGTAACCTGCCAGGTGTGTCTTGCCCGGTTGGTGCGAACGGCCTGCCGATCACCAGCGACCTGTCATCGGTTCTCACCGGTTTCGGCAATGATCTGGGCATGCCGGCGGGCAATGACACGGCCTGGTTGGTCCCGAACATCCAGGCTGCCGCCGCAGCTGCCGGAATTTACAACATTCCGGGAACGGTTCGCGCCGGAAATCAGCGCGCCGTGAGCGAAGAGGATCTGGGCGCCTTCGTCCAGGCTGATTTCGAAGCGCAGCTGGGCAGCATCCCGGTTCGCGGTGATGTCGGCATCCGCTATGTCGAAACCACCACCGCGGCAACGGGTCTGGTCAGCGGTACGGAAGTCACGGTCGAGCGCAGCTATGAAGATACGCTGCCCTCATTGAACCTGACATTCGAGATGTCCGAGGACTTCCTGATGCGCTTCGGCGTTGCCAAGGTGATGGCCCGTCCGTCGCTCGGCAATCTGACGCCGGGTGGTTCGCTGGACAGCTTCACCGGGCCTCCCTTCTCCTACAATGCGGGCAATCCGGGTCTCGATCCCTACCGGGCAACAGCCTATGACGCGTCATTCGAATGGTATTTCGATGATGAAGCGCTGTTCGCGGTCAGCTTCTTTTACAAGGATGTGTCGAGCTTCTTCACCTCTTCCCAGTCGGTTGAAGTGGCCTACAGCCTGTCCGGCCTGCCGGCCAATCTGCCGCCGGCGTCCAGCCCGCTCTTCAACCTGATCCAGGCCGGCGGCGACCCGCTGGTCGAGATCAGCCAGGTGTCGAATGGTGGCAGTGCCTCCGTGCAGGGTTTCGAAGTGGCCTATCAACAGCCCTTCACCTTCCTGCCGGCGCCGTTCCACAATTTCGGCTTCCAGGGCAACTACACCTATGTCGATAGCGACGAGATCATCGGCTTCTCGCCGAATGCCTATAACGCGACCATCTATTATGAAGATGACCGCCTGTCGGCCCGCATCTCTTCGGCTTACCGCGATGCCTATGTGACGACCCGGGCCAATGGTTCCGGTCGGAATGAACGCGGCGTGGAAGCGAGCTTCAATCTCGACTTCGCCTCCTCCTACCGCGTCAACGACATGATCGATCTCACCTTCGAGGCGATCAATCTGACCGACGAGTTCGAGCATCAGACCTATGACTCGGGCTATCTGCCGACGGTCTACCATCACACGGGCACGGAATACCTCTTCGGGGTTCGTGCATCCTTCTGATCGGTTTGACCATGTGAATGCGGAAGGCCCGGCGCGGGAGATTGCGCCGGGCCTTTTCGTCAAAACCTTGGAGTTGTCATGCGCCGCGCGTTCGCCCTTGCGCTTGCTGTCGTCCTCTTCGCGCCGTCGGCGCAGGCCCAGCATCGTGAACCCGATGCCGAAATCGCAATCTGGGGCGATGCGGTCCCGTCCGGCACGGGCCCGGTCGCCGACGGGCTGTCGGAGGTGATCACCGAGCGCAGCGCGACGCCGGATGTGATCCGCGACCGGATGGCGACCGGCATTACCAGGCCGCGGCTTCTGGTTTTCCGGCCCGAGCGACCCAATGGGTCAGCCCTTCTGATCCTGCCCGGCGGCGGCTATCAGCGGGTGGTGATCGACAAGGAAGGAATCGAGAGCGCTGAACGCTTCAACGCGGCCGGGGTTACGGTCTTCATCCTGCTCTATCGTCTGCCGCATGACGGTCATGATCATGGCGCCGACGTTCCGCTGCAGGATGCCCAGCGTGCCATGCGCCTGGTTCGAAGCGAGGCAGCGGCGTTTGGCATTGATCCAACACGCGTCGGCGTGCTGGGGTTTTCGGCCGGCGGTCATCTCGCCGGTTCGCTGACAACGCGTTTCGACGCCGCTGTCCATACACCGTCTGACGCGGTCGACGCGGTCAGCGCCCGACCGGACTTCTCGGTGCTGGCCTATCCGGTCGCCCGCTTGAGCGGGCCGGCCGTCCATGTGGGCTCCCGTGATCGCCTGATCGGTGCCGCGCCGGATGCCGCGACCCTCGCCATTTACGACATTGCCGAAGCGGCCCGGGCCGATGCGCCGCCGCTATTCCTGTTTCACGCCGCCGATGATGCCGCTGTACCGGTCGAAAACGCGCTGGACGTGTTCAACGCTTTTCGCGCGCTCGGGGTTGAGACCGAAATGCACATCTTCGCCGAGGGCGGACATGGTTTCGGCATCCGCTTCGCCGAGGGCCTGCCGGTCGAGGTCTGGCCCGATCTGGTCCTGGCCTGGATGGCGCGCGGCGGCTTTCTGGGCGAGTCGCGTCAGGTGCCCGGCTGAACGTAAGGCACGCTGGCGAAGAGCGCCCGCTCGCCGCCGCGCGGGTCATTCTCCATCCGCGGCGGCCAGTCGAAGATCATGGTTTCGCGGTTTGGCAGGGTATAGCGCGACCAGTCCGGCAGGGCCGCGTGTTGTGGCCTGCCATTGCGGGCGAGCGCAATGAAGGCCTCGCTCATCAAAGCGGCCATGTTGCGTGCCGTCTCGCCATTGCCCGGCAGGGCGCCCTCCACCGCCGTATTGTCGAACACCAGCGGTATGTCGAATGTGTGCGGGGCGTAGGGATTGCCGAAGTCGAGCTGGTAGACCCAGGTCGGCGTGTCGACCTTGGCCCGTTCCTCGGCTTCGATGATTGCGCCGCGCCAGGATCGGGCGGCGGTGGTTGCGGCGTAGAAAATTTCCTCCGCCGAACGCTCAGGATAGAGTTCGCGATAGCGGGCAATCACCGTCTCCGGCCGGATATCGACCCGCATGTTCGGGATCAAAAGCTCGGGCAGGTCGTCCCAGTCGAGGTTTTCGTATTGCGGGCCGCGCAGGAAGGCGCGGGTCTCGTCACGGGTATTGCCGATGATCATCGGGATGTGGCGCGATTGCGGCGCCACGTCCGGGTAGAAGGGGTGACGGGGCAGGACGACATCATCGCGCACCGGGCCGAAATAGACCCGGCCATAGGGCAGGACCGGATCATCGACGCCGAGCGCTTCGACAAGCTGCTCCATTGGCAGGTCGAGGATTTCGTGGGCACGGGCATCATCCAGGCCAAGCCCTGCCAGAAAGGCGCGTGAGCGGGCTGTCGCATTGGCAGGGCCGGAGGCCGTCACCTGCTGGCCGCTCATCGTGGCCGCGCTGTGGAACAAGCCGTCGGCGACCGGGGTCGCCATCAGGCTGGCAATCTTGGCGCCACCACCGGACTGGCCGAACACCATGACCCGGCCCGGATCGCCGCCAAAGCGGGCCGCATTGTCGCGGACCCATTCCAGCGCCAGCACAAGGTCCAACTGTCCGGCATTGCCAGAGGCGGCAAAGTCCGGCCCCAGGAGGCGTTGCAGATAGAGATAGCCAAAGGCATTGAGGCGGTGATTGACCGTTATCACCACCACGTCGCCGCGTTGGCACAGCCGGGTGCCGTCATAGAGCGGTGAGGAGCCGGATCCAGCCGCATAGGCGCCGCCGTGGAAATAGACCATCACCGGTCGCGCTGCATCGGCTTCGAGGCCGGGCGTCCAGACATTGAGGAAAAGGCAATCTTCTGACTGGTTCGCTTCGTTGCGGCCTTGTGGCGAGGCTGAGCCATACTCGGTCGCGTCAAGCGTGTCCGTCCAGGGCGCCGGCCGGGTCGGAGGCCGGAAGCGGGTCGTCGCGGTGTCGGCGCCATAGCGGATGCCGAGGAAGCGGTTGATACCGCCTTCGATGATGCCGCGAACCGGTCCGTTTGACGTGGCGACGACAGGGTCGCCGCGCTGGGCGCAGCCGGCACCGGTCGCGAGCACACTGCCGGCGGCGCCGGCCGTGGCCAGAAGGGTGCGTCGGTCGAGGGAGAGGCTCATCGGATCACTCCTGCATCGCTGTCGTCGATCGCGCGTTCAATCTCGTCCAGCCGCGCCATCGAGGCGTCGCCGGGCGTCGTCATGGCCAGGGCACCGTGAGCGGCGCCATACTCGACCGCCTCGGCGGGTGTTTTTCCGGCCATCAGCGCCCAGCAGACACCCGATGCGAAAGCATCGCCGCCGCCGACCCGGTCGAGAATGTCGAGGCCTGGCCGTTTGCGGGATTCACGGAATTGGCCATCGGCGTGGATGATCGCCGACCAGTCGTTCGAATTGGCTGTATGCGCCGTCCGGCAGGTGGTGGCGACAACGCGCAGATTGGGAAAATCGGCGACCGCGCTCTCGATTGCCGTCCGCGGATCGCCGCCGGACGGTCTGTCGCCCAGCCCCTCGGCCCCGAACAGGACGTCAACATGGGGGGCGATGGTGCGGTTTAGGGCGCGGGCCGCGTTCGAGCCGCCGCGTGAGGCCCAGAGCGAGGCGCGGTAATTGAGGTCGAAGGAGACGACGGCGCCGTGCTTGCGGGCGGCCGTCACGGCCTCGACGGTCAACGCGGCCGTGCTGTCGCTGAGCGCGGCGAAAATGCCGCCGGTGTGGAACCAGCGCACGCCCTGGGCGCCGAACAGGGTGTCCCAGTCGACATCGCCGGGCTTCATCGCCGAGGCCGCACTATGGCCGCGATCCGAGACGCCCAGGGCTGGACGCAGGCCGAAGCCACGCTCGACGAAGTTCAGGCCGACCCGGCTGTCGCGACCGATGCCGTCGAAATCGCGCCAGAGAATGTGTGACGCATCGACCCCGCCCTGACAGATGCAGTCCTCGACCAGCCAGCCAACATCGTTGCGTGGCAGGGCCGTGACCACGGTTGCCGACAGGCCGAAGCATTTGCGGGCCGCGCGGGCCAGATTGTACTCGCCCCCGCCCTCCCAGACCTGGAAGTGACGGGTATTGCGCACCCGGCCTTCGCCGGGATCCAGGCGCAACATGACTTCACCGAGGGCGGCGACGTCCCAACGCGCCGATCCGGCGGGTTTGATGGGCAGAAAGCTGTGGGTCATGGGATCAGGGTCAGAGCGTTACGCCGCCCTTCCACAGGGCGATCTGGCGTTCGTCATAGAGTTCGTTGCGGGCGCGCTTGCCGCCGGCGACATCGAGAAGGGTCCGCCACAGGCGGTCGGCCGTCGCGTCCGGCGCCTCGCCATCAAGGATGGGACCGGCGTCAAAATCGATCCAGTTCGGCTTGCGCTCGGCAAGGTCGGAGCGGGTGGAGAGTTTCAGCGTCGGCACCATCGTGCCCAGTGGCGTGCCGCGACCGGTAGTGAAGAGGATCATCGTTGCGCCGGCGGCGGCCATGGCTGTCGTGGATACGGCGTCATTGCCCGGTGCTTCCAGCAGGCTAAGCCCGCTACGCCGCAGCCGGTCGCCATAATCCAGGACATCGACCACCGGCGCGCTGCCGGCTTTCTGGACCCCGCCGAGCGATTTTTCTTCCAGCGTGGTGATGCCGCCCTCGATATTGCCGGGTGACGGATTGGCGTGGACCGGCTCGCCATGACCGATGAAATAGCGTTTGAAGCGGTTCATCATCGTGCCGATCGCGGTGTGGACTTCGCGCGAGACGGCGCGGTCCATCAAAATATGCTCGGCGCCGAACATTTCCGGCACTTCGGTCAGGATGGTACTGCCACCGGCGGCGTCGAGCCGGTCGGTGATGCGGCCCAGGAGCGGGTTGGCGGTGAGGCCGGAAAACGCGTCTGAGCCACCGCATTTCAGCCCGATCACCAGGTCGGAGACCGGGCAAGGCTCGCGGCGATCCATCTGCGCCATATGATCGGCGATCTCGGCGACGGCGGCGATGCCGGCATCCAGCTCGTCGCCGGCCTCCTGGCAGGCGAAGGCGCGAACGCGCAATGGATCGGTGTCGGGCATCGCGTCGAGCAAGGCGCGATACTGGTTGGACTCGCAGCCCAGCCCGACCAGGAGCACGCCGCCGGCATTGGGATTCTGCGCCAGGCCGGCGAGGATGGCGCGGGTCTTCTCGAGATCATCGCCGAGTTGCGAGCAGCCGAAAGGGTGGGTGATGGCATGGACGCCATCGACCTGGCCACGGACCTGGTTGGCGGCCATGCGGGCGATGCGTTCCGAGGTGCGGTTGACGCAGCCGACGGTCGCGATCACCCAGATTTCATTACGGATTCCGACCCGGCCATCAAATCGGCGATAGCCCATGAATGTATCGGTGCTGACCGCGGCCTTGGAAGACCGGTCTGCCGTGCGCCCGGTCCAAGCGTAATCTTGTTCGCCGCTGAGCGTGGTTTCGAGATTGTGGCTGTGGACATGGGCGCCAGCCGCGATGTCACAGCGGGCGCGGCCGATGATGGCGCCGTATTTGATGACCGGTGCACCGGCCGGAATGTCGGTGAGGGCGAATTTGTGCCCGGCGGGAACAGGGTCGAGCAGGCGCGGTAAATTGGCGGCCGGGCGTTCGCCCCTGGCTAGCGCGCTTGTCGCGACCCCGACCCGGTCGTCCGGATGGACGACAAGACCTTGGCTGACCGCGGATTTTTCGGCGACACTCATATCGTCTCTCACCCTTGCTGGCCTGAATGGTAACCGGTGTCATTTTACACGGAAAGGGAAAATTTCATCGCCAGCCATCAAGCGGCCGAAAGGCATGACAAGCAAGGAGATGTCCTGTAGTGGACATTTCCTTGGCATGGTGCCGCGGGGGATTTTCCGGATGAATGACGGCGAGACGCCTGACAATGGCAAGCCGGCGAAAAGCCTGCGCGATGAATTCGTGGACCGGCGCCCGACCATCAATGATGTCGCCCGGCTGACCGGCGTTTCCAAGAAGACCGTGTCGCGCGTCATCAACAAGTCACCGGCGGTGAAGGAAAACACGCGCGAAGAGATCCTGCGGGTGATGCATGAGATCGGCTATGCGCCGGATCCGCAGGCCCGCGGCCTGGCTTTTAGGCGCTCTTTCCTGATCGGGATGATCTACGACAACCCGAACCCGCAATATGTCGTCAACATGCAGCAGGGTCTGCTGGACGGCATGCGCAGCACCGGTTTTGAATTGGTTGTCCACCCCTGTGACCGGGCCAGCCCGACCTTCCTGGAAGATGTCCGCAATTTCGTCGAGCGCCAAAAACTTTATGGCGTCATCCTGACCCCGTCAGTCTCGGAAGACGAGCGGGTGCCGCCGATCCTGCGCCAAATCGGCTGTGAATTCATCCGTATCGCTTCGGTCTCGCTGGACGAGCCGGAACACATGATTGTCTCGCACGACCATCTCGGCGGTGCGGCGGCAGGCCGACATCTGGCCGAACTCGGGCACACACGGATCGGCTTTATCTCCGGTCGCGAGAGCTTCCGGTCCTCCCATGAGCGTCGCCGCGGCCTCGAGCGGGCGCTGGGGGAGGCCGGGCTCACCCTGGACGATGATCTCGTCGTACAGGGCGCCTACACATTCGAGTCCGGCTATGACTGTGCCCGCGACCTGTTGCAGCGGCCGGTCCGGCCGACAGCGATCTTTGCCGCCAATGACGAGATGGCCGCCGGCGTGCTGCAGGCGGCGCGGTCGCTGGACATTCGCGTGCCCGATCAGCTGTCGGTCGTCGGCTATGACAATTTCCAACTCGCGGAACGGCTGTGGCCGCGTTTGACCACGGTCCACACCCCGACCCGCGAGATCGGGCGGCGCGCTTCCACCAAGCTGGTCAATCCGCAGTCGGCTGCCGAGATCGAACAGCAAGACCCCCGGGCCCTGCCCAGCCTGGTCGTCCGGGACACCACTGCACCGCCAACCTGACACCCCTGCAAAGACAGCAGGAGAAAAGACTGAATTTGCACGCTCCCGACCGGTTGATGTTCGCAATGACACCGGTTACCTTTCTGCCTGACAGTCCGCAGGACAGATAATCGAAAACAATGCCCACGAAGTCGTTTTTCCATGAGGATCGCCTCTTTCCCGCCGACCCGGTCGTGCGGGGCATTGCCCGTGAGCTGCATGCCTCGGTGCGCGATCTGCCGATTGTCTCGCCGCACGGTCATACTGATCCGCGCTGGTTCGCGAGCAATGATGCCTTCGACAATCCGACCGCGCTGTTGCTGGCGCCGGACCACTACATTTTCCGCATGCTCTATAGCCAGGGTATCCGGCTCGCCGATCTCGCCATTCCCGATCGCCAGGGTGTCCCGGCGACCGATCCGCGCGCGGCCTGGCACTTGTTTGCGTCCAATTTCCATCTCTTTCGCGGCACGCCGTCAGCCATCTGGCTGAGCCATGTGCTGGTCGAGGTCTTTGGCATTGAGGACCGGCTCGATGCGGCGACGGCCGATGCGGCCTATGACAGGATTGATGCCGCGCTCAAGACCCCGGAATTTCGTCCGCGCGCCCTGTTCGATCGTTTCAATATCGAGCTGATCGCAACCACCGAGTCTCCGGTCGACACGCTTAACCATCACCACGCCATCGCCCATTCGGACTGGGCCGGACAAGTGGTCACCGCCTACCGGCCCGACCCGGTCATCGATGCCGACCATGAGGACTTCCATGCCTCGCTCGACGCCTTTGGCGACATCACCGGCGAAGATGTTTTCAACTGGGATGGTTATCTCGCTGCCCACCGCCAGCGGCGGGTCGACTTCATGGCCGCGGGCGCGACGTCAACCGATCACGGCCACCCCACCGCGCGTACTGCAGATCTCGACCGGGGTGAGGCAAAGGCCCTGTTCGACCGCATCGTCAGTCGCAAGGCGCGCGACGGTGACGCCGAATTGTTTCGGGCCCAGATGCTGACCGAGATGGCCGCGATGAGCCTGGAAGATGGTCTGGTCATGCAGATCCATCCCGGCAGCCATCGCAATCATAACGGCCCGCTTTTCGACAGCCATGGCCGCGACAAGGGTGCCGATATTCCGACGCGCACCGAATATGTTGAGGCCCTGCGTCCGCTCCTCAACCGTTTCGGCAATGAACCGGATTTCGGCTGCATCGTCTTCACCCTCGACGAGACCAGTTATTCGCGCGAACTCGCGCCGCTGGCCGGTCATTATCCGGCGCTGAAGCTGGGGCCGGCCTGGTGGTTCCACGACAGCCCGGAAGGCATGATGCGCTTTCGCGAGCAGACCACCGAGACCGCCGGTTTCTACAACACGGTCGGCTTCAATGACGATACCCGCGCCTTCCTCTCCATCCCGGCCCGTCATGACGTGGCGCGACGGGTGGATTGCGCCTTCCTGGCGCGGCTCGTGAGCGAGCACCGGCTCGGCCTCGACGAGGCCCATGAGACCGCCCGCGACCTCGCCTATAATCTGGTCAAACAGGCCTACAAACTCGACGCTCAAAACTGAGACAGGAAATCCCCATGAAGATCGCGCTCATCATCGAAAACAGCCAGGCCGCCAAGAGCGGAATTGTCCACGATGCCCTGGCCACCGTGGCCGAGCCGCTCGGCCATCAGGTGCACCATTACGGCATGTATACGCCCGAGGATGAAGCCTCGCTCACCTATCCGATGAATGGCTTGCTGGCGGGCCTGCTGCTCAATTCCAAGGCCGCTGATTTCGTGGTCACCGGCTGCGGCACCGGTGTCGGTTCCAACCTCGCCTGCAACGCCATGCCGGGCGTGTTCTGTGGTCTCGTTGTCGATCCGACCGACGCCTTCCTGTTTGGCCAGATCAATGATGGCAATGCAATCTCGATGCCCTATGCCAAGGGCTTCGGCTGGGCTGCGGAACTCAATCTGCAGGACTGTTTCCGCAAGCTGTTCGAAAACGAGCGCGGAGCGGGCTATCCCAAGGAACGCGCTGCCGTCATGGCGAAAAACCGCGGCATTGTGGCGGAGCTGAAAGCGGCCTCCTGTCACGACATGCTGACCGTGCTGAAGACGGTCGACCAGGACCTGCTGAAAGCGGCCATCGCCGGCGAGAAATTCCAGGAATACTTCTTCGCCAACTGCCAGGACGACGCCATCGCCGACTATATCCGCACGGTGCTGGCCGCTTAGGCCTTGCGCCCGAACGGCCGTGTGAAACGGAGAAACCCATGAGCCCATCATTCGATCTCACCGGCAAGGTTGCCCTGGTCACCGGCGGCAATACCGGGCTTGGCCAGGCGATGGCGATTGCCCTGGCCCAGGCCGGTGCCGATATCGTCGTCGCTGGCCGGTCCAGCGCCGCCGAGACCGGTGAAGCGGTCGAATCCGCTGGCCGGAAATTCTACGAAATCAAGGCCGACTTTTCCGACCCGTCCTGTGTCGAGGGGGTGGTCGCTGCCGCCGTCGAGCAGGCGGGCCGGATCGATATCCTGGTCAACAATGCCGGCATCATCAAACGCAATGACGCGCTCGACTTCACCCAGGAAGACTGGGACAGCGTCATGGACGTCAACATCAAGTCGGCCTTCTTCCTGTGCCAGGCCGCAGCCAAGCACATGGTCGCCCAAGGCAGCGGCAAGATAATCAATATCGCTTCGATGCTGTCCTTCCAGGGCGGCATCCGGGTGGCGTCCTACACGTCTTCCAAGAGCGCGATTGCCGGCCTGACCAAGCTTCTCGCCAATGAATGGGCGGCGAAGGGCATCAATGTGAATGCGATCGCGCCCGGCTATTTCGCGACCAACAACACGGCCGCCTTGCAGGCTGATCCGGATCGCAACGAGCAGATACTGGGCCGCATTCCGGCCGGGCGCTGGGGCGACCCGTCCGACATCGGCGGCGCCGCCGTCTTCCTGTCTTCTTCGGCTGCAGACTATGTCCACGGCACGGTTCTGGCCGTGGATGGTGGCTGGCTCGCCCGCTAGGCAAACAACTCCCGAACCTTCCCTCCAGCCGGCCCTTCGGGGTCGGCTTTTTTTTGGCTGTCGGACGCTCTTCCAGCGCTCGGCCTCCTTCGTCCTGTCGCCATTGGGAAGAAGAGGGCGCGGGTCATCACCCGGACGAGGAAAGGCGGCGGGACGCGAAGCGGCGAGGCGGAGCGGGTGACCGTTGGGCGGCGGCACAACGCGAGCGCATCCCACCCCTTCCGGCCCTTCGGGCCACCTTCGACGTCAAGGGGAAGGGTTTTTTGAGCGGGTTTGTCGCTCGACCTCAACGCATCAGATTGACCAGACCCATGGACAGGGCGGGGAAATAGGTGACGGCCATCAGGGCGACGAACAGGGCGCCATAGAACGGCCAGATCGTCTTGACGGTCTCTTCCACCTTCACCTTGCCGATTGCGGCACCCACGAAAAGGACCGAGCCGACCGGCGGGGTGACCAGGCCGATGCCCAGATTGAGCATCATGACGACGCCGAACTGGACCGGGTCCATGCCGAGATCGACCACGATGGGCAGGAAGATCGGGGTGGTGATCACGATCAGTGGCGACATGTCCATGAAGGTGCCGAGCACCAGCAGGATCAGATTGATGATCAGCAGGATGAGGATCGGATTGTCGGTCACCGTGGTGATCAGGCTGGCCAGTTGCGAGGGCGCTTCCAAGAGGGCCAGCATCCAGCCAAAACCGGAGGCCGAGCCAATGATCAACAACACCATGGCGGTCGTCTTGACGGCCTGGATGGCGGCATCAAGGAAGGCGCGCGGGCCCATCGAGCGGTAGAGCAGGGCGGCGACGACGACGGTGTAGAGCACAGCGACGGCTGAGGATTCGGTGGCCGTGAAAAAGCCGCCGAGCACGCCGCCGACAATGATGATGGCGGTGAACAGGCCGGGCAGGGCCATGATGAAGGCGCGCAGGAAGGCCATCCAGCCGGGGAATTCACCCTTGGGATAGCCACGCTTCACCGCCACCAGCCAGGCGGCAACCATCAAGGTCGCACCGGTCAGGAGGCCCGGCACGATCCCGCCCACGAAGAGCTCGCCGATCGACACGCCGACGCCGGCAGCGGCGGCATAGATGATCATGTTGTGCGAGGGCGGGATCAACAGGCCGCAAACGGCGGAGGTCGAGGTCACGTTGACGGCATAGTCGGCATCATAGCCGCGCTCGCGCATCATTGGCATCAGGGTCGAACCCATCGCCGAGACGCTGGCGATGGCTGAGCCGGAGACGGCCCCGAACAACATCGACGCGCCGACATCGACCTGTCCCAGCCCGCCTCGTGATCGCCCGAAGGCGGCTTCCGCGACATGGACCAAGCGTTCGGCGATGCCGGACCGGTGCATGAGTTCGCCAGCGAACACGAAGAAGGGGATGGCCATCAGGGAGAAGATGCTCATCCCGCCCGCCATGCGCTGGAAGACGGCGATGGCCGGCATGTCCATCATGAAGAAGGTGATGAGGGTCGCGCCGAGCAGGGAGAAGGCAACCGGCACACCGATGATCAGCAGGAAAACAAGGGTGCCGAGGAGGACTGACAATTCCATGGTTCAGGACTCCGCGTCGCCGGCAATGGCCGGATTGAGCTGTTCGAGAATATTTTCCAGCGCGAAGAGGCTGATCAACACGCCGCTGATCGGCAGCGGCAGATAGGCAAAGCCGCGCGAGATACCGAGCGTCGGGATGGCATGCTCCCAGGTTCGCAGGATCAATTCTCCGCCCCAAAAGGCCATGGCGCCACCGACCAGGGCGACGATGAGGTGGGACAGGAGTTGCAGGCGGTGTGGCCATCGGCCGGGCAGGTTGTCGGCGAAGGCGGATATCCGGATATGGAAACCTTCTTTGACCCCGGCCGCCGCGGCGAAACTGACAAACCAGATCATCAGGACAAGCGAGGCCTGTTCCGACCAGGACGGGCTGGCATTGAGCACATAGCGTGCAAAGACCTGCCAGCCGATGATCAGTGTCATGACGGCCAAGCCGATACCGCCGAGCAACAGCAGTGACCGGCTGGCGAAATTGAGGAGGTTGGCGAAAGCACGCATCAGGCATCGCCCCCGAGATTGCGGATATCCTCGACCAGGCGGCGTTGGACATCGGTGACCACGAACCGGTCCCAGACGCTTTCCATGCGGTCTGAAAAGGCGGTGATGTCACCGATCTCGTTCGCTTCCACGCCACCGGCCAGCACCCGTTCGCGCGCGTCGGAAACGCGGGCATCCCAGATTTGACGCATGACTGGCACGCTGTCGCGGGCGGCCTGCTGGAAGATCGCTTGGTCTTCGCCGGACAAGCGGTCCCAGCGGTGTTTCGACATCACCAGGATTTCCGGTGCCATGACATGGCGGCTGAGGCTGTAATAGCGCGCGGCCTCGAAATGACGGGTCGTCTCATAGGAGGGCCAATTGTTTTCGGCCCCGTCGATCACGCCCTGGACCAGGCCCTGATAGACTTCGCCGAAGGACATCGGGGTCGGGTTGGCGCCGAGCGCCTCGACCATGGCGACGTAGAGATCGGAGTTTTGCACCCGGATCTTCATGCCGCGCAGATCGTCCGGCGTGTTGATCGGGTGGCGGGTATTGTAAAAGCTGCGGGCGCCACTGTCGTAAAAGCAAAGTCCGACCAGCCCGTGCGGGCGCAGGGCGTCGAGAATGGCCTGGCCCGGCGCGCCGTCGAGTGAGGTGCGCATATGGTCGATCGAATTGAACAGGAAGGGCAGGCTGGGGACGATCGTCTCATTGGCGATCGAGTTGAGTGGCGCCAGATTGACCCGGTTGAGGTCGAGCGCGCCGAACACGGTCAGCTCCAGCGTGTCGCGTTCCGAGCCGAGCTGGGCCCCGGCGAAGATTTTCACCCGCTGACGACCGCCGGTGCGTTCCTCGACCATGCGGGCCATGGCTTCAACGCCTTGGACTGTCGGATAGTCAGCGACATGGGCGTCGGCGGAATAAAGCGGCCGGTCGGCTTGTCCGCAGCCGGCAACAGCCGCGGCCGCCCCCGTCGCGATGAGGTGTCTGCGATTGATCATGATCCCTCCCCAGGGTCTGGTCCGTGCCGGCTACTCAACGAGTCCGTTCAGCCAGTCCTCCAGTTCAGTATACCCGTTGCCGTCGGCGTCATGCGAGCCGTCTTGCGGATTTTCGGGGTCGAGGCCGCGGGCGGTTTCCCACGCATCGGGCATGCCATCGCCATCGCTGTCGGTGCGCGCAGGCTCTGAAGGCAGGTCGGGCCAGCCACCGACTTCTTCCTCTGATGAGATGATCCGGCCTGTGCCGTTGAGCACGTCATTGATGATGCGTTGGTCGGCTGCGTCGCGCCAATGCGAGGCGCCGGCGCCCGCCAAGACCGCCGCATAGGCTTCGTCGGCGGTGTCGGTGCGGATGAAATCAGCCTCATAGGGCTCATCAACCCAGCTAAGATCATGCGCCGCCGAGCGCAGCATGGGGCGTTGCTCGCGCAGCTCGCCATCCATCGTATTGCCGGAGAAATGGGCGCGCCCTGTTGTGTTGCGCATGTAGAAAATGACCGGGCCGAGCGTTTGCGGACCCTGGACATAGGCATTGTTGATGAAGTTGTAGTGCGCGACCGAGGCCGGATCGAGATCGGTGCCGGCGGCATGATGATAGTCGGTGCCTTCGCGCCCGTAGAGCGGGTCCTGGTTCAGACCAAGATGCTGGGAGGGGTCGAACTCGGCGCTGGCGGGAACCCAGTCCCAGAAGTCCGTCTCGGCGCCATGTCCCCAATTGTAAAAGACATTATTGCGGAAATCGAGGAAAAGACCGTCGGGATCGTCGAACGGTGTCGCGTAATTGCCGATGCGGGGCATGCGCGAATTATGGTTGGCCCACAGATTGTGGTGCCAGGAATAGCGGGCGCCATTATTGCCGCGGATCAGGCTGCCATAGGCGCGGTCGCCCTTCTCGTGGCCGGCCTGGTAGAGGCCTTCGGCCATGATCGACCATTGCACCGTCAGATTGGTCAGGTGTTTCTGGCCAGGCGAGCCGCGATAGCTTTGCGACGAGGACAGGGTCTCGTCGATCGCCCAGCTGGTCGAGACGTGGTCGAGAATGATGTCAGAGCCGCCGACGATCGAGATGGCGTCATCCTCGACATGGCTCGCACCGCCGATCCGCGAGCGGATATAGCGGATCACCACATGATTGGCGTGCACCTGCAGTGGATAATCGCGCAGGGCAATGCCAGCGCCGGGTGCCGACTGGCCGGCGATGGTGATGTAGTCATTGAGCACCCGCAACGGGCTTTCCAGCTGGATCGTGCCGGAGACGGCAAAGACGATGGTCCGCGGCCCGTCAGCCTCGACGCCTTCGCGCAGCGAGCCGGGACCTGAATCGCCCAAGTGGGTGACCGTGTAGACATCGCCGCCGCGACCGCCGCGGCTGAAACGGCCGAAGCCGTCAGCGCCCGGGAAGGCGATCTGCTGGCCGTCGGCCACGGTGGGCGGTGCAACGGGAGGCGCAGTGTCATCGGCAGAAAAATTTGTGGTCAACGCATCAATGTGACCGCAACCAGTCGCCACGGCGCAAACGCCAACGAGCAAAGCGCTTCTGAACATTCGTCTCTCCTCCCGGACGGTCGAGAATTGCCTCTGACCGTCTCCCATTCGTGCCGCTCATTGTTGCTTGCGGCTTGATCTTGAGGGAATACCGTGAAAAATGACACCGGTTTCCTTATTTGGAACCGTAACCGATATCGAGTGAGGCGCAAGCCCCTTCGTCAGAGTAACTCGCCGGCCGATAAGGCGAGGAAAATCAGGGAAAATCGACTTGACGCCCAATCAGAAAACCATCTCGGAAGCCTTCATCGGCGCACGTCAGGCGGGGGCCGGATTGCGCGACTATCCCGGTCAATTGCCGGCGACGCTCGCGGACGCCTATGCGATCCAGGACCAGTCCATTTCGCGCTGGCCCGATCGTGTTGACGGCTGGAAAATCGGACTGGTTCCGCCGGAGTTCCGCGGTCCTGTCGGCGCCGAGCGGCTGGTCGGTCCGATCTTTGCCAATCTGATCCGTGATCACGCGATCGGCCAGGTCCATGACATGCCGGTTTTCGCCGACGGTTTCGCCGCGGTGGAAGCGGAATTCATCTTCGTGCTCGGCAAGCCGGTCCCGGTCGGCACCAAGATCACGCCGGAACTGACCCGTGATGTGGCTGGTCGGCTTCATGTCGGCGTCGAGATCGCTTCGAGCCCCTTTCCGGGCATCAATGATCTCGGACCGATTTGCGTTGTGACCGATTTCGGCAATAATTTCGGCCTCATCGTCGGGCCGGAGATCGCCGACTGGCAGTCGCGCAGCTGGGCGGATCTGCCGGCACGGGTCGTCATCAGCGGCGAAGAGGTCGGCGCCACCACTGCGGCCGCCTTGCCGGGAGGACCGATCGGCGCGCTCGAATTCATCCTGCGCTTGATGCAGGAACGCGGGATCGCGCTCGACGCGGGCAGCCATATCTCGACCGGCGCCGTAACCGGCGTCCACCAGGCCAAGGTGGGTGATACCAGCCGCGTCAGCTTCGGCGAGTTCGGCGAGATTGAGCTTAGCCTGTCTGCGGTCCGCTCCGATTGGCTTGGGCTGACGGCAGGACACCGGGCTGCGGCGCATCCAATCGGTTCCTGAGGTGTTGCGCCCCCGGGGTGTGCAGACAGGTCCCGGAAACGGTGCTACCTGTCTGGCAACGCAGTGTTTCGGGGGAGAAATCGATGAGCGTCACCACCAAGCCGATCTGGGCCAGCCTGGTCCTGGCCGCCGCCTTGGCCGCCTGTAGCCAACCGACCGAAACCGGCCCGACCGGCGCCGATGCGGGGTCGGGCACAGCAATAAGCGAGAGCGCCCCGGAAGCCGGGCGCTTCACCATCCTGGTCGGCGGAACCGAGATCGGCGCCCTGGAGATTTTGCCCTCCGAAGACGGCTATGCGGTCGAGTACGAATACCGCAATAACGGCCGCGGCCCGACCATCACCGAAAGCATCGCGCTGGACGAGGCCGGCCTGCCGGTCGACTGGACGATCTCCGGCGCTTCGACCTTCGGCAATCCGATTGACGAGAGCTATGCCTATGTCGACAGCGAGGCGCGCTGGCAGGACGCCACCGGCAGCGATCAGGCCTTGCCCGAGGGCGACGCCTTCTATGTGCCGCAAGACGCCAGCCCCTATTGGCTCGCCATTGCCGCGCGGGCCCTGATGGCGCGTGACGACATGACGATCCCGGCCCTGCCCGGCGGCGAGCTGCGGTTGACCGCGATTGATCAGCTCACGGTGAGCAATGGCGAGGCGAGTCGCGATGTCACGACCTATGCCCTGTCCGGAACCAGCGAGAACCCGACCTATTTCCTGATGGATGATCGCGCCTTCTTCGGCCTGATCACGCCGGGTTTTGCCATCCTGGAAGCCGGGTATGAAGGTGAGGATGAGCGCTTGCGTGCCCTGGCCGCAGGCTATGGCGCGAGTCGCTTCTCCGAAATCCAGGCGCGGGTCGCGCATGACTATGACGGGCCGGTGCGCATCCGCAATGTCCGCGTTTTTGACCCGCAAACACTGAGCCTGGGCGAGCCGGTTTCGGTGGTTGTCGAGGGCGAGCACATCACCGCGATCGATACGCTGGATGTGGCGACGCAGGCCGGCGAGACGGAGATTGACGGGGCCGGTGGCTCATTGATCCCGGGCCTGTTCGAAATGCATGCCCATATGGGCGAGACCAGCGCTTTCCTGAACATTGCCGCCGGTGTCACCAGCGTTCGTGACATGGGCAATAACAATGCCGTTCTTGATGAGTTGATCGGACGGATCGAGGCGGGCGAAGTCGCCGGGCCGCGTGTCCACCGCAGCGGCTTCATCGAGGGGCGCAGCCCGTTCAGTTCCAATAACGGCATTCTCGTCGCCAGCGAGGAGGAGGCTGTGGCCGCCGTTGAGACCTATGCGGCGAGCGGCGATTTCATCCAGGTGAAAGTCTACAACTCGATGAATCCGGACTGGGTTCCGGCGGTTATCGAGGCGGCTCACGCCAATGGTCTGCGCGTTGCCGGCCATGTTCCGGCCTTCACCAATGCCAATTCGATGATTGCGGCCGGCTATGACGAGATGACCCATATCAACCAGATCATGCTGGGTTGGGTGCTCGAGGAAGGCGAGGATACGCGCTCATTGCTGCGTCTCACCGCGTTGCGCCGCCTGCCGGCCCTCGATCTCAACAGTGAAGCGGTACAGGCAACCATTGCGGCGATGGCAGCCAATGGCACGGCGGTCGATCCGACCTATGCCATTCATGAAGCCCTGCTCCTGTCGCGCAATGGCGAGGTCTCGCCGGGCGTGGTCGATTATATCGACAATATGCCGGTCGATACCCAGCGCGGCGCCCGCAGTGCCTGGGCCGATATCGCGACGCCCGAGGATGATGCCAATTATCGCGGCGCGTTCGACCAGATCACCGAAACCCTGAGGATGATGCGCGAGGCCGGTATCTTCATCGTGCCGGGCACCGATCTGGGTGGGTCTTTCGCCTATCACCGTGAACTGGAACTCTATCAGAATATCGGCATGACCCCGGCCGAGATCATCGCCTGGGGTGGTCATGGCATGGCCGAATATCTCGGCGTCGATGACGAACTCGGCACGATTGCACCGGGCATGCTGGCTGACTTCTTCCTGGTCCCGGGCGATCCGACCGTCGACTTCAGGGAGCTCAAGACGATCGCGCTCGTCTCTGCCAATGGGGTCTTCTACTATCCGACGGAGATTTATCCGGAATTCGGGATCCAGCCATTCACGGACCTGCCGGCCATTTCGCAGCCGCGCTAGGATCAGGCTTGCCGTGTCGGTCCGGTGTCGGGAATCATCGGGCCGGGAGGGGTGTGATGCCTGTGATCGAAACTGCCCGACTGTCTCGCCGGACCCTGCTCGCGCAGGCCGGCGCGGTCGCCCTTGGTGCCTGCCAGCCGCTCACTGGTTGCGCGCCGGTGCGCGCCGGCTTGCAGCTTTACTCGGTGCGCGAGGCCATGGCCGTTTCGGTGCCGCAGACCCTGGAGCGGGTTGCGGGGATGGGCTATGGCGCCGTTGAATTCGCGGGCTATTTCGATCAGGCGCCGGCCGGGATTGCCAGCCTTCTTGCGGCGACCGGACTTGTCTCGCCCAGCGCCCATGTCGATGCCCGCCAAGCCCGCAATGATCCGGCCCGCATCGTCGCGGCCGGCGCCGAAGCCGGGCATGATTATCTGGTGATCGCCTGGATCCCGCCGCAGGACCGGACCTCGCTGTCGGACTGGCAGGCCTGGGCCGATATCCTCAACCGGTTGGGCGAGGCGTGTCGCTTGTCCGGCTTGCGCTGCGCCTATCACAATCATGATTTCGAGTTTGCCGACGCAGCCGGTACGGACGCCCCATCCGGGCAAACGCCATGGGCCGTCCTGCAGGCGCGGTGTGACCCGGCTTTGGTATCCTTCGAAATCGACACTTATTGGGCTCAAGCGGCTGGACAGGATCCGGCGGCCCTGGTCGCCCAGGCGCCGGAACGTTTCCCGCTGTGCCACATCAAGGATTATCATCCGGACGGCGCCATGGCCGGGCTCGGCGATGGCGTTGCCGATTTCGCACCGGTTTTTTCCGCGCGCGGTACTGATGGTTTCGTCCAGTGCTATGCCGAACTCGACAATCCGGCATCACCTTTCGGCTTCGCGGCGACGGCGCGCGGCCGGCTGGAGGCCTTGTTGCGGGCCAATCAGGCTTGCCCGGTGTGACGGGGGTGACTAACCTTCCCTCCGGCTGCTTTGGCGGCTGTGTGCAACCTCTCGGAGTTTGTGTTTGATGGCGTCTTCGCCCCGCCCCGATACGGCGTCGCGAACAGCATCCCGGCTGCGATCCTGGTTGTGGCTCCTGGCAGTGATCGGCCTGACCGTCCTGGTGATGTGGACATGGCAGACGCTGGCGGGGCCATCGACCGAGGGCGCCGCCGCGCTGACCGGTGACTATGCGGATCTCGCGCGGTCGCGGGGTCTGCAGGTGGAGCTTGATTATCTGGATGCCGAGGCGGATTGGCGCGCGCTCGCAGACCTGCCCGATCCGTCCGACGACATCGGCATGTCCTTCCCCTGGCTCGCGGGCCTGACCATGGTGATGGTGATCAAGTGGGTGGTGATCGGGCTGGCGGTCGGGGTCCTCGCCTACATTGTCTATCTCGCCATTCGTCACGGGGCCGGCCTGCGGGTCGCCACGCGCCAGGTTGCGGCGGTCGGTGACCATGACGGTCCGGGCAAGGGCGGCCTGCCGGCCGGGGAATTGCCGCTCTTGAGCCTTGAGGAGATCGCCAGGCTCGCCGATGCGGCCAAGGCGCTGGGCGCCTTGCAGCGCCTGGTTCTGGTGGCCGCGGCCGAGGCCACCGGCTCCGTCCTCCGTCGCAGCGAGACGGCCCGGGAAGCACTGCGCCGCCTGCCACGCGACTGGGGTCATTACGACAAGGTGGCGCGCCTGGTGCAGATCGCCGAACAGGTCCGCTATGCCGGACGCCCGATCGAACAGGATGGCTTGGACGGACTCATCGCCGACGCCCGGCTGGTTCTCGGTGCCGGGGCGGCGGTGTCATGACGGGCGCCGGGGGGCAACGCAATGTCGTCAACTGGCTCGCCCTTGGCCTGCTCGCAGCGGTGACTGTCACGGCGGCCTGGATGCTCGCGCGTCAGGACCGTGCACCGGCCTTGGAGCACAGCGCGCTTGGTTTTGATGGGCTGGTTGTCTGGTTGGCGCTAGATGGCATGGATACGCGCCGCTTTCTGGGGCGGGGACCGTTGTCCGGCGATGGTGTCGGCCTTCGCATCCTGCCGCTCTATGATACCGATCTGGACGCGTTCGGCGGCCGCAATTTCGAGCCTGAGGGCGCTTATCTCGCCGACACCCAGCGCAACATGTTTCGCCATGTCGTCACGATGAAAGCGGAGACATTGCCGACCCTGGTCGTTCTGCCGAAATGGCGCGACGGGGTCCGCCTGGTGGGCGTGACGCACCCGGAATTCCTGATTGCCCGGGAGCGCGGCGCGGCAGATCCGGTTGCATCGGAGGTTGATGCTGCCGATGCCGACACTGCGGATGCTGGTACAGACGCCGCCGAAGCGGACACTGCGGCTTCTGACCCATCGCCCGACGAAGGGTCGCAAACCCGTTTTGGCCGGCCCGACGCCGACGAAGACCGTCACTCGCAACCGGTGATCTACGTCGAGCCCGAATTGCTGGCGATTGGGGACACAGGCTGGGAAACCCTTGACGTGTCGGGCTTCGCCGACGGCATGGCACGGCTCTATGCACCGCAATGGATGACCCTGCCGGAGGGCTGTGAGGCCCTGATCGGCGTGCCCGAGCGCGCTTTGCTTGGCCGCTGCGAGTTTGACGACCTGTCCTATTGGGTGCTGTCAGATCCCGACCTCCTGAACAATCACGGCCTCACCCAGGCCGGCAATGCGGATCTGGCGCGCCAGCTGGTGCGGCGTCTGGCCGATGGCGGTGACGTGCTGGTCGACTATTCCACCGCGGTTTTCCTCACTGCCACGCCGGATGAGCATCAGCGCAGCTGGGCCGATATGGCCCGCATGTTCGAGCCGCCCTTCACCTGGCTCTGGCTGGCCGGTGGCGGCCTGCTCGTCCTGCTTCTGTGGCGCGCCGGGCTGCGCGGCCGCCCGTTGATCGCCGTGTTTGAGCATGGCCATGGTGCCGCCCGCCAGGTGGCCCTGCGTGCCCAAGCCCGCCTGATGCGAAATGCCCAAGCCGATGGCGCCCTGATCCGCACCCTGGTCGCCAATCGCCGGCAAGCGCTTGCCAAGGCTTGGCTGGGCCGTGAACGCCGTACCGGCCACGCCTTCCAGCGCACCGTTGCGCTCCTGCGTCTGAAGGACCGGGAGCTGGCGGCGCGCCTCACTGATATCTTTGACCGCGCAGACGCACTGCCCGACCGCATCCGCCAGGACGTGGCCATCGACGCACTCGCCGATGTCGAACACGTCTACCAACAGGCCCTGGAGCTCGCATGACCCTGACCCTCGAACAATTTGCCGAGCGCGCCGAGACGCTGCGCGCCGAAATCCGCAAGGCCGTCCACGGCCAGGATCATGTGATCGACCAATTGCTGACCGCGGTCTTCGCCCGCGGCCATGTCTTGCTGGAAGGCCCGCCGGGTACGGCCAAGACCCTGCTCGCGCGCAGTTTTGCGTCGGCGCTCTCGCTTGATTTCGGACGGGTCCAGTTCACCCCGGACCTAATGCCGGGCGATGTCCTGGGCGCCAACCTGTTCGACTTCAGCTCGAACACATTCCGCCTGGTGCGCGGGCCGGTCTTTACCGACATCCTGCTGGCCGACGAGATCAATCGTGCGCCGCCCAAGACCCAGGCTGCCCTGCTGCAGGCGATGAATGAGCGCACGGTCACCATCGACGGTGTCGACCATCCGCTTGGCGGGCATTTCCACGTCATTGCCACCCAGAACCCGATCGAGCAGCAAGGCACCTATCCGCTGCCGGAAGCCCAGAATGACCGCTTCATGTTCAAGCTGGTCCTTGATTTCCCCGACCGTGAGGACGAGCTGGAAATCCTGCGACGCCACGCCTTGCAGCCGCTCGATTTCGACGCCCGTACGGCGGGGATCGAACGCGTGATTTCCGGCGAGGATGTCAACGCCGCCCATGCCCTGGTCGACGCCATCCGGCTGGATGAGAAAATCCTGGCCTATATCCTCGACCTCGTTCGTGCGACCCGAACCGATGGCGATGTCCGTGAGGGCGCGTCGACACGGGCCGCCGACACGCTGGCCGCCGCCGTGCGGGCGAGTGCCGCCCTGGCAGGCCGCGACTATGCCATTCCCGATGATGTCCAGGCGCTGATCCTGCCGACCTTGCGCCATCGCATCCAGCTGGGGCCGACGGCTGAAATCGAGGGGCGGACACCGGATGATGTGTTGAAGGCGATCCTGACGCGGATCGAGGTGCCGCGCTGATGCGACCAACACGGCGATTGCTGTGGGCGGCCCTGATCGCCCTCGGGCTGACCGGTCTGCTGCTGCCCTTTGCGGCCGGTGATGGCAGCCTGTTGGCCATGCCGTGGATCGCGCTGGGTTCGCTGATGGCGCTGGACCTGGCTGGCAGTGTCCACCGCCGCCGGCGTCTGGAGCTGGAGGGGCCGGATGCGGTGTTCGCCGGTCAGACCGCTGTCTTCCGGCTGCATATTCTCCCGTCGGCGCCGCCGGGAATGGTGGCGCATTTTGACTGGCCCGACGGTTTGTCCGGGCCTGCCAAGCTGAGTGCCGGGAGCGGTGAGCGTGTGCTCGACCTGCCGTTGGAAGGCCGGATCCGTGGCGCTTGGCCACTCGGACATGTCTGGCTCAACTGGCCGTCACGTTTCGGCTTTTTCGACTTTATCCCACGGAGCGAGCTGGGCCGGTCGGTGACCATCCTGCCGGATATCCGCCCGGTGACCCAGGGCCAGATCGATCTCGCCGTGCGCACCAGCATGCACGGGCAAAAGGAGTCTTTCGCCGAAGGTGAGGGGTCGGAATTCCACCAGCTGCGCGAATACGTGCCCGGCGACAGCCTGCGCCGTGTCGACTGGAAACGCTCGGCCCGGCAGCGCCGCATGTTGTCCAAGGAGACGCGCGCCGAACGCAATCACAACATCATCATCGCGCTCGACCATGGCTATCTCATGCGCGAGGTGATCGATGGCCTGCCCAAGATCGACCACGCCATCAACGCCGCGCTTGCGACCGCTTGGGCCGCGGCGGTCGGTGGCGACCGGGTCGGCCTCTATACATATCACGCGCGCCCGCACAGCTGGATGCCGCCGGAACCGGGCCGCCAGATATTCCCCAAACTGCGCCGGGCGCTCGCCGAGCTGAGCTATGAAAGCGCCGAGAGCAATCCGACCCTGGCGCTGGCGACCCTGCAGACCCGCCTGCGCCGTCGCAGCCTGGTGATCATCTTCTCCGACTTCGTCGACACCACCACGTCGGAACTCATGGTCGAGCATCTCGGCCGCCTGTCACGCGATCACCTGGTCATCTTCATCGCGCTGCGCGACCCGGCCACCGAGGACCAGGCACGCCAGCCGGTTGCATCGCTGGATATCGCCGCCGAGTCGGTCTCGGCCTCCGACATTCTTAGGGACCGCCGCATTGTCATCGAACGCCTTGGCCAGCTCGGTGTCATGGTGCTCGATGTCCGGCCCGACCAGCTGACCCCGAGACTGGTATCGACCTATCTCGATCTCAAGGCGCGGGAGGTCGCATGAGCGAGGTCCAACCGATCCGGTCAACCCGTTTCCGGGCCGAGCGCGAAGCCGATTGGCGGGCGCTTGAGGTCTTGATCAAACGGGTCGAAAGCCGGGGCAGCCACCGGCTCAGTTTCGACGAGTCGCGCGCGTTGGCCGAACTCTATCGCAAGGCGGCGACGTCATTGTCGGTGGCGCGCGATATCTCGCTCGACAAGAATCTGCTGATCTATCTGGAATCGCTGGTCGCACGAGCCTTCCTGTCGGTCTATGCGCCGCAGGACAGCCTGTCCGGCGTGGTCGGTCGCTTCTTCGGCGGTTCGGCATCGGCAGCGGTCCGGCGCTCGGGCGGGGTCATATTGATGGCCTTTCTCGCCCTCTTCTTGGGCAGCTGGGTCGCTGCCAACCTGTTCGCGCAAGACCCGGCTTGGTTCTACACATTCGTGCCCGGCGAACTGGCTGGCGAACGCGGACCGGGTGCCAGCACCGAGACCTTGCGGGCCGGCCTGTTCTCCACTGAAGCCAATCTGATCGGCCAGCTGGGCGTGTTTGCCGCCTCGCTGTTCTCGCACAACACACGGGTGGCCCTCTTCTCCTTCGCGCTGGGGGTCTTTGCCTGTGTTCCGAGCTTGTTGCTGACCATCTATAACGGCCTCATCCTTGGCGCCTTCTGGGGGCTTTATGCGGATCGCGGCCTGGCGCTGGAATTGTTTGGCTGGCTCTCGATCCACGGCGTGACCGAATTGTCGGCCCTTGCCCTGGCGGCGGCCGGCGGCTTCCGGCTCGGCCTGGCGCTGTTGTTTCCCGGCAGCATGACCCGCAAGGACTCGCTGCGGATGGCATCCAAGGATGCCGTCAAACTGGCCCTGATTGCCTCGCTGATGCTGTTGGTCGCCGGATTGCTGGAAGGCTTTGCCCGGCAATTGGTGACCGACACGACGCTACGAATCCTCATCGGCTGGGGGATTGGCGTCCTGTGGCTGGCCTGGTTTCTGCTGGCGCGCCGGAGGACGGGCTGATGGCGCACACGGAAACGCCGGCGCAGATCGCCCGCCGTCTCGAAAAGAGTCGTCGCTGGTTCGATCTCATTCCGCCGGAAGGGGTGCCGATCCGTTTCGAAGTGGCGGGTCTGGCAGGCCGTTTCGGGGCGCAATTGCTGGATATCCTGATCACGGTCGTGGTCATGATGGCGATCATCATCGTGCTGGCCTTCCTGCCCTTCGACATCGCGCCTGTTGTCAATTCGCTCGCCGCGATCCTGATGCTGATGATCCGGGCGCCCTATTACATCCTCACCGAATTGTTCTGGAATGGTCAGACCATCGGCAAGCGGGCCACCGGGCTGCGCGTGCTCGGCGCCGACGGGCGCGGCCTGACCACCCATGCGGTGGTCGCGCGCAATCTGATGAAGGAGGTCGAGATCTTCATGCCGGGCACCTTGTTGCTGGTCTCCGGCGGTCTCGATCTGTTCTGGAACCTGGTACTGCTCGCCTGGATACTGGTTGTCCTGATCGTGCCACTGGCCAGCAAGAAGCGGCAGCGCCTGGGCGATCTGATCGCCAACACCTATGTCATGGTGCGGCCGAAATCGGTGCTCCTGCCCGACCTATCGACCTCAGTATCAGCAAATGTTTTCGACTTCACGCCGGCCCAGCTGGAACATTATGGGCGGTTCGAACTGCAGACGCTGGAAAGCCTGCTGCGCACCGAGGCCAAGACACGCGGCTCGGATGCGCGCCGTCGCGACAGCCTGATCCAGGTCGCGGCCCAGATCCGACGCAAGATCGGTTATGAAGAACCGGTCCCGGACAGCCGGGTGGCGGAGTTCCTGCACGCTTTCTATACGGCGCAGCGGGCCTTCCTCGAACAGAAGCGCATTTTTGGTGATGTCCGCGACGACAAGCATCATCGTGACATGGACACAGGCTAGTCAATCAATCGTTCAAGACGCCACAAGGGGGGCAATATGACGGATACAAACCCAACACCGACCACGCAGGCAGAGCTTGGGATCGGCCGCATCCTTGGCGGCACATTCAAGCTCTATTTCAGCAATTTTCCGCTATTCTTCGGGGTGGTTTTCCTGCCCTACGCATTGTTCACCATGCTGGTGATTGATCCGGTCAACCGCAATTTCATGGCGAGTACGACCAATCCGTTGGATACGCTCGGACAGAGTTTCATGGTTGCCGGCCTGTCGATGATCCTGATCATCTTCCTCCAGGCCATCATCGTGCGCATGTCGATTTCCCTGAATGGCGGTCAGGGACCCCAGCTTGGCGCGGCCCTGCGCGGGGCGGTGACCGGTTTCCTGCCGATCATCATTCTCGGCATCGTGGCGGGTATCGCGACCGGGATCGGCTTCATCCTGCTGATCGTGCCGGGCCTTTATGTCCTGGCCCTGCTCTATGTCTATGTGCCGGCGATCGTGTTTGAAAAGGCTGGCTTTTCGGCGCTCGGTCGCAGCGAGGACCTGACCAAGGGTTATCGTTGGGCCATCGTCGGCGTCATCCTTGTGATCATGGTGCTGACATGGATCATTTCGGCCATCTACTCGGCGGTCATCTTCTCGACGGTCGTTGATCTGGGGGCTGTTGTCGATGGAAGCACCGATCCGGCCGCCATCGCGGCGGCGACTCCCTGGTGGTTGAATCTCGTGGCCTCGGCTGTCCAGGCCGTCACCTTGCCGATCACCCTGATCGCTTCCGGCCTGGTCTATGCGCGTCTGCGTGAGATCAAGGAAGGTGGCTCGACGAGCGACCTGCTGCGCGTCTTTGAATAGGCCCGTATCGCAATCCCGATGACCTAAAGCATCGGCCCGCCGCCTGTCAGGGCGGCGGGCCTTTGTCCTCCAAGAGACCGAGCGCGCTGAAATCGGAGTCTATGTTAGGGGTAACATATCGCGTATAGAGAATGCCGAACGAGGGGTCACCGGGCGTGCAGCGGTGACGGGACAGACAGATCCAGGGGCAGGCGTGCCGCGAATGAGCCATGAACCGAGCTATCTCGTCGCCGATATCGGCGGCACGAATGCCCGTTTCGCCATTGCGCGCGGCAGTGTTTCGCGTGGCTTTGATCTCGACCAGGTCCGCCGCCTCAAGAATGAGGATTTCGAGCATTTGCGCGATGCCGCCATGGCCTATCTGGAGAGCTGTGATGGCGACCGCCCGGGTCGAGCCTGTTTCGCCGTTGCCTCGCCGATCCGCGCCGGCCGCGTGCAGCTGACCAATGCCACCTGGAGCTTCCGTCCCGACGAGCTGGGTGGTGAGCTGGGCATGGCCACCCTGATGGCGGTCAATGATTTCGAGGCCCAGGCCCGTGGCGCACCGCTGACCCCGACCGCCGACATCGTCCAGATCACCGATGGCCGCCCCATACCCGGCACGCCGATTGCCGTGCTGGGTCCGGGAACCGGGCTGGGCCTGGGATTGCTGGTGCCCGATGGCGATACTGTCAAAGTCGTGGCGACTGAAGGTGGGCATGCCGGCTTTGCGCCACGCACCGATCTCGAGATCGAGGTCGGTCGGCTACTGGCGCGGGAATATGGTTTTGTCTCCTGGGAGCGCATCCTGTCGGGCCGCGGCTTGGTCAATATCCATCGCGCCCTGTGCCAGATCGATGGCGACAACTGGCCCGGCTATCGGCCCGAGGATATCACCGCCGAAGCCTTGGCCGACCCCGACTCGATGGGGGCCCGCGTGGTCGAGTTTTTCTGTGCAGCACTCGGCGGTTATGCCGGCGATGTCGCCGTTCTGACAGGGTCGCGGTCCGGGATTTATCTGGGCGGGGGCATCCTGCCGCGCATCCGCACCCTGCTGGAGGCCAGTGCCTTCACGTCGCGTTTCCTGGGCCGTGGCCCGATGACGCGCTATGTATCCGATATTCCGATCCGTCTCATCCAGTCCGACGGTGCCGCCCTGCGCGGTGCGGCAGCGCTGGCAGAACAGGGCCAATCCCACTCATGACCATCACGCTTGAAACCCTCGTCCGCGCCGCCAGCGTCATCCCGGTTCTTACCGTGGGGGATGTGGCCAAGGCCGCGCCGCTGGCCCGCGCCCTCAAGGCCGGGGGCTTGCGCGTCATCGAAATGACCATGCGCACGCCGGCCGCCCTCGACGTGCTGACTGCGATGAAGTCCGCCGAGCCGGACCTGATTATCGGCATGGGTACGATCCGCACGCCGGAGCAGGTCGCCGACGCGATGGCGGCGGGCGCCGACTTCCTGGTCTCGCCGGGCCTGTCGCCGGAACTGATCCCGGCCCTGTTGGGATCCGGCCTGCCGGTCCTGCCGGGCGTCGCCACGGCGGGCGAGGCCATGAGTGCCGTGGAAGCCGGTTTCGACGTGCTCAAATTCTTTCCGGCCGAGCAGGCGGGCGGGCGGCCCTATCTCAAATCCATCGCCGGTCCTTTGCCCGATATCCGCTTCTGCCCGACGGGTTCGATCACCCGCGAAATGGCGCCGGATTATCTGGCCCTGCCCAATGTGGTCTGCGTTGGTGGGTCCTGGATCGCCACCGGCGCCATGATCGAGGCCGGCGACTGGGACGCAATCACGGCCAATGCGGCGGCCGCAGCGGCGATGAAGGCCTGATATCCATCACCGGACGGCCCAAGAAAAAAGCGGCGACCCGATGGGCCGCCGCTTTTCTTTTGCCGTTTTGTGATCCGGCTATCCGGCTTTGACGCGCTTGTGCATCTCGTCGAAATAGTCGGTCACCTCCGGTCCCGGCTTGGCGGTGGCCTTGGAGACCACATAGAGCGTCACCAGGCAGGCGATGAAGCCCGGCACGATCTCGTACATCACACCGGAGAGCTGCAGGCCGTAGATCCAGACCAGCACGGTCACCGCGCCGGCGATCATGCCGGAGATGGCGCCCAGACGGGTCATGCCGCGCCAGAACAGGCTGACCAGGATGACCGGGCCGAAGGCAGCCCCGAAACCGGCCCAGGCGTTCGACACCAGGCCGAGGATGTTGCTGTCCGGATTGAAGGCCAGTCCGATCGCCACCAGCGACACGGCCAGCACCGACAGCCGGCCGACCAGGACCAATTCCTTCTGGCTGGCGCCGCGTCGCAGGAAGATCTTGTAGAAGTCCTCGGTCAGCGAGCTCGATGAGACCAGAAGCTGGGACGAGATCGTACTCATGATCGCGGCCAGGATGGCGGCCAGCAGGAAGCCGGCAATATAGGGGTGGAAAATGACCTGGGAGAGCAGGATGAAGATGGTTTCCTGATCGCCGAGAACAACATCGCCATCGGCAAAGGCACCGTTGGTGTCGATGTTTTCCAGATCGCCCATCGTGGTTGTGGCATCGCCGGGCGCTTCGACGACGCGGGCCACATTCAACCCGTCGGCCGTCTGGATTCCCTGGCTCTTCACATAGGCGAGGCCGGCGGCGCCGGTCAGAACGGCGCCGACCACGGTGATCAGCATCCAGCTCATGCCGATACGCCGCATGACCTTGACGTCCTTGAGCGACTTCACGGCCATGAAACGCACAATGATGTGCGGCTGGCCGAAATAGCCCAGGCCCCAGGCCATGGTCGAGATGATGCCGACCACGGCGAGGGCAAGCCCTTCCTGCGGGATCATCGAGAGATAGGGTTTGTCCCAGCCGCCGACATCGACGCTGAGCGTGCTCAGCGCGTCGATCGTCGGGCCGAACCCGCCCAGCTGCATGATGGTCACCACCGGCACCAGGATGAGGGCGATGAACATGATCACGCCCTGCACGAAGTCGGTCAGGCTGACAGCCAGGAAGCCGCCGAACAGGGTGTAGGCGACCACCACACCGGCGGTCAGGAACAGGCCCATCCGATAGTCCAGCCCGAAGGAGGCGTCGAACAGCTTGCCGCCGGCAACCACGCCGGCCGAGGTGTAGATGGTGAAGAAGACCACGATGACGATGGCCGAGATCACGCGCAAAAGGCGCGAATTGTCGGCGAAGCGTTTTTCGAAATAGTCCGGAATGGTGATCGCGTCGTCCGCCACCTCGGTATAGACGCGCAGGCGCGGCGCCACGAGCTTGTAGTTGAAATAGGCGCCGATCATCAGGCCGATGGCGATCCAGCTTTCCGACAGGCCGGTCAGCAGGATGGCGCCGGGCAAGCCCATCAGCATCCAGCCGGACATGTCCGACGCGCCGGCCGACAGGGCGGCAACGGCGGGGTGCAACTGGCGTCCGCCCAGCATGTAGCCGGACACGTCATCGGTGGATTTGCGATAGGCATAAAAGCCGATCGCCATCATCAGGACGAAGTAGAGCGCCAGTGAGATAAGGGCTTCAATATCCATGGACTTGCCTTGGGTTCAGCGAAACGAAAGGTGGAAGATCAAGTGGTTCGGCGTTCGGCTCAAGGGTGCAGGCCGGGATCACCGCGACCGGCTTAGGGACGCGTCTGCCCCTCACCATGGACCAGGTATTTGAACGAGGTGAGCTGTTCCAGTCCGACCGGGCCGCGCGCATGCATCTTGCCGGTCGCAATGCCGATCTCGGCTCCCATGCCGAACTCGCCGCCGTCGGAGAATTGGGTCGAGGCATTGTGCATCACCACGGCGCTGTCGATCATCGCCAGGAAACAGGCCGCCGCGTCGGCGTTTTCGGTGATGATGGCATCGGTATGGGCCGAGGAATGGGTGGCAACATGATTGATGGCCGTCTCCAGCCCGTCGACGATCTTCACTGACAGGCAGGCGTCGAGATATTCGGTATACCAGTCGTCCTCGCTGGCCGGCTTGATGCGCGGATCGATCGTCATGGCGGCGTCGTCGCCGCGGAATTCGCAATTGCTCATGCGATCGACCAGGCGCGGCAGGAGATCGGCGGCCACGGCCTCGTCGATCACCAGGCTTTCCGTGGCGCCGCAAATACCGGTTCGGCGCAGCTTGGCGTTTTCGACAATGGCGACGGCCTTGTCGAGATCGGCCTCGGCATGGACATAGGTGTGGCAATTGCCGTCCAGGTGCAAAAGCGTTGGCACGCGCGCCTGATCACGGACCAGGGAAACAAGGCCCTTGCCGCCGCGCGGAATGACCAGGTCGACGAACTGGGTGCACTGGAGAAGATGTTTCACCGCGTCCCGGTTCGAGGTGTCGATCATCTGGATTGAGTCTTCCGGCAAGTCCGCTTCGCGCAGGCCTTCCTTCATGCAATCGACGATGATGCGGGTCGAGTTGAGGCTTTCCGAGCCGCCGCGCAGGATCACGGCATTGCCGGATTTCAGGCACAGGGCGCCGGCATCGGCGCCAACATTGGGACGGGACTCATAGATCATGCCGATCACACCGAGCGGCACGGCGACACGTTCGATGCGCAAGCCGTTGGGGCGGTCGATCTGGGCCAGGACCCGACCGACCGGGTCGGGCAGGGTGGCGATGGACTCCACGGCCTTGGCGACGCCTTCAATGCGCTCACCGTCCAGCATCAGCCGGTCGATGAAGGCATCCGGCTTGCCGGCCTGCTTGACGCTGTCAACATCGATGCGGTTGGCCTCGAGCAGGTCGTTGGCCCGCAGGCGCAGGGCTGCCGCCGCAGCGACCAGCGCTGCATTCTTGCGCTCCGTGGACGCCGTCGCGAGAACGCGGGCGGCGGCACGGGCCTGACGGCCGAGTTGTTCGATATAGGCTTGCATACGATCTGACATGGGTTCCTTGGGGTATGAGTGTTGTTGAGAAGTTGCCGTCCGGCAACTAGCGAAGTTCGACCGCCCGGTCATAGGCGGCCTGGACGGTTTCGGTCATGAGGGTCTCGAGTTGGCCGTCGCGACGCAGCGCATTGATGCCAGCCTCGGTCGTACCCTTCTTGCTCATCACCGAATTGCGCAACTCGGCGACGTCTTGGTCGGACCGGCTTGCCATCTCGATGGCGCCGCCCATGGTTTCCAGCACCAGGGCGCGGGCCGTCTCTTTCGAGAAGCCGAGGCTTTCGGCGGCGGCGATATAGCTGCGGGCGATTTCGAAGACATAGCCGGGGCCGCTGCCGGCAACAGCGGTCAGGCGGTCGAGTTCGTCCTCGCTGTCGAGCCAGACCGGGGTGCCGGTGGTGCGGGCGAGCTGGTCGCCGAGGTCGCGATGGCGGTCATCGCAGGCGGTGTTGGCGTAAAGACCGTTGACGCTGCGGCCGATCAGGGCCGGCAGATTGGGCATCAGGCGCAGGATGGGCTTGTCGCCCACCACACGCGCGATCGAGGCAACGGAAAACCCGGCGGCGATCGAGACAAGGCAGCCGCCCTCGGCCAGCAGTCCGGAATAGTCCGGCAGCACGTCGGGGATTTGTTGCGGTTTGACCGCGATGATGATGGCGTCGAAGCGCCGCCCTGCCAGGGCGTCGGCGCCGTCGACATGCTCCGTACCGGCGGGCAGGGCCCGGCCCGACCGATTCACCGTTGTGAACCGGGCCGGCATGGCATCTAGCCAGCGGCGCAGCATCGCGCCGCCCATTTTGCCGCAACCGATGAGGAGTATGTCCATGCGCCGTCTGCTCCATTTGCGTTTGCCCGCCGTCATGGCTGGGCCGTGCTCACATGAAAATGCCCGATCCGCCGGGGCGGGTCGAGCCTGTCTTGTGGCGGTATATAGCAAAAACAATTTCGAATTCAAATTATATATGTGAGTGCGTGTTCAGCCTGTGAGGTCGGTGTGGTCGCATAAGAAATGACGCATGCTACGCTGGTGCCACGGCATGGCGGCGGGATTTAGTTGGGGCTTTGGGGTTGAAAAATTTCGAATGCTAAATATTTTGCGCTCAAGTTTTGCGCCGCAACAAAGGTCGGCGCGCCAAACAGGAGAACCGTGTGAGCCAGCGTAAACGCATCGTCGTCAAGATCGGGTCCAGTCTTCTGGCCAATGACAGCCGGCTGACCCTTCGCTATGCCTTCATGAACGAGTTGCTGGCCGATATCGCGCGCCTGCGCGATGAGGGGCATGATGTGGTACTGGCCTCGTCCGGCGCTGTCGCCCTCGGTCTCAACGCGATCAAGACCTCACCGGAAGATGCCGGCGTGCTCGACAAGCAGGCCGCCGCCGCGTGCGGACAGCCGCTGCTGCTCAACGCCTACAAGCAGGTCGCCCACGAACACGGTTTCGACATCGCCCAGATCCTGGTGACCCTGGAAGACCTCGAGGAGCGCCGTCGCTTCCTCAACACCAAGAACACGATCCAGCGCCTGTTCGAGCGTGATGTCATGCCGATCGTCAACGAGAATGACACGGTGACCACCGAGGAGATCCGGGTTGGCGATAATGACCGTCTGGCCGCCAAGGTGGCGCAGATGATCCAGGCCGACCATCTGATCATCCTGACCAGTATTGACGGCCTTTATGATCGCGACCCGTCCGACCCCGACGCGCAATTTGTCGAGACGATCGATGATGTCACCGAATATCTGGAAGTGACCTCGGGCACGAGTTCACTCGGTTCCGGCGGCATGCTGACCAAGATCCAGGCGGCCAATCTGGCCCAGAATGCCGGTTGCACCACGCTGATCGCCGAGGGCACGATCGACCGTCCGGTGTCGGCGGTGCTGTCCGGCGAGCGTCGTCACACCAAATGCGTTGCCAAGGGTACGCCGGCTTCGTCCTGGGCGGTCTGGCTCACCAATCGCCTGCAGCGCGCCGGCAGCCTGGTGCTCAATGATGCCGCCGCTGAAGCACTGGCGACCAGTCCGAGCGGCGTCAGCCATGAGGATATCGTCAAGATTCATGGCGCCTTCACCAAGGGCGATGTGCTGCACATCTATTCCGAGAGCGGCGAGGAAGTCGCGCGCGGCCTGACCAATTTCTCCTCCGACGAAACCATGATGCTGGCCCGCCATACCGATCAGGACGTCAAGGAACTGCTCGGCTATCACGCCCGCCCGGAGATCGTGAACCGCGACAATATGGTCATCCTCAACGCCCAGCACCTGCCCTGGGATGCGCCGACCAAGTCGCTGCGCCTGGTCGCGTCCTGACCTGATCTGCATCTGGCCGTACCGGAAGCTGGAATTTTGTGTGGCGGCGGTCCAGACTTGCCGTCATGCATGAAGTTTCAGCCGAGGGTGCCACCATGGACGGGGCAGACACGTCGCAAGACGAAAAGAAGAAGCGTCGGGACTATAGCCCGGCCGAACTGGCGGCCGGTCTCGTCCATCTTCTCGATGTCGAGGAGATCGATGTCGATCTCTATCGCGGGCGTCGCAATCCCGGTGGCCAGGGCCGGGTTTTCGGTGGCCAGGTCATTGCCCAGGCGTTGAAGTCCGCCGTGGCGTCGGTCGATCCCGAGCGTCATATCCACTCGCTGCACGCCTATTTCATGCGGCCGGGGGATGAGGACTTCCCGATCATCTATCGCGTTGAGCGTGATTATGACGGCGGCAGTTTTTCCAATCGCCGCGTCATCGCCATGCAGCGCGGCAAGCCGATCCTCAACATGACGGCCTCCTTCCAGAAGCCGGAGGCGGGGCTGACCCACCAGTTCGATCTTGGTGATGTCGCGATGCCTGACGACCTGCCGACCGAGGTCGAGCTTTTGCGCAAGATGAAGGACCAGATTCCCGAGCCCTTCTACCGCTTCATGACACGGCCGCGGCCGATCGAGATGCGTCCGGTCGATCCCTGGTCGCCAATCGACCCGCGCCCGCGCGAGCCCAAGCGGCAGATCTGGATCCGCGCCACCGACCTGGCCACGGACGACCAGGTCATGCATCGCGCCATCCTCGCCTTCGCCTCCGACATGGCGCTGTTGAGCACCTGCATGCAGCCGCACGGCGTCAGCTGGATGACCCGCAAGATGCAGTCAGCCAGCCTCGATCACGCGGTCTGGTTCCATGATGACGTCGATATGAGTGACTGGCTGCTCTACGACACGGACAGCCCATGGTCAGGTGGCGCCCGCGGCTTCAATCGCGGTCAGCTCTTCACGCGTGACGGCAGGCTTGTTGCCTCGACGGCGCAGGAAGGCCTGATCCGGCTGCGGGACGAGTAGGGCCTGGCCGCGCCGGCCAATCGGTCACATGAAAAGGCCGCGCCGGTTGATCCGGTGCGGCCTTTTCGTTTGCGATGCGAGGAAGTGGACTACAGCACTTCAAACAGGCCGGCAGCGCCCATACCGCCGCCGACGCACATGGTGACGACGACGTATTTGGCGCCGCGGCGCTTGCCCTCTATCAGGGCGTGGCCGACCATTCGGGCGCCGGACATGCCATAGGGGTGACCGATCGAGATGGCGCCGCCATTGACGTTCAGCTTGTCGGCCGGGATGCCGAGGCGGTCGGCGCAATACAGCACCTGCACGGCGAAGGCTTCATTGAGTTCCCACAGGCCGATATCGTCCGCCTTGAGGCCGAAGCGCTCGAGCAGTTTCGGCACAGCGAAGACCGGGCCGATGCCCATCTCGTCCGGCTCGGTGCCGGCGACGGCC
This sequence comes from Maricaulis sp. W15, assembly GCF_001924955.1. Classification (NCBI taxonomy): domain Bacteria; kingdom Pseudomonadati; phylum Pseudomonadota; class Alphaproteobacteria; order Maricaulales; family Maricaulaceae; genus Maricaulis; species Maricaulis sp. W15. The sequence continues at coordinate 18,242 of NZ_LQXG01000022.1, read as the reverse complement.
ATGCCCATATAGCGGCCGAGCGGGGCGAGGCCGCGCTTGGCGGCGAGTTCGGCTTCCATGACCACACAGGCCGAGGCGCCGTCGGACAGTTGCGAGGCGTTGCCGGCGGTGATGGTGCCGCCTTCAATCACGGTCTTGAGGCCCTGCAGGCCTTCCAGATTGGTGCCCGGACGATTGCCCTCGTCCTTTTCCAGGAAAACCTCTTTCTGCGAGGTCTCACCGGTCGCCTTGTCGACCGCGATCATGGTCGATTTCATCGGCACGATCTCATCGTCGAACTTGCCCGCCTCCTGGGCCGCGGCGGTGCGCTGCTGTGATTGCAGGCCGTATTCGTCCATGCGCTCGCGCGAAATGCCATATCGGCTGGCGACCACTTCGGCGGTCTGCAGCATCGGCATGTAGATGTCCTTGTGCATGGCCAGGAGTTCCGGGTCCGGCTGCACGCGCATTTCCTTGGTCTGGACCATGGAGATCGACTCGACGCCGCCGGCGACGACGACGTCCATGCGGTCGACGATGACCTGTTTGGCCGCTGTGGCGATGGTCATCAGGCCGGACGAGCACTGGCGGTCCATCGACTGGCCGGCCACCGTGACCGGCAGGCCGGCGCGCAGGGCGGCGGTGCGGCCGATCGTGTGCTGCACGCCCTGCTGCAGGGCGGCGCCGATGATCACGTCCTGGACTTCAGCCGGATCGATTTTCGAGCGCTCGACGGCTGACGCGATGGCGTGGCCGCACAGGGTCGGCGACGGCGTGGCATTGAAGGCGCCGCGATAGGCCTTGCCGATCGGGGTGCGGGCGGTGGAGACGATGACGGCATCACGCATTGTGGGATCTCTTTCATTGCGGAAACGGAGCGTTCGGGGAGGGTATGACGACGGGATCTGGGCTCGCGACCTTATCAGCTTCGAAGACCCGGCTTGTTGGATCCCTTGCTTGCAGATTACTGTTTGCTTGCGCCCACTCTCTCCTCTGCGCCAACGGATTGTGATGAAGTTCTAGTCGCCTGCACTGGTGCAGGGCAAGAGAAAACCGGACCGGCTTCTCAAATTTGGTCAGTCGCACCGACTTTCACAATGTCAGACCTCGTAAAGCGCCTGTATTCTCTGACTCTTGTCGCTTTTCAAAAAACAAGTATGCTCATACCGTACGCATGAAAAAGTGAAGTGTCTCCTCTGCAGAATGAGACGGTCCTGACATCAAGTGCGGCATGGGGCAGACGTCGAAACGACGCGCCCGGAGGGAGGATGAATGACCGAAACTGCGACGCCCATTTCGGCGCCACCGATAAAGTACGCCACCAAGTTGCTGTATGGCGTGGGGTCGATGGCATACGGCGTCAAGGACGTCGCCTTTCGCGCCTATCTGCTGTGGTATTATAATTACGTGATTGGCGCTGACGCGGCGATGGTGTCGCTCGCCATCCTGGTCGCGCTCGTCTTCGACGCTATCTCCGATCCGATCGTCGGGCAGTTTTCCGACAGTTTGAGAACGAAGTGGGGCCGTCGGCACCCGCTCATGTACATGTCGGCAATTCCCGCGGCGGCGTCGTTTTTCTTTCTCTGGCATCCGCCCGAGGCGTTGGACGGTTGGGGCCTGTTTGCCTATCTCGCTGTCCTGTCTTCGGCAGTCCGGACCTGCATCACATTCTACGAAATCCCCAGCTCGGCGCTCGCGCCTGAACTGTCGAGTGACTATGACGACCGTACCTTGATCGCGAGCTATCGCTATTTCTTCGGCTATCTCGGTGGCTATGGGATGTCGATCCTGGCCCTCGCAGTCTTCCTGGCGCCAACGGCTGAATACCCGATCGGTCAGCTCAATCCGGTGGGATACTGGACGTTCGGACTTGTCGGATCGGTGTTGATGTTTGGCACGGTCATGATCTCGACCGCGGGGACCCATCACCGCATCAAATATCTCCGGAAGCTTCCGCCACCCCAGCGCCGGAATCCGCTGGAAACACTCATGCTGATGCGACGGACTTTCAGCAATAAGGCGTTTCTCGCAATTCTCGGATTTGGCCTTCTCAAATACACTGCGATCGGTATGGCGGCCGCTCTAAGTCTCTATTTCGGGACCCTGTTCTGGGGTTTCGACAATTTCGAGATGGCGATTATGTCCGCCGAGCCATTGATGGGGGCTGTCCTGGCGCTGGTCTTCGCACCGATCATCGCCAAGCGACTTGGCAAGCGGAATGCGGCGTTCTGGCTGGCGATTGCTGCCATCTTTCTGGGGACGTTGCCGTTCATCCTGAGGCTGAATGGCCTGTTCTATGCCGACGATGATCCGCGTGTTCTTCCTACCTTGTTCGGCATTCTCGCCTTGTACTCGGCGTGCGCAATTTCCTCGGCCATCCTGGTCCATGCCATGATCGGCGACGTGATCGATGCGAGCGCGCTCAAGACCGGGCGGCGGGCCGAGGGGCTGTTCTATGCGGCCAACAGCTTCATGCAGAAGTGCGTCACCGGCTTCGGCCTGATGGCGGCGGGCGTCCTGCTGACGATCGTTGATCTTCCCGAGCGAGCCCAACCGGGTGAGGTCGATCCGGCTTCGGTCGACCTGCTGGCGACGCTCTATATTCCCAGCATCGCCGTCCTTTATATCGCCGGCGCGCTCTTCCTCCATTTCTACCGGATTGATCGCGCCAGTCATGAGGCCAATCTCGCAGCGCTCAAGGCGCGTGATGATGCCAAGCGGCCGGCTCCATGAGCTGCCGAAACCGACAGGAGCTCGTATGAGCCTGCGTAATGCCGCCTGCATCGCCGGCGCCTTTGAACACCCGACCCGGTTGGCGCCAGACATGACCACGCCGCAGCTGCATGCGGAATGTGCGGCCGGGGCGTTGGCCGATGCCGGCCTCTCGCTGACGGATGTCGATGGCTATTTCTGCGCCACGGACGCGCCGGGTTTCGGGCCGATCTCGATGATCGATTATCTCGGCCTGACCGTCCGTCACACGGATTCAACCGAGATGGGTGGCTGTACCTATATCCAGCACGTCGCCCATGCGGCGCAGGCGATCGCCATGGGCAAGTGCTCGGTCGCGCTGATCACCCTTGCCGGACGGCCGCGCTCGGAAGCGGTGCAACGCTTCCGGCCCGGGGCGCCGGAGAGCGCGTTCGAGCAATGGGTCGGGCTGACCAATCACACCAGCTACGGCATGTGCGCCGCCCGCCACATGCATGAGTTCGGCACCACGTCGGAACAGCTGGCCTGGATCAAGGTCGCCGCCTCGCACCATGCCCAGCACAATCCGCACGCCATGCTGCCCAAAGTGGTGACGGTCGAGGATGTGATGAACAGTCCGATGATCGCTGATCCGCTGCACCGGCTCGATTGCTGCGTGACGACCGATGGTGGCGGCGCCCTCGTGGTGGTGTCGCCAGAGATCGCGAAGACGCTGGACCGTCCGGTGATCTCCCTGCTCGGGGCAGGCGAGGCGACCAAGGGGCCGTCCGGCGGGCTCGGTCTTGACCTGACCGTCTCGGCCGCGGCGCAATCCGGTCCGCGTGCCTTTGCGGAGGCCGGCGTCACCCCGGCCGATATCAAATACGCCTCGATCTATGACAGCTTCACCATTACCGTGCTGATGCAGCTGGAGGATCTGGGTTTCTGCGCCAAGGGCGACGGCGGCAAGTTCGTGGCCGACGGCAATCTCATCTCCGGCACCGGCAAGCTGCCCTTCAACACCGATGGCGGCGGGCTGTGCAACAATCATCCCATGTTCCGCGGCGGCATCACCAAGGTGATCGAGGCGGTGCGGCAATTGCGCGGCGAGGCGGCTCCGGCGGTGCAGGTGCCCAATTGTGATCTCGCTGTCGCCACCGGTATTGGCGGCTCGCTCGGCGCCCGGCACGGCGCGGCCACCATCATCCTGGAGCGTCAATCATGAGTGCGCGCAAGCGACCCGCCCCGCAGCCCAATCCCGAGACCCAAGCCTTCTGGGACGGGCTGGATGAGGGCGTCCTGCGGATCAAGACCTGCGGCAATTGCCATGAGGGTCACTATTATCCGCGCCATATCTGCCCCCATTGCGGATCGGCCGACACCCGCTGGCTTGATACGGGCGGGACCGGCGAGATCTACAGCCTGTCGGTGATGCGGCGCGGCGAGGGGGCGCCCTTTGCGGTCGCCTATGTCACGCTCGATGAGGGGCCGTCCGTGCTGACCAATCTGGTCGCTGATGATCTTGATGCGCTCGCCATCGGTCAGCGTGTCCGGCTCGCCCCGCAGCCCAGCGATGCGGACGATATCGGGGATGGGTCCGCCTTGCCCGTCTTTGCCGCGATCGGCGACTGATCATGGCGACAAGAGGTCTCCGCCCGTCCGCCTTCGCCAACCGGTCCGCCCGCGAGCTGTATTATGGCGGGTGACGAGACCGCAGAGGCTCGCGAGCAGGCCTATAGCGATTTCGTCGAGGGCAATCTGAAGCGAAACTATATCGCTCACTTCACCCACGGCATGCTCGGCATGACCGGCTTCCGGTTGATCTTCGCGCCAACCTTCGTGCCCGCCTATCTGCACATGCTGACCGGTTCGCCGATCTTTGTCGGCATTGGCCAGGCGCTGATCCAGCTTGGTGCCATTGCCTCGCCGGTCATGGGCGCCGCCCATATCGAGCATCGCCGCCTGGTCATGCCGGCAGCGATGACGATCGGCATACTGATGCGGGTGCAGTTGCTCGGCCTGGCGCTGGCCGGCTGGTTCCTGACCGGCTCGGTCCTGCTTGCGGCGACCTTCTTCTTCCTGCTCTTGTTCGGCTTCTTCCTGGGGTCCCAGCGTGTTGCCTTCTAGGTCGTGCTGTCGAAGGTGATCCCGATCCGCATGCGCGGGCGTCTGCAGGCCTGGCGCAATATCGCCGGCGGTGCGATCGCGGCCGGCCTGTCCTGGTGGGCCGGGGCGCATCTGATCGAAAACAATGCGTTCGGCAATGGTTATGCGACGACTTTCATGGTCGCCTTCGTGCTGACCAGTCTTGGTCTCGGCGCGCTCTGGCTTGTCATGCGGGAGCCGGAAAGCCCGACGGTCAAGGTCCGGATGGGGGTGATGGCGCGGGTGCGGGAATTCCCGCAATTGCTGGAAAATCGCGACTATCGCAACTTCCTGATCGCCCAGATGCTGGCAACGGCGGGACGCATCGTCATCCCATTCTGCATCATCTATGCGGGCCGCAAGATGGAGGTCGACGGTGCCGCCATCGGATTGTTCTCGCTCGCCTTCCTGGGCGCCGACACGCTGACCAATCTGGTCTGGGGAACGTTGGGAGACCGATATGGATTCCGCCTGACCTTCATCCTCACCGTGGTGACCTGGATCGCCTCGCTGGTGATGATGATCTTCGCTGAGCAGCCCTGGCATTTCCTGTTGGCGTTCTTCGGGCTGGGTGCCGCCGCGTCGGGCTACATGATGAGTTCCACGACGCTGGTGCTTGAATTCGGCGAGCGCGACGACATACCGATGCGTCTTGCCCTCTCGACCACCGTGGAAACAAGCATGGCGTCGCTCGGGCCTGTGCTGGGCGGGTTGATCGCCAGTTTTGCCGGTCTGGTGCCGGTTTTCATCATCTCGCTCGTCAGCCTGGTGGCGGCTTTGGGTGTTCTAGTTTCCGCAGTACGCGAACCGCGTCATCTTAAAGCGGAAGGTGATGCCGCAGTGCAGCGTTGAATTGGCCAATAATAACTCGCAATATGGCCTCTATCTCCTTGACTTGCCAAATTCCGATTGATCTAATCGAATGTGCGGTATGCAAAAAAATAAGGCAGCCGCACCAGTCTGGGAGGAGAATATGACTGTTAAAGGTCTCATGCGTGCGAGCAGCGCGCTGACAGCCCTTGCCATGGTGGCAGGCCTGTCGGCGACGTCATACGCGCAAGACGATGTGATCATCGTCACGGGTTCCGTCATTCGCGGAACCCCCGAGGACGCGGCCCTGCCGGTCGACGTCCTGTCTGCAGAAGAACTGGCCCGCCTGGGCAACCCCTCGCCGGTCGAGCTGATCAAGGCGCTGCCGGTTTCAAGCGGGGTCATCGGGGACACCAACCAGTTCGATAGCCGGTCGCAAGCCACCGAAGGCATGGCCTCGGTCAACCTGCGCGGCCTCAGCCCGCAGCGCACGCTGGTGCTGTTGAACAATCGTCGCCTGGTTCCGGCGGGGACGGGGGTCCCGTTTGTCGATCTGAACCTGCTGCCGGCGGCGGCGATCGGACGGATCGAAATTCTCAAGGACGGCGCTGCGGCGATCTACGGATCGGATGCCATTGGCGGCGTGGTCAACTTCATCACCCGCTCGGGGCAGGAGGGTTTCCGCTTCGGTGGCGACTATTCCTTCATTTCCGACACGGATGGCGATTACACGCTGCAGGGCAGCTTCGGTCACCAGGGCGATAATTTCCGCTTGATGGTGGCGGCCGGATATCAGCACCGTTCAGAGTTGCTGGCGATGGATCGCGACTTTGCGGTGCAGGACTTTGAAGCCAACCCGGAAGGCGGTTGGACCGGTGGCGGCAATCCCGCAACCTTCCTGCCGCTGGGTGTCATTCCCGGTGTCGGGGTCGCTCCGATCGGCGGGCTTCGCGCCGACCCGGATTGCGCCGCACTCGGTGGCTTCGTGACGGCGGCCAATTGGTGCCGAACGCAATACACTGGCTTTGATGCCCTGGTCGAGGAAGAGGACCGCTACCAGCTCTGGGGCGAGATGGGGGTCGACCTTACCGACAATGTCGAGTGGGAGATCAGCCTGCTTTATGGACATGACGAGGTGCCGCATTACCGGACCTCACCCATGTATCTTCTGACCCAGTCGCCATCGGTCAGTGTGGGCGGGTCGCCAAGCGGGTTCGTCGTGCCCGGAAACAATCCAGGTTTCATCCAGATGGTCACCGAAAACCCCGGGATCGTACCCGCCGGCACGGTTGCAGCCCTGTTTCCGACCCTGCTGTTCCGGCCATTGCTCGCGGGTGGCAATCCGGCCTTCGCCGGCAATCCCGATGATCTGGGGTCGGCGACGGGCCTGCGGGAGAATGAAAGCTTCCGCATCTCGACCGGCCTGAACGGCGAGCTGAACGACACGACCTCGTTCGACTTGAATGTCACCTATCATCGCTATGAGCGGTTCTATGATGGCTATGACAGCTTTGGCGACCGGGTCCAGCTGGCCCTGGGCGGCTTGGGTGGCCCGAATTGCAACCCGGCCACCGGAACGCCGGGCGTGGGCGGTTGCATGTGGTACAATCCATTCGGCAACCAGGCGCCGACCAATGCCGTTACGGGAGCCGAACGCCCCGGCGACGAGCCGAACCAGAACAGTGCCGAGCTGATCAACTGGTTCTTTGTTCGTGGCACGACCACTCTGGAAACCGAATTGTTCGTGGCCGAAGGCACATTGAGCGGTGAAACCGGATGGGAGTTGGCAGGGGGACCCGTTCTCTACGGCGTCGGTGGCCAGTATCGGCGTGAAACCTACTCGGCGGCCTATGGCGACAACAACAATATTGCCGTCAATCCGTGTCGCGACACGCCTGTCTCCGGCAATACGAGCTGTGACCCGCAAACCGGGGCATGGGCGTTTCTCGGATCCAACGCCGACAGCGACGCAGATGGTGATGTCTATGCCATTTTCGGCGAGCTCCAACTGCCCGTGACGGATGATTTCAATGTCCAGCTTGCGGCGCGTTTCGAGGATTATGGCGGGCAGACCGGTTCGACCTTCGACCCGAAAGTGACGGCGCGTTGGCAGATTTCCGACGGTTTCGCCTTGCGCGGTTCGGCCGGCACGACTTTCCGCGGGCCACCCGCCCAGCAGACGGTCAACTCCAACGTCACGTCGCTGCAGGTGATCGCATCGAGCTTCCGTCCGGTCGACGTGTTCGGTAATCCGGCTCTGGCGCCGGAATCGGCCACCAACTACTCGATCGGGGCCCTGTTCTCGACGGACAATTTCACGGCCAGCGTGGATTATTTCCGTTACGAGATCTCCGACACGATCACCACCGAGCCGCTCTCCGGCATGGTCGCCACGCTGTTCGCTGATCCGGCGAATTGTACTGACCCGGCCTTCGACGGTCTGCGCGAGCGTTTCCAGTTCAATGATGGTGGCGGTGTTGCCGGCGCCGGTACCTGTGCGGCAGCCAATATCGCGCGGGTGCGGACGGAAGTGGTCAATGGCGGAGATCTGACGAGTTCCGGTGTCGATTTCATCCTGAACTATGATTTCGGTGATGTGTTGGGCGGTTCGCTCAATGCCGGAATTACGGCGACCTACATGCTGGGCAATGAGCTTGGCGAGGAGATCGTGGAGGGTGTCGTCGTCCAGGACGGATTCGACGGCGTCGGCTTCATGAACTTCCAGACCACCGCTTATCCGGTGCCGGAATGGAAGGGCCGGGGGTTCTTCGAATATTCTGTCGGCAATATCGATACCCGACTGACTTTCACCTATGTCGACAGCTATCGCGACCAGCGCGCTGATCTCGGGACCGGGCCGTTTGCCCCGAACCCGTATATCATGGGCAATCCGGTGCTGATGCAGGGGGCAACGATCGACAGTCAGCTGACGACCGATTTCAACCTGCTCTACCACTTCGGTGAGGCAACGACCTTCTCGTTCACGGCCATCAACCTGACCGACGAAGATCCGAGCTTTGCCCGCCAGGACTATAACTACGACCCCTTCACCGGAAATCCGGTGGGGCGTGTCATCCGGCTCGGTTTCAACACCGAATTCTGATCCGGCGTTATCTGACAGGAAGAGGGCTCCGACCGGCGGTCGGGGCCCTTTTCATTTGCGTGCCTGCACGGCGCGCGCGGAGGGGAGGCGATTCAGTTTTGTAAAACTCAGACAATATACTTGCCATCCGGCCCATACTGACCAATCCTTGCCCAAAATCGGGGAGTGTTGATCATGCGCGGATTTGCGATTTCCTTACTTGCAGCATTGGCGTTCGGGAGCATTGTCAGCGCTGTGGCCGCAGCGCAGACGGCTGATCAACATCTCCGACATAATCGCCTCATCGTGCTCACCGACATCGAGGCTGATCCGGACGACACGCAGTCCCTGATCCGCCTCCTTCTCTATGCCAACGAGATCGATCTGGAAGGCTTGGTCGCCACGACATCGATCCATCAGCGTAGCCGCACGGCACCGGAGTCGATCCACCATGTCATCGGGCGATACGCCGAGGTGTACGACACGCTGAGCCAGCACGCGTCCGGCTACCCTGCGGCCGAAACGCTGACAGCACTGGTCACCACAGGCCAGCCGGTCTACGGCATGGACGGCGTTGGCGAAGGCCGCGACACATCCGGCTCCGATGCGATCATCGCCGCTCTGGAAGCGGACGACCCCCGCCCGCTCTGGGTTGCCGCCTGGGGTGGACCCAACACCCTGGCCCAGGCGCTGCACACGCTGCGCGCCACCCGTTCACCGGAAGCGCTTGCGCGCCTCATTGCCAAGCTGCGCGTCTATACGATCTCCGACCAGGATGACAGTGGCGCCTGGATGCGCGAGACCTTCCCCGACCTCTTCTATATTGTCAGCCCCGGCGGCTACGGCGCCGCCACATGGACCGGGATTTCGCAGGTTGTCGACGGGCTCGACAACACCACCATCTCGAATGCCTGGCTGGCGGAGCATATCCAACAAGGCCACGGCCCGTTCGGTGCCGCCTATCCCGATGTGGCCTACGGGATGGAGGGCGACACGCCGACCTTTCTCAACCTGATCCCGAACGGGCTGAGCGATCCGGAACGCCCCGACTGGGGCGGCTGGGGCGGTCGATACGAACTCTATACGCCCGAACTTTCGGCGCTCGACCCGGATGGTTTTACCGGCGGCGTCCCGGTGACCGAGGAAACCCGTGAGATATGGACCAACGCGATCGACACGGTGCGGCCCTGGCGGGCACGATCCCATGGTCGCGCGCATGGTTATGCCGAGGAAAGCTTCACTGGCTTTCGTGCGACCCTGTGGCGCTGGCGTGACGATATCCAGAATGATTTCGCCGCCCGCATCGACTGGACAGTCAGTGCGTATGTCAATGCCAACCATCCTCCGATCGTCCGTCTTGATCATGCGGATCGACTGACAGTGCACAGTGGCGACGCCGTTCGTTTGAGCGCGCTGGGGTCATCCGATCCGGATGGTGACAGCCTCAGCTATCATTGGTTTCAGTATCCCGAGGCCGGAAGTTATCCCAATGCGATCGACCTTTGGGGGGCTGATAATCTCTATGCTCGCGGCTTTCACGCCCCTGAGGTCGAGGCACCACAGACCGCTCACTTCATCCTGCGCGTCACCGACAAGGGCTGTCCGGCGTTAAGTCGTTACCGCCGCGTCATCGTGACGATACTCCCTGCCGGCGGTCAGTGAGGGAAGGCGGGTTATCCCCGCCCAGCACCCCTTTCCTTCTCCCTGGGGAGAAAGTGCGCGTAGCGCGGATGAGGGGGATTCGTCCTGCTCTCACCGGGGTTTACCCCTCACCCTGCCCCTCTCCCAAGGGAGAGGGAAAGCGCCTCGAACCAAAAAACTTATCCGCCCCTCTGTCCAGCCATCGCATAATCTTCCCGTTCCCAGGCCATCCTGAGGCTCGGGCCGGTTATCCGGCGGGATGTCTGTCGCGGTTACCGGCATAGAATCAGCGTTTAATTGGCTCCGGCCGGTATCCCACACGACCTCACGACCCAAAACGCCAGGCGACGAGGCCGTGGCGCGGTTCGGGGCGCCCCGCGCATAACCCATCCACCGCCCACACAGCCTATCCCGCTTGGCCAAACCCGTTGTCGATGCTACCTGCCCGCACCATGACCATAGATCCGTCCCTCATCCGCAATTTCTCCATCGTGGCGCATATCGACCACGGCAAATCCACGCTGGCCGACCGCCTGATCCAGGTGACCGGCGGATTGACCCAGCGCGAGATGAAAGAGCAAGTGCTCGACAATATGGAGCTCGAGCGTGAGCGCGGCATCACGATCAAGGCCCAGACCGTGCGGCTGGACTATACGGCGAAGGACGGGAAGACCTATGTCCTCAACCTGATCGACACGCCCGGCCATGTCGACTTCGCCTATGAGGTCAACCGCTCGCTGGCCGCCTGTGAAGGCTCTTTGCTGGTCGTCGATGCCTCGCAGGGCGTCGAGGCCCAGACCCTCGCCAATGTCTATCAGGCGATCGAGGTCAATCACGAAATCGTCCCGGTGCTCAACAAGATCGACCTGCCGGCCGCCGAGCCGGAGCGGGTCAAGGAGCAGATCGAGGATGTGATCGGTCTGGACGCGTCCGACGCCGTCATGATCTCGGCCAAGACCGGTCTTGGCATCGAGGATGTGCTGGAAGCCGTCGTCACCCGACTGCCGCCGCCCGCCGCCGGCGATCCGAATGCGCCGCTGAAGGCGATGCTGGTCGACAGCTGGTATGATCCCTATCTCGGCGTCATCTGCCTGGTGCGGGTGATCGAAGGCACGCTGAAAAAGGGCATGAAGGCCCGCCTCATGGGCACCGGCGCCGCCTATCCGGTTGACGGGGTTGGCGTGTTCCGACCCAAGAAGGAGGCCATTGAAAGCCTCGGTCCCGGCGAGCTGGGTTATCTCAATGCCTCGATCAAACAGGTCCGCGATGCCCGCGTCGGCGACACCGTCACCGATGACCGGCGGCCGGCCGACAAGGCGCTCACGGGCTACAAGCCGGCCCAGCCGGTGGTGTTCTGTGGTCTCTTCCCGGTCGACAGTGCCGAGTTCGAGGATCTGCGCGAGGCGATCGAGCGGCTGGCGCTCAATGATGCCTCCTTCTCCTACGAGATGGAGACCTCGGCGGCGCTCGGCTTCGGTTTCCGTTGCGGCTTCCTGGGCCTGCTGCACCTGGAAGTTATCCGCGAGCGCCTCGAGCGCGAATACAATATCGAGCTGATCACCACGGCACCGTCGGTCGTCTATCGCCTGCACATGAATGATGGCAGCGAGATCGACCTGCACAATCCGGCCGACATGCCGGACCCGGTCAAGATCGACACCATTGCCGAACCCTGGATCAAGGCGACCATCCTGGTGCCGGACGAGTATCTCGGTGGCGTGCTGAAGCTGTGCCAAGACCGGCGCGGTAACCAGATCGAGCTGACCTATGCCGGCAATCGCGCTTTGGTCGTCTATGAACTGCCGCTCAATGAGGTCGTGTTCGACTTCTATGACCGCCTGAAATCGATTTCCAAGGGCTATGCCTCGTTCGACTATCAGTGGATTGAGGACCGGGTCGGCGATCTGGTGCGCATGTCGATCCTGGTCAATGACGAACCGGTCGATGCCCTGTCCATGGTCGTGCACCGGGCGCGTGCCGAGCTGCGTGGCCGGGCCATGTGCGAGAAGCTGAAAGAGCTGATCCCGCGGCACATGTTCAAAATCCCGATCCAGGCCGCCCTGGGTGGCCGCATCGTCGCCCGCGAAACCCTGTCCGCCCTGCGCAAGGACGTGACCGCCAAATGTTATGGCGGCGACGCCAGCCGCAAGCGCAAGCTGCTGGACAAGCAAAAGGCCGGCAAGAAGAAGATGCGCCAGTTCGGCAAGGTCGAGATCCCGCAGGAGGCCTTTATCGCGGCGCTGAAGATGGATGATAATTGATCGGGGCTTGCCAAGTGCCGATCATGGCCCATCTTGATGTCTGTGCCACGCCATCAACCGGGAGCTTTCCGATGCGCCAAATTCTGTTCGCCAGCCTTGCCGCTTTTGCGCTGTCATCGGCCCCGGCCCTTGCCGAACTCGACGCCGGCGACGCCGCTGCCGACTTCACCGTGTCCGGCTTCCAGGCCGGTGAGCCGGTGAGTTTCCATCTCGCCGAGGCCCTGGAGGACGGGCCGGTCGTGCTGTTCTTCTTCCCGGCCGCCTTTACTTCGGGCTGCGAAGCCCAGGCGGCGGCCTTTGCCGAGGCGATCGATCAGTTCACCGCGGAAGGCGCGACCGTGATCGGGGTGACTGGCGGCAATACCGACCGTCTGGCCGAGTTCTCGACCCAGCATTGCGCCTCGGCCTTTCCGGTCTTCGCGATCGAGGACGGCATGGCCGGTGATTATGATGCCCGTCTGATGCTGCGTCCGGGTTGGACCAACCGCACCTCCTATGTGATCGATCAAAATTCGACGATTGCCTTTGCCTGGTCGGATATGAGCCCCTACGAGCACGTTGATCAGACGCTTGCTGCCGTGCGGGCGCTGAACGTCGAATAATCTTGCATGCAGCGCGGCGGAGTCGGGGCTTCGTTAGCGATATCATGCAGTGGACAAAGGCGCGGTCATCGTGTTGCGGTGCATCGCGAAGCGTGGCGATTCCCGAGCCTGCCATCCACTGAGGTGTTTGCCTGATGTCCGATCCCGTTGTCCTGTTTGAAAACGTCCATCCTGTTGCCGATATCGCCTTCTCGGCTGACGGTTACGCCATCGAGCGTCACACCGCCGCGCTTGATATCGGTGATCTTCATGCCGCGCTCGGACCGGCCGTGCTGGCGGGGATCCGTTCGCGCACCAAGATGAACAAGGCGGCCTTTGACGCGGCGCCCAACCTGCTGGCCCTGGGCTGTTTCTGTATCGGCACCAACCAGGTCGATCTCGAGACGGCGGCCGGTCGCGGCATTCCGGTCTTCAACGGCCCGTTCGGCAATACCCGCTCGGTCGCCGAGCTGACCCTGGCCTCGATCATCATGCTGATGCGTGGCATCCCTGTGCGATCAAGCGCGGCGATGCGCGGCGAGTGGCAGAAATCGACGACCAATTCGCACGAGGTCCGGGCCAAGAAGCTCGGCATCGTCGGATATGGCAATATCGGCTCGCAATTGTCGGTTCTGGCGAGCGCACTGGGCATGCATGTCTATTTCTACGACACCGAACCCAAGCTGGCGCACGGCAATGCGCGCTCCTGCGCCTCGCTCGACGAGTTGCTGGAAATCTGTGACGTCGTCACCCTGCACGTGCCCTCGACCGAGCACACCCGCAATCTCATGAGCGCATCGGCCATCGGCAACATGAAAAAGGGTGCCATCCTGATCAATCAGGCCCGCGGCGATCTGGTCGATATCGACGCGCTGGCCGCCGCGCTGGAGAGCGGGCATCTGATCGGCGCGGCCGTTGACGTCTTCCCCAAGGAGCCGGCGTCGAAGGATGAGGCCTTTGTCTCGCCGTTGCAGAAATTCGAGAATATCATCCTCACCCCGCATATCGGTGGCTCGACGCTGGAAGCCCAGCAGGCCATCGGCGAAGACGTGTCGGGCAAGCTGGCGCGTTTTGTCTCGCTCGGCGCGACCAAAGGGGCGGTCAATGTGCCCGAGATCGAGCCCGGTCAGATCAAGCCGGGCCGGACGCGCCTGTTGAGCTTCCACTCCAACGCGCCGGGTTTCCTGTCGCGCCTCAATGATGCGGTCAGCGCCTCCGGCGCCAATATTGCCGCCCAACAGCTCGAGACACGCGGTCAGTTGGGCTATGTGGCGGCCGATCTGGAGGGCGATCTGCCGCCCGGTTTCATCGATCACATCCGGGCATTGGACGGATCGATCCGGGCCCGGCTGGTGCGCTAGTCCGACGGTCCGGTCCGGCTCTCCCATTGGCGGCGGTTGAGGCCGACCACCAGCAGCCAGCCGGCGAAAACAAATTCCGGGAGGGCGGCGGGAAGGAGCAGCAACCCGCCCAGGCCCGACAGCGCGGGGAGGCCGAAGTGAACGATGCCGAGGGCCAGATAACTCAGGCCTGACAGCCCCATGAGCAGGCCGAGGAAGCGCGGGAAGTAGCCTGAACGGGCAAGCAGGATGCCGAGCGCGCAGCCATGCAGGCCGAACAGCATGAGGGCGAGGATATAGCCTTCATTGTGCAGGCCGAGGAAGGTGAGGGCGAGCGTGTCGGCGGCGCCCGCCTCGAACTGGCCGGCAATGCCGGTATCACCCAGCAGGATCAGCGGTGCTGTCTGCGCCAGAAGCGCGGTGACCAATACCCCGCTCATCACCAGACGAACAGACAGGGCCAGGAGCGCCAGGCCGCGATCGACCGGGGCCAGAAGGCGGTAGAAGGTCACGGCCAGAACGATGTCGAGCACGAGGACCAGGAAATCGGCCAGGAGGCCCAGGCGGAACAATCCGTTCCGGCTCTGGATCAATTCGGCGGTCGCGCCGGCATCCTGCCAGTCGATCAGACTGCCGCGAACAGCCATTTGGGCGAAAATGCCGCAAAGAATGATCGCGATATAGGCCAGCCCCGACAGGCGGGCGAGCGCGACGGGATGGCGGGTTGGTGTGGTTGTGTTGGGCATGCGTGCTCCGATCCGGACCTGATTGTGGTGTCCATACTCGCGACCGGCACAGCGCGGGTCTAGCCGATTTCCAAATCGGCGCATCGTTCTGGGAAAACGGGTTCGCCGGTGCGCTAGACGCCCAGCGCCTTGGCCAGCCCGTCGACTGTGCGGACATAGCTGGCACCGGACCATTCACAGGCCGCTATGACGACTTCTCGTTTGGCGATCAGACCGAAGCCGATGAAGCGGTCAGCGGCGCCGGCCTCATAGGCCTCGAAATCGGTCATGCCGTCGCCGATCATGATGGTTTCGTCGGCCTTGCCGGAGATGGTGTTGAGGATCTCGGCCTTGCCGCCATTGCGCGACAGCGGATAGTCCGTGTCCAGGCCACTGACCTGGTCACCATTCCAGATAAAGCGATTGGCGTGGATGTCGCCCTGGCCAAAGCCAAGATCGCCCAGGACCGGTTCCAGGAGGTCGGCAAAGCCACCGGAAACGGCGTGCAGCGCATCGCCGCGCGCCCGCAGCGTGCGGATCAGCGGTGCCATGCCGGGCGTCAGGCGTTGACGCAATTGCTCGGCGACGGCGTCAACGCCCGCTCGATCCAGTGCGGCGAGTTCCAGGCGTGCTTCCAGACTGTCGCGCAGTGCCATGCTGCCCGACATGCCGGCGCGGGTGATCTCATGCAGGCGCGCTTTCGCCGCCAGCTTGTCGTCGCGCACGGCAAGTGCCGCCTCCAGTGCGCTGTCCAGCGACTCAACCCGCAACAGCGTCGAGTCCACATCAAAGGCAATCAGTCGTGTCACGCCGTCTTCCCGAACCACCAGAGCGTGAGTCTAGACGCGGGCTTGCGGCCTGTCAGCGTCTTTGCGCGACGCACGCTCAGGCGCCGGCGCCCGGGTTGATCGGGCAGACCACGCCGGTACCGCCAATGCCGCAATAACCGGACGGGTTCTTGGCCAGGTATTGCTGGTGATAATCCTCGGCATAATAGAAGGGGCCAGCCGCTGTGATCTCGGTCGTGATTGCACCGAGGTCTGCCTTGTCGAGACCGGTCTGGTAGCGCGCCGCTGACTGGCGGGCGAGGGCGAGTTGGTCCGAGGTGGTGGCATAGATCGCCGAGCGGTATTGCGTGCCGCGATCATTGCCTTGCCGCATGCCCTGGGTGGGGTCGTGGCTTTCCCAGAAAATCTTCAACACGCCATCCAGCGTGATCACGGCCGGATCGAAGATCACGCGCACCAGTTCGGCATGGCCGGTGGCGCCGCTGCAGGTCTCTTCATAGGTCGGGTTCGGCGTTGAGCCACCGCCATAGCCGACCGCCGTATGCCAGACACCCGGTGCCTCCCAGAACAGGCGCTCGGCCCCCCAGAAACAGCCCAGGCCGAGGAATATCTCCTGCAGGCCGTCGGGCACGGCCACCTTGATGTCACGCCCGGTGATGAAATGGGTCGGCGCGGTCGCGATGGCCTCGCTGCGACCGGCCAGGGCCTGGTCGGCGGGAATGATTCGGGATTTCCAGACAGGGTCTGACATGCGGGGCTCCAAAGCCTTGAGGTGTCGCCTGAAGATAAGAGGCTTGCCGGCAAAAACCAGAGCCAGTTGCGGCGATATCCGCCCCGTCACGGCGGGCATTGCAGCGGGGCGTCGACCGGTCGGTGTGTGGCCGTCCGGAGGCCGTGGCACGCGCGCGCGGATGCATCGCGGCCTGCCTCAAGTCCCGGCCCTTGCCCCACCCCTTGGCAATATGTGCACAAGACCTTTTGAGGTGGCCGGGACAGTCATCCCGGGGCGGGCTGTCAAATCTTGCATTCGACGGGTGCGCAAGCTGAGCGAGACGCCTTGCAGGATGCGCCGCGATGGGTATAGTCCGCGCCTTCGCGGTGAGGTGGCCGAGTGGTCGAAGGCGCACGCCTGGAACGCGTGTAGGCGGGTAACCGTCTCGTGGGTTCGAATCCCACCCTCACCGCCACATATCTTCTTGAAATAATTAGATAAAATTGCGCCGCACAATTCCCGCGGCGTTTCCGCGGCTTCGTGGATACTTCCTTGCATGGAGACTTGGGTGTCTCGGCGATCTTCGTCACTGCTCACGCGTCCGCCCGCATCATTTCAACCACGACCGATCCCTCGAGCGCCGTTCCAGATTCAAAAAATCTTCGCAATGCCGCTCTCATCGAAAGGCGCGAATTGCTGCTGGCCAAAGGCTATGCGAGCGCCGACATTCGAGACTTGTCCGCTTTAGTTTGACACCGCCTTTTTGAGACCAGTCCGGTTTTGTCTGGTTCCTCCTAGCGATCCCTCAGATCCGGCGTCGGCCGGAACACGAAAAGCTTGAGCAACGAGAAAATGCTCACGGCTGCTGCAATCATGGCCACGATTTGGGAGATGATATGGGGCAGGCCAAGCTGGAAGGTCAGGCCGTACAGGACTGCAATCTGCACCACATAGCCCACGCCATAGGCGGCAATATACCTGATGAAGGCGGTATGGTGTGTCGACTTGTCGCGGAAAGACCAGCCCTTGTTGAGAATATAGGTCACCACAATGCCGGTGGAGTAGCCGATGCTGCTGGCAGTCACCTCGTGAACGCCGAGAGCCGTCAGTCCCGCATAAAGAGCCAGCAGGGCGAGATTGGTACTGCCGCCTACGATCAGATAGCGAACGGCTGGTCGCTCGATAATGGCGTATATAAGTTTGGGGAATTTATTGCGCGTCATAGGTGCACTTGAAACCAACGAGTTTACGCTCTGAGAAGAACGCAGGTCATACCAATGCAGAAAATATAGTCAACGGAGATGGCAACCTCCAATATGATAACAACCGCGGTTCGGGAGAGACCATTTAAATGTAGCGCCAAGTTCGAACTAGGTCGTGGGCTCATAAGTTCTGATCCAGAGACGCGCTGAGGCGAGAGCGACGCCAGCGAGGAAGTTTCTGGCGAGCTTGTCGAAGCGGGTGGCGCATCGTCTGAAGTGCTTGAG
>NZ_LQXG01000021.1:0-171561 GCF_001924955.1 Maricaulis sp. W15 | reverse complement strand
ACCGAGGGCATTATCGCTTGCGGTGAAGGGGGGCGGATAAGTTTGGCTGAGTTTTCTCCCCACACACCGTCATCCCGGCGCACGCCGGGACCCGGAATGCGACGCAAGCTGTTGCCAGGCTTGGCGAAATCGCGTGTGCGAGGCTGGGTCCTGACTTTCGTCAGGATGACGGTTTTAAAGGCGCTGGGCGGGGATAAGCGGCGCGTTTCTCCGCCTTGCCTCTCCAGCCCCCGCAAACCCAAACCATTTTTCCCGGCCGCAGCCTCGCAAAAGCGGGGCGGAGAGCCGGGACCAGCGAAACCCTCCGGCACGCGATGAGTCTCCCGTCGGTCCCGGATGGCGCTGCGCGCCTCCGGGAAAAATGAAACGGGGAGTCCTGTTCAATCAAACGCGGCCTCAACCGGCCAGTCTTCGCTCTGCGTGCGCCACAGGATCGAAGCGATTTTCCAGTCGCCGTCGATCTTGAACAGGGTGATGTAATTGACCCCGATCAGGAAGACCTCTCCGGTGACGCCATTGACGCCCTCATAGGCCGAACGGGCATACGCAATCTCGCCCCATTGGTCGATCTCGGTGCGGGTGGCGCGTTCGGTGAAACCGTTCTCGACCAGCCACGGGCCCGAGCGTTCGATATAGTCATCCAGGGTGATCACGCTGCCGGCGCCATTGCCGCCCTCACCGGCGCCCACAGCGCCCATGGCAGCGCCCTCCATGAACATGGCGCGCATGGCGTTGAAATCGCGTTCCTGCCCGACCGGGCCGGAAATCACCGCATAGAGCGCGTCGATGGTGGACTCGATGTCGGCGGTATCGTCCTGCGCTGTGGCAGGTGTGGACATGGCGACGGATGCGGCCAGCGCGGCAATCAGAGTGGTGTTCATGGCTCTCCCCGGCATGATGGCGGGGAAAGTCTCGCCAGTACGGTCGGCAAAGGCAACTTACTGATCGGCCATCTGCGTGCAGGTGAAGCCCTGACGCTCAGTCTCGGCGGCGGCGAGGTCGGTGCTGGCGTCGATCACCCGGCGGTAGAGGATGAGGCCCGTTGTGGTCGGTGACCAGGCGCTCTCGTCCGTTCGTTCCGGAATATCGGAGTCAAATGGTCGCGCCAGGCTGATTGAGGTCGACAGGGCTTCGGCATCCCGGTCGTTGATGGCCCGGAAATTATTGGTGTTGGCGTCGTAAAAGCTCACCGACGCGTAATTGCCGTCGGCGGGCCATATCGCCGCGACACGGATCGGCCCATCGGTGAGGTCGAAGAGGCAGACCGAGTAGAGAATGTCGGGGCTGGCGCGGACGATGGTCTGGTTTTCGGCGGTGACACGCGGTGCGTGGCGTGCACCGTCATTGTCGCCGCCAAGGCTTTCGATCCGGTCCATTGCGCGTGCCATGATGCGGCCGGGCAGGACATGCAGCGTCACGGCGGCGCCGATCAGCAGGCCAAGCATGTAGGGCAGAAAAGGCAGACCGCTCCGCTTCATGTGTCGCCCTCGCAACCGATCCGCTCGATGCGCGGGAAGTCCAGACTATCGAGATCTTCCAACACGATCGGGTCAGGGTGATAGAGGCGCAGCGTCAGCGAGAACAGGCCGGCCTGGTCGGTGGCGATGGCGCCCGGACTTGCTTGTCCGACCGGAATGACCACGCGCCCGTCGCCATCGACGTCGACAGAGCGGCTGTTGACTGCATGGCGATCCAGCCCGTTGCGCGGCAGGAAGCTGTCCTCGTCATAGATGGTGATCGACCACCAGCGGGCCGGCGGGATCTCACCGGTGATCTCGTAGGCGCAGCGTTCGCTCAGATTGAGATCGTTACTGTCGCGTGTGGCCGTGAAATAGACGGCTTCCTCGCGGGTCAGGGCCAACAGGCCGCGACGCGCGACCAGTGCACGGGTCAGCGGATTGGCGTCACTTGACCCGATATGCGGATTGGTGATCCACGGACCATTGCTGACGCCGCCGATCTCGATCGGACTGAAGACCAGGGTCGCCGCCAATACGGCGCCGCAAACCAAACCAATCAGAAATGTCAGAACATGCCGCAGGGTCATGCCCGGACCCTAGACGCATTGCCACAGGACGGGAAAGCCAAAACCCGTCAGCTCGCCTTGGCTTGTCGCTGGCTGAGTTCCTGCAGCATGCCCTGGATCTGGCGCAGCTTGGGGCGTCCATCTTCGGCCTGCGCTTCGCTGAGGCCGACCGCCGACTTGAGATGACGCAGGGCGCGCGCCTGGGCGTCGGCCGAGCAATTTCCGATTGGCAGGGCGCCGCCCGTGGCCAGGCGCAACAGGCCGGTCGCCTTGTCCAGCGCTGGCCGGTCGCCGGCCTCGACCATGTTCAGGATCTTGCTGTCGTCGACGATCTTCATGCCGAGCGCGTCGAAATTGGCCGCCAGCTCCAGCTTGTCGCGCTCCGGATATTTGCCCTTGAGGATTTTCGCCTGCTGGGCGGTCAGCTTGGCCAGTCGTTCCAGCGGCTTCGCATCGCCGCGGACATACCAGGCATCGGCGTTCGGCGATCCCAGGGTCGAGCGGATATAACCGGCCAGTTTTTGCTTGTTGGCTTCGCCGACCAGATTTTCCTCCAGCGCAATGAGCCGGTCCAGATCCTCGTCGGCACCGCGTGAGTGACGCAGCAGCTCGTCGATGATTTCCGGCTGCAACAGGCGGGCCGAACGGGAGGCGAAGGCCTTGATCAGGGCGTCGGCCGGCAGCGTGCTGTCGGCGCAGATGACCAGGCGGCTGGCCAGATCCCGCGCCAGGCGCACCTCGTCGCGCACGCTGGTCGGGCGCAGGCGTTTGGGGCGTTCCAGGTCCTTGAGGATATTCGCCGCTATGGCCGCCCGGCAGGCGGGGAGTGCCCTGCCCTTGATCTTTTTCGCGAGGCGTTTGGCGGCGCTGGGAGCGAGATTGAGTGCGTCTGCGGAATGGTCGCCATCAAACAGGCAGGCCAGGCGTTCCAGCGTTTCGCCGAGATCCTTGCATTTGCCCAGCAGGGCTTCGCGACCGGCATCAAAGGCGATCACTTCGGCGATATAGTGATCGACCTCGTCGAGCGCGAAATTCCGCGCGTCTTCGGCCTCGGGCAGGCTGTCGCCCATGTCGAGCAGGGCTTCCAGCTTGTCGCCATATTTTTTCTCATGGCGCAGCCGGTCGGCCATGGCGGCGCGCAGCGAATAGGCGCGGCGGTCCCGCTTGTGAATCTCACCCGCGATATCGGCGAAGTTCGCCTTCTTGGGATATTCCGGCAACCGGTTGTCGCGACCATCCTTGTAGATGCGGGCCAGTGATTTCTGGACCAGCTCATTGAGCTGTTTGACATAGCCATGCACGCCGGCATCGCTGTCGCTGGCCGAGGCGATGGCGACTTTCTGGACGGCGTGTTGCAGTTCGGTGCCCGACGCTTCGAGATTCTCCACCAGGTCCGGCCGGTGCAGGAGTTCCATCGGGATGGCCTGGACCCGTTCCAGCCAGTTGGTGAGCACCCGGCGGATCGTGTCGCGGGCATGCGGTTTGGACAGGTCATCCGGTGTCAGGCACGGCAAGCGTGCCTCGCCGGTCTTTTCCTTCTCCACGCCCATGGTCTCGGCGCCGCCCTCGAAAATCGGCACCGAGCGGAATTTGCGGTGTTCCTTGTCGAAGGTTTCCTTGGTCACGCGGACCGAGGCGTCCTTTTGCTTGGCGATCAGCGAATGGGCCAGCCGAATGGCCTGGTCGCGATCATCGCGCGCCTCGCTGAGCGTCCAGCCCGACTTGCGGTTTTTCTTGAAGAAGACTTCGTAATGGATATCGCCGGGCATGCACCAACTCCCCTGGAGCCTTATTGATGGCACAAAGAGGCTTAAAACCGAGTGAACCATGCTCCTGATTCATCAAGGGAGCTTGGCGTGTCGACCCGGCCGCGGCTATGGTTCCGGCACGCGGATCAATTCCGACCGGATTTGTCCGGGTCAACGCGCGGAGATGGCATGGCGACGATTGCACTCGTGGATGATGATGAAAACATCATCACATCGGTTTCGATCTTTCTCGAAGGGGAAGGATATCATGTGCGGACCTATAATGACGGGGCCTCTGCGCTGACCGCCCTGACCGAGGATCCGCCGGACCTTGGCATCTTCGATATCAAGATGCCGCGCATGGATGGTCTGGAATTGCTGCGTCGTTTGCGCCAGTCCTCCAACCTGCCCGTGATTTTCCTGACCTCGAAAGATGACGAGTTCGACGAGGCGCTTGGCCTCAATCTCGGCGCCGACGATTATATCGCCAAACCCTTCTCCCAGCGTCTTCTGGGCGAGCGGGTCAAGGCCGTTCTGCGCCGTGCCCGCCTGTCCGGCGATCCGGTCGGCACGATCGGCCTGGAGCCGGGCGACAGCAAACCGCTCGAGCGCGGCAGCCTGCTGCTCGATCCGAACCGTCACGCCTGTTCCTGGAAAGGCGAGCCGGTGCGTCTGACGGTGACCGAATTCCTGATCCTGCAGGCCCTGGCGACCCGGCCCGGCTATGTGAAGAGCCGGGACAATCTGATGGATGCCGCCTACGATGATCAGGTCTATGTCGATGACCGGACGATCGACAGCCACATAAAGCGTATCCGCAAGAAGTTCCGCGAAGGCGACAAGAGTTTCGACGCGATCGAGACGCTGTACGGCGTGGGTTACCGCTATAAAGAAGACTGAGACGAGCTCTGTGACGTCGGGATTGCGGCGGGCCGGCGCGCTGCTCCGCAGCCTCGCGCCGCGCCCGTCTTCGCGTCTGGCCCAGCTGATCCTGATGGCGAATTTCGTCGCCCTCGGCGTGCTTGTTGTCGGCATGCTGGCGCTGACCGAGACCCGTCGCGGCCTGGTCAATGCCAAGCTGGATTCGCTGCGGGCGCAGGGCGAGTTGATTGCCAATGTTCTGGCCGAGGGCGCTTCCGACGGAGCGCCGGCACCGGCGTTGCGAAACGAGGATGCCCGCGCCATCCTGCGCCAGCTCTATGTGCCCGAGGAATCGCGGGTCATCGTGTTCGACAAGGGCGCCTCCATCGTTGCCGACAGTCATTTGCTGGCCGATGTGTTCGAGACCACCCTGCTGCCGCCGCCGGGCGCCCAGCGGGCGCCGATCACCGACAGTGCCCGCTCCCTGCCGGTGCAGTTGCTCGATGCCCTCGCCAATCTCCTGCGCTCGTCGGAAGAGCGCGAAGCGATGGGCCGGAACCTGCGTGATGAAGTCCGCCAGGTCATCAATGGCGAGACCGTGGGCGGGGTCCGGCGTGAGGCGGACGGACGGCGCGTTGTTTCGGTTTCGCTGCCGATCCAGCCGGTCCGGGCGGTGGTCGGTGTGGTGACGATCGAGAGTTATGATCTCGATACGCTGATCGAGGCCGAACGGCGCGCGCTGCTGCCTTTCATGATCATTGCGGCACTGGTGACGGCGATGTCCTCATTGGCCCTGACCGTCTTCATTGCGCGGCCGATCCGGCGCCTGGCGCGAGCCGCGCGCGAAGCGCGTCGGGCCGGCGGACGACGCGTGACCATGCCTGACCTGCGCAGCCGCAATGATGAGATCGGCGAGCTGGGCGTCGCCCTCTCGGACATGACCGAGGCGCTTTATGACCGGCTTGATGCGATCGAGAGCTTTGCCGCGGATGTCGCCCACGAGCTGAAAAACCCGCTGACCTCGATCCGGTCCGCCGTCGAGGTTCTGCCCAAGGCGAAAGATGCGGAGCGGCGCGACCGGTTGCTGGCTGTGATCAGTGCCGATGTCGGGCGTCTGGACCGTTTGATCACCGATATCTCCCGCGCCTCCCGGGTCGATGCCGAACTGGCGCGCGAGGATGTCAGCCGCTTTGATCTTGCCGATCTGCTGGCCGATCTCGCGACCTCCTACAATGAAGCCGGTGACAAGCCGGCGATGATCCGGCTCGACCGTCAGCTCCGCTCGGCCTTCGTCATCGGACGTGGCGATCCGCTGGGGCAGGTCTTCCGCAATCTGCTCGACAATGCTTTGACCTTCTCGCCGGAAGGCGGCGAGGTCGTGATTTCCCTGCGGCGCGGCCAATTGGATGGCCGTTCCAGCCTGAAAATCCATGTTGATGACCAGGGCGCGGGCATTCCCGACGACAATCTGGAAGCCGTGTTCGAACGTTTTTACACCGAGCGGCCGAAGGGTGCCGCCTTTGGCACCCATTCCGGTCTCGGGCTGGCGATCTCGCGTCAGATCGTCAAGGCGCATGGTGGCACCATCTTGGCACGTAATCGTCGCAACCAGGCCGGCGATGTGGTCGGCGCCCGCTTCACCGTCGAGCTTCCGGCCGCCGATGCGGACTGACAAATTGAGCGCCGCATTGCAAAAAGACGCTTCCCCCTCAACTCAAGCCGCGTTTAGATGATCACATGATCGGAGTCGTCGTCGTCAGTCATGGCCGTTTGGCCGATGAATTTGTCGCTGCCACGGAACATGTGGTGGGTCCGATGGATGCGTTGCTGGCTGTCTGCATTGGCCCGGACGATGACATGGAAAAGCGCCGTGATGATATCAAACAGGCGATCGAGGACGCGGATCGCGGCGAAGGCGTTTTGATCCTGACCGACATGTTCGGGGGCACGCCGTCCAATCTCGCCATCTCCCTGCTGGAGCCTGGCAAGGTTGAAGTGATCGCAGGTGTGAATCTGCCGATGTTGATCAAGCTGGCCGAAGCGCGCTCGCGGGCCGACCTGGACAGCTTGTCGCGCATGGGCGAAGACGCCGGCAAGCGCTATATCGCGATTGCCTCCAATGTCCTTGAAGGCGCCGGCAAGTGACGAAAGTCGCGCGCAAGGTCACCATTTGCAATGCGCGTGGCCTGCATGCCCGGGCGGCGGCAAAATTTGTCGAGTTGGCCCAGGGCTTTGACGCGACGATCCACGTCTCGCGCGATGGCGAGACGGTGAATGCCGACTCGATCATGGAATTGCTGATGCTGGCTGCCGCCAAGGGTTCCGTTATCGGGATTGAATCCGAAGGGCCCGACGCGGAACGCGCTGCTGACAGTCTGACCGAGCTGGTTGAAGCCCGTTTCCACGAAGACGAATAGGCCGATACTCGCGGACACAGCGCACAGAAAAAAGCCCGCCGGCCTGGCGGGCTTTTTTCGTTGTGGCGGCTATTCGGCCGGCGTGCGGTCCAGGTCGATTTCCGGCGCCCCGGGCGCATAGTCATTGCGTCCTTCCGATGTCATCATCGGGTCCTCGGCCAAATCCATCAGTGGATCATCGACGATTGTGGCGCTGTCGTCGCTGGCGGCAGCAGACGGCGGCGGCGTGACAGTGTCGGCCTCTTCGGACGCACTCGGGGAAAGCTCGGCGGCCTCATCATCGCTGATGGACTCGTCGGCCGCGTCGGTTCTGGCAGCCTCGGCCTCGTCATTGCCCGGCATGGGCGGCGGCGGTGCGACCGGCATGGTGCGTTCATCATCGAGATCGGCCGCTGCCAGCGGCGCGGATTCGTCGGCCTCGCTGGCGGCTTCCGACGGCGTCGTTTCAGCAGCCGTCAGGGCTGCGGCCGCGGCAACATCATCGAGGCTCGGCAGGTCATCATCCAGCTCGACTTCGGTGCTAACGTCAGCGTCGTCTTCCGGATCACCGCCGACTTCGTTGTCGACCGCCGCGACGATTGCTGTCTCTTCGGGCGTGTCCGGTGTGTCGGCAGGCGAGCCGGTTATGGCGTTGTTCTCACTTGTCTCGACGGTCTCGCTTGTCTCACCCGCCTCACTTGCCGCAACGGTCCCACTTGCCGCAACGGTCTCGCTTGTCTCACCCGCCTCACTTGCCGCAACGGTCCCACTTGCCGCAACGGTCTCGCTTGCCTCAACGGCCTCAACTGTTCCGCTTGTCTCAACGGCCTCACTTGTCGCAACCGTCTCGCTCGTCTCGACGGCCTCGCTTGCTGCGACGGTGTCGGACACGTCGGTTTCAACAATCGCCGGGGTTGGTTCGTCTGCGGCTTCCGGCGATTCGATCTCTGCACTTGCGGCGTCGGCAGCCGCTTCAGTTTCGCCGGCGTCTTCCGGGATGGCAGCTTCGGCGCTGTCGCTGTCCATAGCGTCATCATTGGCGGCGACCGGGGCGGCCGGCAGGAGGTCGTCCTGGGCCGGGGCTTCGGCTTCGCCGGACGCATTGGCCGCCGCGTCATCCTCCGCCGGTGCGGCGGTGCTGTCGTTCGCGGAACGGGTGTCTGGCGCGTCGGTGTCGGTCTCCCCGATCTCCGTGATTTCCGCCGTCTCGGAATCGGCTTCTGCGACCTCCGCCTCGTCGCCATGAGCAGCGGCTGTCGCTGCAGCAATGGCCGCCGATGCGGTGACGCCGGCGGCATCGTTTCCGCCAGAGGGACGCACACCCTCATGCGGCGGATTGCGCAAGGCGTGTTCTGCCAAACGTGCGACGCGGGCGTTGAAGCGACCGCCATCGCGGATACGATTGACCAACCCGCCCAGCATGAAGAGGCCGAGGCTGCCACCGATTACGGCCAGCGTGGCCAAGGCAGATCCCAGTATCGTCCCGGTGGCGAGCGCAAGCAGGGCCAGGGCCGGAATATAGATCAACCGCCAGGAACGACCGGCGAAGGCGAGCAGCGCGACCAGCCCGCCGGCAAGGGCGAGGCCCCATTCGGTGAGCTGGGCCATCGGCACCAGGCCGAGCGAGGCGATGGTGTCGAGCAAGCCGGTCGGCAGGGCACTCTCCAGACGCCAGCCGGACAGGCCCGGCAGCAGGGCCTGCATCTCGGCGAAGACGTCAAAGGCCGGGACGGAGGCCATCAGCCCGCCATTGACCTCGGTCAGGAAGCCATGGATGGCCGGCCAGACGGCAGCAATGCCGACCAAGGCCAAGGCGAGGACGGACAGCCACCAATTGAAGCCACGGGTCACGCCGGAGCGGGCCAGCAAGCCGGTCGCGTCGGGGGCGGCCCGCATCCATGTGCCGCGGGTGTGATTGACGATGGCGGTCGGTCGCGAGCGGCGGTTCGGTCCGGCCTGGACCCGGAGCACGCTGGCCGTATCGCCCGGCGCCAAGGCATTCGAGCGCTCCAGCAAGCGAACGTCATGGCTCATGCCATCGGTGTCCGTGACGCGTCCGGTACCGTCATCGGAGGCGGAAACTTCACCCGATACCGTATAGAAATCGATCCGGCGGGCCCCGAAGGACTGGCCTGCATGCGCGGTCGGTAACAAAGACATGGCTTGACGCACCTCTAACAACAAAATGCCTGTCCGATTGTCCCAAATCGGCAGGCCCCTCACCCATTTCCCGTCAACTCTACAAGTTTGATGCCGGAAATAGAACGGGCTTCCGGCATTCTTTAAGAAATGTTCAACATCCGTTCCGCCAGGGCGCGCTGAATGGATGCTTCCGCCGGGGCAGGCGAGCCGCTAGCTTGCCGCCATGCGAAGCCTTGTCATTTGCCTCTGCCTTGTCCTGACCGCCTGCGGCGGAATGCCCACGCTGGACCTGCCGGGCGTGCCGCGTCCCGGACGCGGGCCGTTCATTCCGCGCGATGAATTGCCGGTGCCGCCCAATGTCGAGCGGATGATGGGGCCGGAGGATTGTCGCGGTTCGACGCTGGCGGCGGTTTCGGCAAGTGTCCCCGATTATCCGGCACGGGCTTGGGACCGTGGTCGTCAGGGCTGGGTCGTGGTCCGGTTTCACGTCTATTCCGACGGCAGTGTGCACCGCGCACGCGTGCACCGCGCCGTGCCCGACGGGCCGTTCAACCGGGCGACCGAGCGGGCCGTCTCGAACTGGCAGTTTGCGCCGCTCGACGGTGTCGACATCCTCGAGAACTGCGTCGTGATGTTCGAATTCCGGGCCGGCGAAGTCCATATCCGCTGAGCGCGGCGCAACTATCCACATCCCGTTACAGTGAGGCCTTGCTGCGGCTCCGGCCCGACCGGCGCGGGCGGCCTGGCGCATCAACAAGGCGATCCCGTCGGTCTGCGGTCTCCCAGCTTCCGAATTTTCCCCGGTTCGGTGCGGCAGGGTATATAACTTATTAGGAATTTTACCGGGCCGGGCATCGCCCGCGAGTCCCTGCCCCGGTATCATGGTGATTCGTGAGGGCCGCAAGTGATGGGGGCGGGTCCGCACCCAGGGCGACATTGATGACCGGACAGACATTTCAGATCGTGACTCTCATCGTCACCGTCGGCGCCGTGGCCTTCGCGCTCGCCGTGGGTATCTGGGCCTTCCGCCTGACCTCCGGTGCGCGCGGCGCCCAGCTCATCTGGCGCCGCCGGCTGGCGGAACTCGAAGACAAGATCGCGCGCGCCGACAGCGTGTTCGGGGCCCATCCCGGCTTGGTCCTGGTCTGGGATCAGCCGCCGTTTGACGAGAGCGATGCCAGCTGGGGCGCACCGCGCATTTTCGGATCCTCGGTCGCGCTGGCCTCATTGCTGCGTTTTGCCGAGGCCAGTGACGGCCCCAACCCTGCCGGTATCCTGATGGAAGGCCTGGCGGACTATGAAGCGCGCTCGGCGGGGGGCGAGGAAACCACCCTGCGTCGCCGTTTTCTCGATCTCAGCCAGAAGGGCCAGCCCTTCTCGCTGACCATTCTCGGTCCGAGCGGCCGCTTCCTGGAAGTTGATGGCCGTGCCGCCGGAACCCAGCTGGTGGTCTGGCTGTCCGATGCGACGATCCGCGGACTCGAGGAATCCGGTGCACGGGGCCGGATCGAGGAGGCGCGTCGCCTGGTCTCCAAGGACCCGCTTGCCTTCCTCGACATGCTCGGCCGCGCTCCGGTTCCGGCCTGGCGGATGAATGCCAGCGGCCGGATCGAATGGGCCAACCAAGCCTATGTGAAGGCCGTCGAAGGCGACAGTGTCGACGTCATGCTCGACAAGCAGATCCTGCTCGACCCCGGAATGACAGAACTGGCCTCGCGCGCGACCGCGGCTGGCGAGCCGGTGGAGGAGATGCGGGTCGTCGTGATCGACGGTGCCCGACGCGGTCTCAAATTCCTCGTCTTCCCGGTCTCGGGCGGCGCTGCCGGCTTTGCGCTGGATGTCACCGATGGCGAGGAAGCCAAGGCGGCACTGGCGCGCTTTCGCCGCGCCCATGACGACACGCTCAACCATATGGCCGAAGCCGTCGTTGTCTTTGATCGTTCCAAGCGTCTGAACTTCCACAACAAGGCTTTCTCCAACCTGTTCAAGCTGGATGATGCCTGGCTCAATGATCGCCCCGGCCACGCGCAATTCCTCGACCGGATGCGGGAAAAGCGTTTGCTGCCGGAACAGGCCGATTTCGGTGCCTGGAAAGCCGAGGAACTGGCGCGCTATGACGCGCCGCCGAACGAGGAAACGCCGGACGAGCTGTGGCCGCTGCCCGATGGCCGCACGCTGCGCATCGCCCGCCAGCGTCACCCGCTGGGCGGGCTCATGCTCATCTTCGAGGACAAGACCGACGAGCTGGCCCTGCGCGCCCGCTACAACACGCTGATCAATGTCCAACGGGCCACGCTCGACAAGCTGCACGAAGCGGTCGCCGTGTTTGGCGCCAATGGCCGTCTCCAGCTCAACAATTCCGCTTTCGAGGACTTGTGGGGATTTGAAGCCGACGAGCTCGACGGGCAGCCGGACTTCGACGCGGTCTCCGAGACCTGCGCCGCGTTGTTCACGGATGATCGTGTGTGGACCGATATCAAGGCCCGCGTCACCGATCCGAGCCCGCAGGCGCGCAAACAGGTCACTGGCGAGATGCGGCGCTCGGACGGCCGCGTCCTGACCTATCTCACACGCCCGCTGCCCGATGGTGCGACCTTGATCTGCTGGGATGATGTCACCGACAGTCGCCGCATCGAGGAAGCGCTGCGCGAGCGGGCCGAGGCGCTGGAGACCTCCGAGCGCATCAAGACCGAATTCGTCGAGCATGTGAGCTATCAACTGCGTACGCCGCTGACCACGATTGGCGGTTATGCCGACATGCTGGCCCAGGGTTTTGCCGGTGAACTGTCCGACCGTCAGAAAGAGCCTATGTCGGCGATCCAGTCGGCTGCGGCGCATCTCGCCAAGCTGATCGACGATATTCTCGATGTCGCCGCGATTGATGCCGGCCAGCTCGAACTCGAGCTTGGTGATGTTGATCTCGGCGATGTTGCCCGCGAGGCGGCGGAACTTGTCGCGGCCCGTGCCGACCATCATGCGATCAAGCTGGATGTCGATGTCGAAGACGGACTCGGCCTGCTGCGGGCCGACCGCAATCGTCTCAAGCAAGTGTCGATGAACCTGCTCTCCAATGCCATCCGCCATGTCGCCACCGGCGGCGCGGTGACGATCGGCGCCCGCCGCAATGGCGAGGATGTGACGCTGTGGGTCAAGGATGATGGCGAGGGCATCGCGCCGGAGAAACAGGCCAGCGTGTTCGACCGCTTCTCGCGTGGCGAGCGCGGCGGTGCCGGGCTTGGTCTGTCATTGGTCAAGGAGATCGCCGAGCTGCATGGCGGCTGGGTCGAGCTTCAGTCCGAACCCAAGCAGGGCACGCTGGTGTCCTGCCACCTGCCGATCGAGCCGCGCAGCGCCGCCGTGCCACCGGAACTGGATTTCGCCAGCCGCCCGGCAACGCGCCTGGCCGGTGACCGGGCCCGCGTCGAATAGGCGTTTCAACCTGTCGTGAAATCGTGCGTCCTGCCGGACACGTCCAGGCTCAGCCCTGGTTTTGCGGCATCCGGACGATCAGGCCGTCGAGTTCGTCGGTGACCTTGATCTGGCAGGGCGTCCACTGGCCTTGCCGGGCCTGTGTTTGTGCGGTGCCGGCCGGCGGATGCGCTACTCCTTGTCGCTTGATGGCAGGCTCAGCGCGAGTTTGCGCAGAAGATCCGCCAGGCGGTCCCGGTCTGCGCGCGACAGGCTGTTCAGCAATTCCTTCTCGACAGCCATGTCTTCGCGGAAGGCGCGCTCGGCCAGCGTGCGGCCCTCGGTCGTTAGTGCGACGGGCAGGCTGCGTTTGTCGCCCTCTGTCGCGGGGCGGGAGATCAAGCCCCGGCGCTCCAGTCTTTTGAGCCGGTCGGTCATGCCGCCCGAGGAAATCATCAAAGACCGGTAGAGTTCGGTCGGGCGAAGGCGGTAGGGCGGTCCCGCCCGCAGCAATGTCGACAGCACATCGAACTCTCCGGTGTCCATCCCGTACCGGGCGAAAACGGCTTCGATATGCGGCCGGGCCATCAGCGCGATCCAGCGGGCCCGGCCCAGAATGGCCATGCCGACCGTGTCCACGTCGGGCAGTTCGCGATCCCATTGTTCCCGGCGGGTGTCGATGTGATCGGGTGTGCCGTCTGCAATTTGTCTTGACATAAAGATATCTCGCAATTTATCTCGACATCAAGATAACTCGATCATTCCAAGCATCAAGGATGGGGCACATGGACCGGAAGGCGCAGGATTATTTCGATGGGCTGGCCGACACACCGCGGCCGATTGCCTTCAGGTTACGCGACGCCGTCCTGGCCACGGGCCTGGTCACGGAAGCTTTCAAGTGGGGGCATCCGGTCTATCAGGCGGCCGGGCTGGTCTGCCTGATCAAGGCAGCCAGTCGCCATGTCACCCTGGGCTTCTGGCAAGGTGGATCACTGACCGGGTTGGACCCGCGTCTCACCCCATCCGGACGTGCGCACATGGCAACAATGATGCTCGCCAGCCCGGAGAGCATCGATCCCGAGAATATTGCTCGCCTTGTAAAGGCAGCCGTCAACCTCGACCGCGAACAGGTCTCATCATGATGAAGGAGTTTGAAATGAATGAACGAACTAGCGCTGGCAACACGCAGTCCCGCAGTCTGGTGTGGGGCGGCTGGGCGCTGAGTGGCTTGTTGATCGCCTTTCTCCTGTTTGACGCCGCCATCAAGCTGATGGCGCTCCCGGTCGTCGGAGAGACGCTCGAAGCCATGGGGTATGCTCCGGGACTGGCGCGCGGGCTGGGTGTGCTGACCCTGACCGGCGTCGTGCTTTATGCCGTGCCACGGACATCGGTCCTTGGGGCGATCATTCTCACCGGCCTTTTCGGGGGCGCGATGGCCTCGCATCTGCGTATCGATAGCCCGCTCTTCAGCCACACCCTGTTTGGCCTGTATCTCGGCCTGCTGGCGTGGGGCGGCCTTTTTCTGCGAAATCCGCGTTTGCGGGCCCTGCTGCTGGTTGACCGTTAGGGCGTTTCAACCTGTCGTGAAATCGTGCGTCCTGCCGGACACGTCTAGGCTCAGCCCTGGTTTTGCGGCATCCGGACGATCAGGCCGTCGAGTTCGTCGGTGACCTTGATCTGGCAGGACAGGCGCGAGGTCTCCTGGACCTCCTCGGCAAAGTCGAGCATCGAGTCTTCCATCGCTTCGCGCGCGCCGGTCTTCTCGGCCCAGGCCGGGTCGACATAGACATGGCAGGTGGCGCAGGCACAGGCGCCACCGCAATCGGCGTCGATGCCGGGGACCAGATTGCGCACGGCGCCTTCCATTACGGTCAGCCCGGTGGCGACCTCAAGGCTGTGTTCGGTTCCATTGTGCTCAATATAAGTGATCTTCGGCATGCCAGTCTCCGTTGGGTCCCTTGCACATGAACAGCGTTCACGGGGGAGTCAAGATTCAGCCTCACCGCTTGCCGATGCCGACGGGCTTCGCTAAGCGCAGTCCATGGGGAATTCGAACTCTGTTTCCTTGCCTGATCTGGCAGCGACACAAGCCTTGGCGCTCCGCCTTGCGCGCGTGCTCCGGGCTGGTGATACCGTCTTCCTGACCGGTGATCTCGGTGCCGGCAAGACCACTTTCGCACGCACCATCATCCAGACCCTGTGCGGCGTCGATGACGCGCCCAGCCCGACCTATACGCTGATCCAGACCTATGACTGGTCCGGCGGCGAGCTGTGGCATGCCGATCTCTACCGGATCGAGGACGCCAGCGAACTGGACGAGCTGGGCCTTGATGACGCGTTCGGCGATGCGATCATGCTGGTCGAGTGGCCGGACCGGTTATTCGGCCAAGCGCCGGATGACCGGCTGGAGCTGGATCTGGAAATGCTCGGGGATAGCGCCGGCGATTCCATGGACAGGCCGCGCCGGGCGGGCTTAACAGGGTTCGGGGAGTGGGAGACACGCCTTGACGATATCTGATCGGGACGCGGCCATCGCCGCCTTTCTCAACCAAGCCGGATGGGGGGATGCGAAACACCATCCTTTGCCCGGCGATGCCTCGACGCGGCGTTATATCCGTCTTGAACGCGGCGAGGCGCGGGCGATGCTGATGGACGCGCCGGCCGCTGCGGAAGCGCCGGCCTGCCCGCCTGATGCCGATCCGGCGCAACGACGCGAGCTTGGTTACAATGCCGTCGCCCGCCTCGCCGGCGCCAATCTGGTGGCCTTTGCCGGGCTGGCCGATGCCTTGTGCGAGCGTGGTTTCTCGGCGCCGCGCATTCTCGCCAGCGATATCGAGGCCGGCTTCCTGCTGCTGGAAGATCTCGGCGATGACCTGTTCGCGCGCCTGCTGCCCGGTGAGCTTCATGAGGGCACGCTCTACGCCAAGGCGGTCGATGTTCTGGCGGCGATCTATCGCTCCAGCCTGCCCGCGGCGGTCGAGCGTGACGGCCAGTCCTGGCCGCTGCTGGCCTATGACGACACCGCCCTGATGGCCGAGGCAGACCTGTTCCTGGACTGGTTCCTGGACAAGCATGCAGGCGCGACGCCTGGCGCGTCCGCGCGCGCTGACTGGCAGGCCATCTGGAGCCGGGCTTTCGAGCGTTTGCACCATTGCGCGCCAGGCCTGGTCCTGCGCGACTTTCACGCTGAAAACCTGATCTACCTGCCGGACCGCGAGGCTGAGGGCGAGATTGGCCTGCTTGATTTCCAGGACGCGGTGATCGGCCATCCGGCCTATGATCTTGTCTCGCTGATCGAGGATGCGCGGCGCAATGTTGAACGCAAGCTGGCAGTGCCGCTGAAAGCGCGCTTTGTCGCCCAGGCCGGAATTGATGATGTGGCGGGATTTGACGCGGCCTACGCCGTGCTCGGGGCCCAGCGCAATGCCAAGATCCTGGGCATTTTCGTGCGCTTGGCGGTGCGTGACGGCAAGCAGCGCTATCTTGACCTGTTGCCGCGCGTGGCCCGCCACTTCGTTGCCGACCTGCAGCACCCGGCCCTGATGCCGCTGCATATGTGGATCAAGTCGAACGCGCCCCAGGTCTTCGCGGAAGCTCACAAATGATCGCGATCCGAAACGCCATGGCGCTGGCCGCCGGACTGGGCACGCGCATGCGGCCGATCACCAATGACCGCCCCAAGGCTCTGGTCGAGGTCGGGGGCAAGACCCTGCTCGACTGGGCGCTCGATCGGTTTGCCGCCGGCGGTGTCGAGCACTGCGTCGTCAATGTCCACCATTTCGCCGACATGATGGAGGCGCATCTCGACGCCCGCACCGGCGCGCCCCGGATCACGGTTTCCGACGAGCGTGGTGAGGTGCTGGAAACCGGTGGCGGCGTGGTCAAGGCCCTGCCCGAACTGGGCAGCGACCCGGTTTTCATCGCCAATATCGATGCGATCTGGGAAGAAGAGGGTGCCGCCTCACTGGACAGTTTGCGGGCCGCCTGGGATGGCGCGCGCATGGACGCTTTGCTGCTCCTGGCGCCCATGGACGCGACGCTGGGTTTTGACGGGCCGGGCGATGCCTTTCTCGACCCTGGCGGACAGGTCCGGTTTCGCGGCGAGGCTGACCGGGCGCCCTATGCCTATGCCGGTGTCCAGATCCTGCATCCGCGGGCGCTCGCCGGGCGCAGCGTCAGCCGTTTCTCGATGATGGAAGTGTGGCGTGAGCTGGCGGCCAAGGGGCGGCTGCACGGCGCCACACTGCCGGCCTTCTGGATGCATGTTGGCGATCCTGGCGCCCTGGCCGAGGCTGAAGCGCGACTGGCCCGGCCGACACGGTGAGCACGCGCCTGTTCGATACGCCCGGGCCCAGCCTCTTCACCATCCCGCCGCAGGCGGATTTCCTGCGCGCCATCGCGACAACGCTACGCGAGGAATTCGATGTTGCCGCCAATCCGGACGCCCTGACGCGCCTGCTCATCCTGACCCCGACGCGGCGGGCCGCGAAGGCGCTGGGGGATGTCTTTGCCGATCTGGCTGGCAATGGTGTCGCCCTGCTGCCCCTGATCCGTCCGATCGGGGATGTTGATGTCGATGATCCGCCGTTTGAGCCGGGCGAGCTGGCCGGTCTGGCGGCGCCGGCCATCTCGCCGGAACGTCGACGCTATGAGCTGGCGCGTCTCATCCTCGCCAAGGAGGCAGCGCTGGGGCGTCCGATCGGTGTCGGCGGGGCCTTGTCGCTGGCCGATGCGCTCGCGGCCCTGCTCGATGATCTGGCGACCGAGGATGTCAGCGACTTGTCGGCCCTGCAGGAGGCGGTGACCAGCTATTTGCCGGCCGACCGGCGCGAAGCGGTTGAGTTTCTCGACATCGTGCAACGCGTCTGGCCGGCCCGCCTCGACGAACTCGGCCTGACCGATGCGGCCCGGCGCCGCTCGCTGGTCCTGCATGAGCTGGTGGCGCGCTGGCGCCGGCAGGCCCCGGATCATCCGGTTCTGGCCGTCGGTTCGACCGGCTCGATCCCCGCAGCCCGTGACTTGATGTCGGTGATCGCCGGCCTGCCGCAGGGTGCGGTCGTGCTGCCCGGTTTCGACTGGGATGCTGATGACACCGGCTGGGCCTCGATCGCTGATGATCATCCGCAATGGGCGATGAAAACCTTCCTGCGTGATGTCGGTGTCGAGCGCAGTGCTGTGCGGGCCTGGCCTGGCGCGGCCGAGACCGCACCGGCGGCCCGGCGCCGCCGTATCATCGCGGAAGCGCTGCGGCCGGCTGACACGACGGACGAATGGCTGAGCCGGATCGACACGCTGGAGGCGCAATATGGCGCCGACTTCTTCACCGCCGGCCTGGACGGGTTGAGCCTGATCGAAACGCCGGACGAAATCAGCGAGGCACGGGTCTGTGCCCTCTTGTTACGTGAAGCCTTGGAGCATCCCGACGAGACCGCCATCCTGGTCACGCCGGATCGGATGCTGGCGCGGCGGGTGTCAGCGGAAATGGTGCGGTTCGGCGTGCGTCTGGATGATAGTGGTGGCGCCGCCCTGGTCGAGACGCCGGCGGGCGCCTTCCTCACCCGCCTGCTCGACGCGGCGACCGATTGCGGCAGCGTCATCGCGCTGACCGCATTGTGGGGTTCACCCCTGTTCCGGGCCGGCCACAGGCGCGGCCAGGCCCATACCGTGCTGGCCAAGTTCGAGGCGGAAGCCCTGCGCGGCGCCCGTCCCGGTCAGGACCTCGCCGCGATACGGGCCCGGCTCGACGGCAAGCATGTCAAATTGTTCGATGACGACCGGGCCGTGATCATTGCCATTCTCGACCGTCTGGATACGGCCTTTGCCGGCTTGCTGGGTGAGGAACGGCGCCCGGCCGCCGTCTGGGCGAGAGCGCATGCCGAGGCCGCCGAGGCCTTGGCCGAGGACGGGACGGGACGGGGTGCTGACGCGCTGTGGGGCGGTGAAGGCGGCGAAGCGGCGGCCGGCCTGTTGCGCTCGCTGCTGGAGGAAAGCGAAAGCCTGCCGGAGATGCGACTCGTCGACTATGCGGCGGCGTTCGGCGAAATGTGCCGCTCCCGCCGGGTCGCGCCGCGCCTGGGTGTGCATCCGCGCCTGCAAGTGCTTGGTCCCTTGGAAGCGCGCCTGATCACCGCCGACCGGGTTGTCCTGGCCGGCCTCAATGAAGGCGTTTGGCCGCCCGGCCCCGGTGCCGACCCGTGGCTGTCGGCGGGAATGCGGCGCACGGTCGGCCTTGGCGCCCCGGAACGGCGCTACGGCCTGGCGGCGCATGATTTTGCACAATTGGCGGCGGCGCCGCGCGTGGTCATGACGCGGTCAGAAAAGTCGGAAGGCGCGCCCACGGTCGCCTCGCGCTGGCTGTGGCGTCTCAAGACGCTGGCGCGCGGCGCTCTGGGGGATGCGGCAGAGACCGCGCTGCAGCCAGCCCGCGACTATGCCGCCTTGGCGCGGGCGCTGGATGATCCGGGCCGACCGCCGCAACCGGCCCCGCGCCCGGCGCCGCGTCCGCCGGTCGCGGTGCGGCCCCGCAAGATGTCGATCACCGAGATCAGCACCTGGGTCCGTGACCCCTATGCCATCTATGCCCGCCATGTCCTTGGTCTGCGCCGCCTCGATCCGGCCGACATGCCGCCGGGTCCGCGGGAGCGGGGTTCGGCTTTGCACGACGCGCTCGAGGCCGTAGTGCCCGGCTGGGGTGAGACAGTGCCGGATGATGCCGTGGCACAACTCCTCGCCCATGCCGAAACACAGCTCGCCGCCACCGGGTTCGGGCCGGAAGAGATGGTGCTGGAACGGGCCCGTTTCGAGCGCGCGGCGCGGTGGCTGATCGCGTGGGAGACGGGGCGCCGGGGGCGCAGCATACGCCTCGACAAGGTCGAGATTTCCGGCGCCATGTCGTTTGACGGGCCGGCGGGTAGCTGGACGCTGACCGGCCGTTCCGACCGGTTCGACCGCCACCCGGATGGACGCCTGGACATTATCGACTACAAGACCGGGCGCAGCGCTTCGCCCAAATCGATCGTCGCCGGTTTTGACCCGCAATTGCCGCTGACCGCCGCCATGGCCCAGGCCGGTGCCTTCCCCGAACTGGCGGCGGGTGATCCGGCGGGCCTCTTCTATGTCTCGCTGCCGGGCAATGCCGGTGGCGGCAAGGAGGAAAGAATTGATGGCGGCCGCCAGCCCGATGCGGCGGAATTCGTCCGCAATGCGGTCGCCGACCTGACCCGCTGGATCGCCCGTTTCGATGACGAAATGATGGCCTATGAGAGCCAGATCCGGGTTCAGTACATGAATGATTACGGGGATTTCGACCATCTCGCCCGGCGCGGCGAATGGGCCTCCGCCGCCGGCGAGACGTCGGGGGAAGAGACATGAGCGAAGCCCGGTTCGACCCCGAGATCATGCAGGCGGCGACGGTCGCCCAACAACTTGCGGCGCGGCCGGAAGCGAGTGTTTTTGTCGAGGCCAATGCCGGTTCCGGCAAGACGCGGGTCTTGGTCGACCGGGTGATCAATCTACTGCTCGCCGGCCACAAGCCGGAAACGATTCTCTGCGTCACCTATACCAAGGCCGCCGCCGCCGAGATGAAGGAACGTCTGTTCAAGCGGCTCGGCGACTGGTCGGTCACCGCCGACGCGGCGCTTGCCGAAGAATTGGAAAAACTGCTCGGCCGCGAGCTCAAGCCGGGTGAGGCCAATACGGCCCGCAAACTCTTTGCCCAGGCGCTGGAAACGCCGGGCGGGCTGAAGATCCAGACCATCCATGCCTTCTGCGAAAACCTGCTGCGCCGCTTCCCCCTGGAAGCCGGTGCCCCGCCCGGCTTTGAAACGCTGGACGATGCCGCTGCCCGCCGCGCCCTGCAGGCGGCCCGCCGCCGCGTGCTCGCCTCGCTGACGCCGGACGAGGTCAACACGCTGATCGAAACCGGTGGGCCCGAGGCGATCGACACCATTCTGCGCTGGGCCCGGTCCAATCGGCATGATGTGGCGGCCGAGATCGAGCGGGTCGGCGGTGTCGATGCGCTCAGCGACCAGCTCTGGCCGGTGCTCGACCTGCCAGCCGGTGCTGATCCGGATGCCTTGAAAGCGGACGCAGTCGCTGACCTGCCCCGCGCCGGGCTTGAGGCGGCAGCCCATGCCATGTGCCATGACGGCAAGCCGACCGATGCCAAGCGCGGCGAAATCCTGCGCCAGGCCCTGGCCGCGACCGATCCCGGCCTGGCCTTTGATATGGTCCTGACTTTCTTCTTTACGGACAAGGGGCGGGGAAAGCGGGTTGCCGCGCTGGCCACAAAGGCGATTGCCGACCCGCTGCCGCACGTCATCACGCTGTTGGAGTCCGAGGCTGAGCGGTTCGAGGCGGTGCGCGACATGATCGGGCGGGCGGCGATGGCGCGGGCCAGCGCGGTCGCCCTGCGGGTGGCTGACTGTTTTGTCCGGGCTTATGACGCCGAGCTTGAACAGGCGCGGGCGCTTGATTTTGATGACCTTGTCCGCCTCGCTGGCCTGTTGCTGGCGCCGGAGAATCCGTTCTCGGGTTGGGTCGGCTACAAGCTCGACGGCATGCTCGCCCACGCCCTGATCGACGAGGCCCAAGACACGGCGCCGCGGCAATGGGACATGATCCGCGGCCTGACGACAGAATTCTTTGCCGGTGAAGGGGCGAGCGAACTGGACCGGACCTTGTTCGTGGTAGGTGACGAGAAACAGTCGATCTATTCCTTCCAGGGCGCCGAACCGGCTCGTTTCCTGGCCGAAGGCGATCACCTCGCGGCGTCGGCAGCTGCGGTGGAGCAGCCCTTCGAGCGACCGGGCCTGGACGTGTCCTTTCGGTCGGCGCCGGAAATTCTCGCGGCCGTTGATCAAGCCTTTGCCGCGAAAATTCCGGCCCCGGAGGTGAAATTCCTGGCGGGGGCTAGCGCCATGCCTTTCGCGCGCTATCAGGGCCACCGAGCGGCCCGTTCCGGCACGCCGGGCTGTGTCGAAATATGGCCTGCAGTGCCAAAGCCGGAAAAGCTCGAGGAAAGCTCGATTTTCGATCCGGTCGATCAGCGCGCCCGTGGCAGCTCCCGCGACGTGCTGGCGCAAGCCGTGGCGGGCGAGATCGCCGACATGATCGCGCGCGGCGATGCGGTGTGGGAGGAAAAGGGCGGAAAATTCTGCCAGCGTCCGGTGCGACCGGCCGACATCGCGATCCTGGTTTGGCGCCGCACCGGCGGCTTCTTCGAGGAAGTCATCCGTCAGCTCAAGGTCAAGGGCGTGCCGGTGGCCGGCGCTGACCGCATGGTGCTGCGCGATCAGACGGCGGTGAAGGATTTGCTGGCGCTTGGCCGGTTTGCAATGACATCGGGCGATGATCTGGCCCTGGCGGAAGTGCTGCGTTCGCCCCTGTTCGATCCGGTGGATCCGGATCTGCCGGGCATTGACGAGCAGGCGCTTTACGACCTCGCGCGCACGCGGACCGACATCAAGCGTCGCGGGACATTGTGGAACGCGCTTTATACCAGCGAGGACCCGCGCTTCGCCGATGCCCGTATCGCGCTGACCGCCGTGCGCGACCAGGCCGACAAGACCCGGCTCTATGATTTGTTCACCGGATTTCTCAATGATCGCACGCCAACCGGTGAGACCCGCTGGGCACGGATCTATGCCCGCCTCGGCGAAGAGGCACGCGACCCGCTGCAGGAATTCCTCGCACGGGCCTTGCAGCATGAGCGCGATGAAGGCGGGGCATTGGCCAGTTTCATCGCCCGGGTCGAGGGTGAGGACACCCAGATCAAACGCGAGATGAGCGCCGACCGTGACGAAGTCCAGGTGATGACGGTGCATGCGTCCAAGGGGCTGGAACGGCCGGTGATCATCCTGCCGGACACCACGCGCAGCCCGGTCACAGGCAAGACCGATCCGGTCTTTGCCCATCCCGAATGCGGCTTGCTGTGGTCACCACGCAAGGCCGAGGATCCCGATGTCGTGGCGCGTCTGCGAGAGACGGCCACCAACAAGCAGCTCGCAGAGCATGGGCGCCTGCTCTATGTCGCCCTGACGCGGGCGCGGGACCGCCTGATCGTGTGCGGTTGGCGCCAGGGTCATGGTGATCTTGGCCAAATTTCCGAAGACAGCTGGTATCAACAATTGTCCGATGCCTGGACGGGCGACACCTGGGCCGAGATCGACACGCCGGTGAATCTGGTTGTCGATAGCTGCGCGCCGGGCCTGCGCTTCGGACCCGCCCCGACCGCGCTTGGCACTGCCGATCTTGCGCGCACTGGTGTGTCGGACATCCCGACTTGGGCGATTGCCCCAGCGGCGGCAGAAGGGGGCATGATCCGCAGCGCTGCGCCGTCGAGCCTGCTGGCCGATGATGAGCACGAGCCTGCCGTCCGGTCGCCCCTGGCTGACCCGGGCGGACACCGGTTCCGGCGCGGCGATGTGATCCACAAACTGCTGCAGACCCTGCCCGATCTGCCGCCGGATCGGCGCCAGGCGGCGGCGCAGCGTTTCCTGTCGGTTCGGGCGGATATTGCCGAAGCGGATCGGGCGCAGATCATCACCGAAACCCTGGGCATTCTTGACCATCCCGATTTCGCACCGCTGTTCGGACCGGGCAGCCGGGCCGAGGTCGCCCTCGTCGGTCACGCGCCTGGCCTGCCGGATCGCACCATCATCCGGGGCCAGGTCGATCGGCTGGTGGTTACCGATAACGAGGTCCTGATCATCGACTACAAGACCAACCGTCCGCCACCCAGCGAGGTTGCTGCAGTGGCGAAAGTCTATCTCGGCCAAATGGCGACCTACCGCGCCCTGCTGCGGGCGGTTCATCCCGGAAAATCCGTGCGTTGCGCCCTTCTGTGGACCGATGCGGCGCGATTGATGCCGCTTCCGGACGCGGTTCTTGACGACATCTTCGACGCGGGAGCGGCTTGACGGGAGGGCCGGCCCTCCTTACCTCACGCGCCATCAGTTGAGTCCGCCCCCGCGGATTCGCCCCAACAAAGGAGTGTCCCATGGCGACCAAAGCGGTCAGCGATGAATCCTTCGAGAGTGACGTGATCAATGCCAGCGGCCCGGTCCTTGTGGACTTCTGGGCTGAGTGGTGCGGTCCGTGCAAACAAATCTCCCCGGCGCTCGAGGAGATTGCCGAAGAAATGTCTGGCGCGCTGACAGTCGCCAAGGTCAATATCGACGATCACCCGATGACGCCGGGCAAGTACGGCGTGCGTGGTATCCCGACCCTGATGATCTTCAAGGACGGTCAGGTCGTCTCGACCAAGATCGGTGCCATGGCCAAGGGCAAGATTTCCGAGTGGGTCCAGGAAACGCTGTAAGCGTCCTGACGACCACGCGACATTGAAAGGCGGGCGTCCCGGTGGGAGGCCCGCTTTTTCTTTGCGGCCAAACGGTTGTGTGGTGGTGTCAGCCCGGCGTGATGTGCGGCGGTTCATCACCGAGCGCCAGCGCTTCGCCGACCAGATAGAGCGAACCGCTGATCAGGATGCGCGGCGAGGGGCGTTCCTTGATCGCATTCTTCATGGCCGGCAGCAGGCCTGCCGCTGTGGTGGCTTCAAGCCCGGCCCGCTTGCACGCAGCGGCGACATCGGCAGCGGACTGTGAGCCGCCGCGCCCTGACTTGAACTCGACCGCGATCAGACGGCGGGCAAGGCCGGCGAACTGGCTGCACCAGGCTTCGACATCCTTTCCGGGTGTGAAACCGGCAATGATGACAAGCGGCCGGTCCTCGCGTTCGTCCATGTCGGCGAGCGCGTGGGAGAGGGCCTTCGCGGCGGCTTCATTGTGGCCACTGTCGAGCCAGAGTTCGGAGTCCGCCTTGCGGGCAATATCGCCGATCGGACCGGTTGAGACCCGTTGCAGGCGACCCGGCCAGCGGGCATCGCCAATGCCTTTGGCGACCGCTTCTTCGGGCCATTGCAGCATCGCCGCGCAAGCAGCGGCGGCGCCGGCATTGAGGATCTGGTGCGGTCCGAGCAGGCCGGGCGCTGGCAGGTCCCAGACCTGGCTGTCGTTTTCGAACACCAGCCGACCGTGCTGCATATAGGCGTTGTAATCGCGACCCCAGACATAGGTCGGGGCGCCGATCTTCTGGGCTTCATCGAGAATGGCCGCTTCGGCGATATCGCACTGGTTGGCGACCACGGCAGGGACGCCGAATTTGCAGATACCGGCCTTTGTGCGGGCGATGTCGGCCAGCTCCTCGCCGAGAAATTCCTGGTGGTCGAGACTGACCGGTGTGATCACGGTCAGGGCCGGCTTGGCGATCACATTGGTCGCATCCAGCCGCCCGCCCATGCCGACTTCGAGGATCAAGCGGTCAGCCGGATGCTCGGAGAAGAGCAGGAAGGCGGCGGCGGTGGTGATCTCGAAAAAGGTGATCGGCTCACCGAAATTGGCCGCTTCGCAGCGGGCGAAAGCCTCGATCAGGGTGCGATCATCGACCGGTTTTGAATCGAGCAGGATGCGTTCGTTGAAATTCACCAGATGCGGCGAGGTGTAGATATGCACCCGTTCGCCCTTGGCCCGCGCCATTTCGGCGAGGAAGGCGCAGGTCGAGCCTTTGCCATTGGTACCGGCGACATGGATGGTCGGTGGCAATTGCTCCTGTGGCGAGCCAAGCGCCGCCAGGAGCCGTTGCAGGCGGCCCAGGGAGAGGTCAATTTTCCGGGGATGCAGGCGCGCGAGGCGCGCCAGCGCGTCGTCGAGGGCTTGTCGACGCGTGCTAATGGCTCCCCCCGTCGGTCACCACGTGATCAGGCGGCGGGGGCGTCAATGCGGCAGGAATGGAGGTGCCCGGCTTCTTCATCATGACCCTCAGCATGCGGGCCAGTGTAGCGGGAATGTCGGCGCGATGCACGACTTTGTCGACCATGCCCTTTTCCAGCAGGTATTCGGCCCGCTGGAAGCCTTCCGGCAGTTTTTCCCGGATGGTCTGCTCGATCACGCGCGGACCGGCAAAACCGATTAGGGCGCCTGGCTCGGCAATATGGACATCACCCAGCATGGCGTAGGAGGCGGTCACGCCGCCGGTGGTAGGGTCGGTCAGCACGACGATATAGGGCAGGCCGGCTTCGCGCAGCATTTCCACGGCCAGCGTGGTGCGCGGCATCTGCATCAGCGACAGGGCGCCTTCCTGCATGCGGGCGCCGCCTGCAGCCGTGAACACGATCAGCGGTGCCTTCTGGGCCAGAGCCGTCTCGGCCGCCTTGATGAAGCTCTCGCCGGCCGCCATGCCGAGCGAGCC
Source organism: Maricaulis sp. W15 (assembly GCF_001924955.1). NCBI lineage: Bacteria > Pseudomonadati > Pseudomonadota > Alphaproteobacteria > Maricaulales > Maricaulaceae > Maricaulis > Maricaulis sp. W15. The sequence continues at coordinate 145,732 of NZ_LQXG01000021.1, read as the reverse complement.
ACCCATGAAGGCGAAATTCTGGACCAGGACGACAGCGTCCAGGCCGCCGATTGAACCGGTGGCGATCGCCATCGCGTCGTCGCGGCCGGTCTTCTTGCGGGCAGCGGCGAGTTTCGTCGTATAGGGTTTGTCGTCGCGGAATTTGAGCGGGTCCTTGACCACTTCCGGCGTGTCGATTTCGGTGTAATCGCCGTCGAAGGTGAACTGGAAACGGTAGGCCGGTGCGATGCGCATGTGATGACCCGCCGGGGTCACGAACAGGCCGGCTTCCAGGTCCTTGTGGAAGACCATTTCCTCGGAAATCGGGCATTTGACCCAGAGATTGTCCGGCGTGTCGCGTTTGGAAAAAATCTTCGACATGCCTGGCGGCGTGATCTTCGACAGCCAGCTCATTCCGTTCGACTTCTCGGTCATTGCGTCTTCCGTACCCTTTGCGGCCCGACGGCCTATCCGTCAGCCCTGGCGCCGTGCGGCATGCACCGCTGCGGCCAGTCGTTTCACCAGGCCGGTCGCCCCGTCGACACCGCCCTCATGCATGGCGTCGACAATGGCCGATCCGACCACGACAGCATCGGCCCGCTTGGCGATCGCTTCGGCCTGTTCAGGCTCGCGAACGCCAAATCCCACCGCAACCGGCAGGCCGGACGCGGCCTTGACCCGGTCGACAGCGGCACCCACCTCGGTGACCACGCCGGTTCCGGCCCCGGTCACCCCTGTCGTCGAAACGTAATAGACGAAGCCCGCCGTATTGGCGACCACGGTCGCCAGACGGTCATCATCGGTGGTCGGGGTGGCCAGGCGGATCAAGGCAATGCCTTGTTTCGTCAGCGCCGTGCGCAGTTCGTCGTCTTCTTCCGGTGGCACGTCGACACAGATTAGCCCGTCAACGCCAGCCTTGGCAGCCGCCTTGGCAAAGGCCTCCCAACCCATCGAGAAGATCGGATTGGCATAGCCCATCAGGACCAGCGGCGTGGTCTTGTCCTGTTTGCGGAACTCGGTCGCCTGGGCGAGCGTGCCGTTCAGCGTCATCCCCGCCTCCAGCGCCCGCAGCGCCGAGGCCTGGATCGCCGGGCCGTCGGCCGCCGGATCGGTAAAGGGCATGCCCAGCTCGATCACATCGGCGCCAGCCGCGGGCAGCGCATTCAACAAGCCCTGACTGTCACCATCGCCGGCCATCATATAGGCGACAAATCCGGCACGATTATAGGCGGACAGCTCCGCGAAACGGGTGGTGAGGCGGTTGGTCATTCTTGTCTCAATTCTCGGGGTCGCAGTCGCCGGCCACACAGCCCAGCAATATCAGTCCATACAGCGGGAAAAGTGCCAGAGCGCCGACATTGTTGGCGGCGCCTTCCAAGCTGACCCGTGAGCCAAAGACACGAATTTGTTGAACCTCAGCCAAGTCCACACACTCGTTTCGCGGGCTGTCATCTCCGGTGTTCGATGACCGCTCATAGACTGTGCCGCAGATGGTATCGGCTTCACGATACGGCTGGTTCATCATCATTCGTTCGCCCGTGCTCAGGGAGAGTGCCAAACTCCCCCTGTGGTCCTGCGCCATCGCAATGGCTTCATCCGCGTTGTCGCGAGACGGCGCGAGTTCGTAAAAGCCATTAGACGCGCATGCGGGCAAGGCTGCGGCGAGTGCCAAGCAGGTCAGGATCCGTCTAATCATCACTGTTCCGCGCCCAGCCGCCGCGTCTTGTTCGGCATGCCCTTTTCATCGCGGCCGATTTTAGGCCCGGGTGTCTTGGCTGATAGCGTCTTCACGATAGCACTCAAGCCTGCTTCTTCTTCGCATCCACAAAGGCTCGCAGCACGGCATTCATGCGCGTCTGATAGCCTTTTCCGCTCTCCTTGAAGAAGGCAATGATGTCGTCGTCAAGGCGCAAGGTGACCTGTTTTTTCGTTACAGGCATGCGAAACTCGGCTCTAGCGAACCATGCCTCGTCCAACTCGGGGATGTCGGAATAGTCGATGTCCTCGTCGGGCATGTTCTCAATCTCGGCGATCCGTGCTTCGGAGACATGGATGTCACTGAGCTTCTTGCGGATAGTGGCCATGATAGAGCGCCCTTTCTTTCTTGTTGGCCCGCCTTGCCGAGATGAGGCGTGTGCGGCCCTGCCTGTCAGTATGAACGATGGCGACGATGGCGCGGCTTTTGATGAGTCCGATCGATATTTCGCGAAGTTCGCCATAGTCCATCCGGTCATCGACGATTGTGAAAACCGGTCCGTCAAAAGCCTGGATGGCTTCCTGGAAGCTCAGCTTGTGTTTGGCGATATTCGCCGCGTTCTTCGCCTCGTCCCATTCGAACATGGTCGATTGTAACTACAAATGTCACTACAATCAACCGCGCTGTAGAATGTGGCCCTGGCTACAACTCCACCCCCAGCATGCGCGCGACTTGCGGCACGTCCTTGTCGCCGCGGCCGCACATATTCATCAGGATGACGCCGTCGGGGCCCAGTTCTTTTGCGAGGTCGCGGACGCGGGCGAGGGCGTGGCTGGGTTCCAGGGCCGGGATGATGCCTTCCAGCTTGGTGCAGAGCTGGAACATCTCCATCGCCTCCTCATCAGTGGCGGAGACGTATTCGGCGCGTTTCATGTCGTGCAGGAAGGCGTGCTCCGGGCCGATGCCGGGATAGTCGAGGCCGGCAGAAATCGAGTGCGCGTCGATGATCTGGCCGTCATCATCCTGCAGGAGATAGGTCTTGTTGCCGTGCAGGATGCCCGGGCGGCCGCCTTTCAGCGAGGCGGCATGCTTGCCGGTCTCGACACCATGGCCGGCAGCCTCGACCCCGATCAGGCGAACCTCCTCATCCTCGATGAAGGGATGGAATAGCCCCATCGCGTTCGAGCCACCCCCAATGCAAGCCACACAGGCGTCCGGGAGGCGGCCCAGTCGGTCCATCATCTGGGCCCGGGCCTCGCGGCCGATGATCGACTGGAAGTCGCGGACCATGGCCGGATAGGGGTGCGGGCCGGCGACCGTGCCGATGACGTAGAAAGTGTCCGAGACATTGGTGACCCAGTCCCGCAGCGCCTCATTCATGGCGTCTTTCAGCGTGCCGGTTCCGGCGGTCACCGGGATCACCTCGGCGCCGAGCAGTTTCATGCGGAAGACGTTCGGCGCCTGCCGCTCGACATCGGTGGCGCCCATGAAGACAGTGCAGGGAATGCCGAAGCGTGCCGCCACCGTCGCCGTCGCCACACCATGCTGGCCGGCGCCTGTTTCGGCGATGATACGGGTCTTGCCCATGCGACGGGCCAGCAAGACCTGACCGAGGCAGTTATTGATCTTGTGGCTGCCGGTATGGTTCAGCTCGTCGCGCTTGAACCAGATCTTGGCGCCGCCGAAGTCCTCGGTCAGCCGCTCGGCGAAATAGATCGGGCTGGGCTTGCCGACATAGTCCTTCAGGAACAAGTCCATCTCGGCCTTGAACGCCGGGTCGAGCTTGGCCGCCTCATAGGCTTTTTCCAATTCGAGAATGTTCGGCATCAGCGTTTCGGCAACGAAACGACCGCCATAATCGCCAAAGCGGCCGTCCAGGTCGGGCCAGGCTGACAGCGCATTCGGTCGTGTGTCGGCAGAGACGGTTTCGCTCATGGCACGCTCCTGTGCGCTGGAAGGGGACTCAGCAGGCTGCCAGGGCAGCCGCGAAGTCGGCAATGCGCGCCGTGTCCTTGATGCCGGGCGCGCTTTCGATACCGGAGGAGACATCCACCGCCCCGGCTCCGGCAGCCGCGACAGCGGCGCAGACATTGGTGACATCAAGCCCGCCGGACAAGAGCCAGGGCACGGAAATCTGCAGCGATTTCAGCAAAGCATAATCATAGCCATGACCCAGCCCGCCCGGCCGATCGGCACCGGCCGGCGGTTTGGCGTCAAAAAGCAACATGTCGGCGACACGGTCATAGGCTTTGGCCGCCGCCAGATCGCTGGCTTCGGCCACCGGCAAGGCCTTGATAATGCCCCGCTTTGCATAAGCCCGGGCCTGGATGACGCGTTGCGGACTTTCCGAGCCGTGCAGTTGGATCCAGTCCGGCCGCATGGCGTCGCGAATCTGGGCCAGCAGGTCGTCATCCGGATTGACGGTGACGGCCACGGTCTCGCTCGATTGGGTCAGGTGACACAGCTCTCCGGCCAGAGCGGGCGAGACATGCCGCGGGCTTTTCGGGAAAATCACATACCCTGTCCAGCGCGCTCCGGCCCGTTCGGCCGCCGCGACATCCCGTCCGGTTTTCAATCCGCAGAACTTGATATCGGTCATGGGCGGAGCGTTAGCGGTTTCAAGGGCGCGGGGGAAGTCTTCTGTGAAGCGAGGCCAGGGCACCTGTCCTATGGCGACGTACGCGCTTCGCGCGATGATCGGGCCTCAGCCGGCATATCTCTTAGGGCTGACCATTCACCACCGCCTTCCCCGCCTCGGGGAAAGCCGGTTCGGAGCGGTTGAGGCAGAACGCCATGGGCTGGAACAGCATCCAGGCGATGAAGGCCTTGATCTTGGGTTCTCTGGCGCGGGTCGGATCGAAGACCATGTAATGGGCATCGTCCTGGTCGAGCTCGGCGTGGAAGGGCGCGACCAGGGCGCCTGACGCGATCTGCTCGGCGAAATAGATTGGCGAGACCATGGTCGCGGCATCGCCCGAAGCGATCGCGGCGGAGACTTCCATGGTCTGGGTCTCCAGTTCGAGCGCGGGGCGTTCGGGCAGGCGTGACGCGTCGCCACCGGCCAGGGTGAACCAGGCCCGCCACCAGCCCATCGGGCCAAACAGGCGCAGTTTCAAAAGGTCTTCTGGCTGATTGAAGGGACCAAAACGCTCGGCGGCCGCCCGCGAGACCAGTGGCGCCGTGGTGTCACCGAACAGGCGGCGGGCCTCGAGGCCCGGCCATTCGCCCTTGCCGATGCGGATGCCGATATCGGCCTCGCCGGCCTTGATGTCGACCAGGTCGGAGCGGCTGTCGATGCGCACGGCCAATTGCGGGTTCTCAAGCTGGAAAGCGCCGATGCGCGGGACCAGCCAGTTCGAGCAGAAAGTGGGCAGGGCGGTGACCGAGAGCACGCTGTCGCGATCCTCGCGGACATCACGGAAGGTGCGCTCCAGCAAGCGGAAAGCATCCGAAGTGCCGCGCGCCAGCCGGGCGCCGCGCGGGGTCAGTTCGACATGGCGGGCCTTGCGTTCGAACAGGGCAAAGCCGAGCCGGTCTTCCAGCAGCTTGACCTGATAGCTGACTGCGGCCTGGGTCATGCCGAGGGTCTCGCCGGTGCGCGTAAAATTGCCCAGCCGGGCCGCCGTCTCGAAGACGCGGATGGCATTGATCGGTGGGAGGTTTGGCGCTGCACTCATCAGTATTACTTATGTCAGACCCCTGAGAACGCGTTGGTCAGTGCCACGATGTGGCCCCTATATCAAGTCATCGCTTGAAATGGAGGCGACCATGACATTGACCGAATTGATGATTGAAACAACTGAGCCACGGCTCGTGAGCGCGGTCATTCCGCGGCATTCAGGGCGCCGCGACTGGTTGGGCTGGATGGTTCGGCGCTTTGCCTGGCTGGACGGCCATGCCGATTGGAACCGCAAGGTCTGACGCGCAGACCTGCCCCCTGAATACGGCCGATGCCTGATGCCGATAGGCATTGGCCGCATAGGCGGTGAGGTCGGTCGGCGCCGTTGATGCCGATGACGTTGCCGATTGCGTATCAGCCTGTCGCATTTCCGCGATCTGCTGGTTCAGCGAGGGTTGCAGCTTCTCCCCAGGCGCTGCGGTCTCGCCCTCACCGCCTGCTTCGCCGCGTTGGCGACTGAGCTCGGCGCGCGCTTGGGCGATCTTGGAGTCGGCCAGCGCGGCGACTTTGCGATCCTGGCCCGAGGGTTCGACCGGCGCCAGCGCGGCGGCCTTGACCTGCTGCATCTTGTCGATCGTGGCCTGCGGGGCGCCCCGGATCTCGCTGGCATCGATGGGGACTTCGCCACCGACGGCGTAGGCGCGGCCGTCCGGGCCTTTCTGGAAGGTGTAGCTGGCGGCGCCGGCATATTGCCCGCCGACGGCCTGGTGTGCCCGTTCATGAGCCCGGACTTCGCGATCACGCGCCTTCAGCGCGTCGACCTGTTTGTGCTCATTGTCGGACAGCGCGTCTGGGGCCGTTGCCTTGGCGCCGCCGCTACAGCCACCGCACGCCGCACTGCCGCACGACCCGCAGGCCGTCAGCCGGTTGGTTTGCTCGGTGGCAATCGTCCTTGCGGCCCGGGCAATGGCCGGGGTCGAGACGACAGAGGACACAGAAGACGCGATCATCCCCGCGATCATCGCGGAGGCGCATTAAACGCTCGTAAAGGGAAACGGTAAAACGCCCGCGGATGCCAGTCCTGCCAGGCGATTTCCGTCAGGCGATTTCGGGGTTGCTCTCGCGCGAGGCATCGACGCGTTCGCGCAATTCCTTGCCGGTCTTGAAGAAGGGAACGTGCTTTTCCTTTACCGCGACACTTTCGCCGGTGCGCGGGTTGCGACCGACCCGGGAGGGACGGTGGCGGACTGAAAAGGCACCAAATCCGCGAAGCTCGACACGGTCTCCCTCAGCCAAGGCGTCAGTGACACCATCGAGGATGGTATTGACGACGCGCTCCACATCGCGGTGATAAAGATGGGGATTGGCCTCGGCCAATTTGTCGATCAATTCCGACTTGATCATGCTAACCCTCCGCGAGTGAATATCGAATTCTTACGTCTGGCGTCCGCGCCGTCAATCCACACCGATAATATTGGTCAATAAAAAACGGCCGGAGCGTGGGCTCCGGCCGTTCTTCATGACCCGTAGGGCAAGACAAATCCTAGCTGTCGGACTTGTCTTCGTTCTCGCGCAGGGCGGCGCCGAGGATGTCGCCCAGCGAAGCGCCGGCATCCGAGGAACCATACTGCTCGACAGCTTCACGCTCTTCGGAGATCTCGAGTGCCTTGATGGAAAGCGAGATGCGGCGCGTGCCCTTGTCGATATTGGTGATGCGTGCATCGACCTTTTCGCCAACCGCAAAACGTTCCGGACGCTGCTCGCCGCGATCGCGGGACAGGTCGGACTTGCGGATGAAGGCTTTGACCGGGCTGTCATCGCCGAAGGACACTTCGATGCCGCCCGACGTCACTTCCGTGACGGTGCAGGTGACGGTGTCGCCGCGGCCAACGCCGGATGAATCCATCGGATCACCGGCCAGCTGCTTGATGCCCAGGGAGACGCGTTCCTTCTCGACGTCGACATCGAGAACCTTGGCGTCAACCATGTCGCCCTTCTTGAAACCTTCGATGGCCTGCTCGCCCGACTGATCCCAGGAAATGTCGGAGAGGTGGACCATGCCGTCGATATCGCCTTCAAGGCCAACGAACAGACCGAATTCGGTGATGTTCTTGATCTCGCCCTGGATGGCGGTACCGGACGGGAAGTTCTCGGCGAAGACTTCCCACGGATTGCGCTGGGTCTGCTTGACGCCCAGCGAGATGCGGCGCTTGTCGGCGTCGACATCGAGGACCATGACCTGGACTTCCTGGGAGGTCGACAGGATCTTGCCCGGGTGGACGTTCTTCTTGGTCCAGGACATTTCGGAGACGTGGACGAGGCCTTCAACGCCCTCTTCCAGTTCCACAAAGGCACCGTATTCCGCGATATTGGTGACGCGGCCTTCGAAGGTCGCACCCACCGGGTATTTCGCAGCGACGCCTTCCCACGGATCGGACATGAGTTGCTTCATGCCGAGCGAGATGCGCTGGGTTTCCTTGTTGATCTTGATGATCTGGACTTTGACCGTCTGGCCGACTTCCACCACTTCAGACGGGTGGCCGACGCGGCTCCACGACATGTCGGTGACGTGCAGCAGGCCGTCAATGCCGCCAAGGTCAACGAAGGCACCGTAATCGGTGATGTTCTTGACGACGCCGTCGCGGGCTTCGCCCTCGGCCAGCTGGCCGACGAGTTCAGCGCGCTGCTCGGCACGGCTTTCTTCCAGAACGGCGCGGCGCGAGACCACGATATTGCCGCGCGGGCGGTCCATTTTCAGGATCGCGAACGGCTGTTCCTGGTTCATCAGCGGGCCGACATCGCGGACCGGACGGATATCAACCTGGGAACCCGGCAGGAAGGCGGAGGCGCCACCCAGATCCACAGTGAAACCACCCTTGACGCGACCGACGATGGCACCATTGACCGGGTCCTTCTTGTCGAAGGACTTCTCAAGACGATCCCAGCTCTCTTCGCGGCGTGCTTTGTCGCGCGAAAGGATGGCGTCGCCGAGGGCGTTTTCGATGCGCTCGAGGTAAACCTCGACATGGTCACCCACTTTGGGGGTTTCAGAGCCCGGACCGGTGAATTCGCGCAGCGGGATACGGCCTTCGGTCTTGAGGCCGACATCGACAACCACATCGCCATTTTCGACTGCGGTTACGGTGCCCTTGATGACCTGGCCTTCAGCCAGATCGCGCCCAGCCAGGCTGGCTTCCAGCATGGCGGCGAAATCATCGGTCGACGGGGTAAGAGATTCTGTAGACATGTTAAAGGGTTGCTCCGATGCGACGAGGTTCGATCTGGTCGTGTGTATCTCGTCGCTTGGCCGGGTTCGGCCGGTTGGAATTTGAACATTGTGGGCGCCCGCAACGGGTCCGTGGCCTGCAGGGTCACGGTATCCGTCGTCAGAACACCCGGCTATCTGCTGCCTTGCTATCGACAGGATCACGCCTTTTGGCGCTTTTCCACAATTGAGACGGCTTGGGCAACGGCCGCGTCTATACTCAAGGATGACGTGTCTAGCAAGGTCGCGTCGTCGGCGGGGCGCATCGGGGCGTCGGCCCGTTCGGCATCGCGCCGGTCCCGTTCGCGGGTCTGGGCGAGCATTTCGCCGAGACTGATCGTCTCGCCACAGGCGGTCAGTTCTTCCCAGCGCCGCCTGGCGCGGGTGCTGCTATCGGCGGTCACATAAAGTTTCACGTCGGCGTCCGGGCAGATCACGGTGCCGATATCGCGGCCGTCGAGGACAGCGCCGCCTGGCTGGGTGGCGAAATCACGTTGCAGCTCGAAAAGCGCATTGCGAACACCGGTGAGGACCGCGATGCGCGACGCCATGGCACCGGCTTCGGCGGTCCGGATGCGGACTTCGTCGATTTCCGCGATCTTCAACGAACGCGCGGCCCTGGCACAGGCTTGTTCGTCCGACGGATCGATGCCGGCATCCAGCACCGCCACCCCGGTCGCCCGGTAGAGTGAGCCGGTGTCGAGATGGGGCAGGCCGAACCGCGCCGCCAGGGCGCGGGCAATCGTGCCCTTTCCGGACGCCATGGGACCATCGACCGCGATGATCATGCGATCGGTTCCAAGGTGCCGCCGAGGGTTTCGACATGGGTGAAAAAGTCGGGATAGCTGGTCGCGATCATGGCCACATCGTCGACCGATGACGGTGTCTGGGCGCCAAGGCCGATCACCAGCCCGCTCATTGCCAGGCGGTGATCATGGTGGGTCAGCGTTGTGCCGCCGCCGGGCACGCCGCCGATACCCAGGCCGGTGACGGCCAGGCTGTCCTCGCCCTCTTCGACCGGAACGCCATTGGCGCGCAGCAGTGCGGCGCTGCCGGCAAGACGATCGCTCTCCTTGGCGCGCAATTCTTCCAGTCCCGGCATGTGGGTGACGCCATGAGCGAAGGCGGCAGCAACGCACAATACGGGATATTCATCGATCATCGACGGCGCCCGTTCGGCCGGTACGGTGATGCCGGAGAGCCGGCTGTGGCGGACACGGATATGCGTCGTTTTCTCGCCCGCCATGTCGGGGCCGGAGGTCAGCGTGATGTCGGCGCCCATCTCGCGCAGCGTGTCGATCAGCCCGGTGCGGGCTGGATTGTCCATCACGCCTTCCAGCGTGATGTCCGAGCCGGGCACAATCAGTGCCGCGACGATGGCAAATGCTGAGGAGGAGGGGTCGCCGGGCACGTCGACCGGGCAGGCGGTCAGGGTTTGCGGGCCGGTCAGTGAGACCGTGGTGGCGGCACCGTCGCGAACAACATCCAGCGCGACGCCAAACGCCCTGAGCATGGTTTCGGTGTGATCGCGGGTGATCTGCGGCTCGTGCACAATGGTGGTGCCGCTCGCGCCCAGGGCCGCCAGCAGGACGGCCGACTTCACCTGGGCCGAGGCGATCGGTGGGGTGTAGCGGATTGCCTTGAGCGGGCCGCCATCCAGCTGTGCCGGAAGTCGCCCGTCAGTCGTCGAGAAGCGGGCCCCCATCTCGCCGAGCGGATCGGTGACCCGTCGCATCGGACGCGAGGACAGGCTTTCATCGCCGATGAATTCGGCGCTGGCACCGGTTCCGGCCACTGCGCCCATCATCAGGCGGACGCCGGTCCCGGCATTGCCGAAATCGAGGGCCTCGGCCGGAGTCTGGAATCGCCCGCCCGTGCCGGTCACTTGCCAGCGTCCCGGGCCGAGATGCATGACCGTCGCGCCGAGTGCAGCTGCGGCCCGTCCGGAATTTATGACATCATCACTTTCGAGCAATCCGGTGATTTCGGTGACGCCGTTTGCCAGCCCGCCCAGAATGAAGGCGCGATGCGAAATCGACTTGTCTCCCGGGGCTTTGATGGTTCCGGACAGCGTCGTTGCAGGCTTCGCCCGCATGGCGCCCGCGGGGCGCGAAGAAATAGGGGTCATCAACGGATTGGCAAGGTTTGAGGTGACATGACGGCGATGAGGTTTTGACAGAGCGCGGTGATCGTGGCAACGGGTCCCGCCGAAATTGAAAACTGGTTATGTAGGGATGTCATGGCCAAGCCTGAATTGGGAAGCAAGCGCGCCTGCCCCAGCTGCAGCGCCAAATTCTACGATCTCGGACGCCGGCCGGCCCGCTGTCCGAAGTGTGGGAATGAGTTTGACCCGGAGCGCGAAGACCCGCGTCTGAAGGCCAAACTTGAAACCGTCGACGAGGATGACGCGCCGAAAAAGGTCGTCAAGAACGATGATGATGACGGGTATGGCGATGAGGCGGACGATACGCCGGAAGTCGATGCCGGCTCGGATGTACTCGTCAGCGACAATGATGATGATGACGATGATGACGCGTCCGGCCTGAGCGATGACCTGCCTGACGGGTTCGGTGAGGACGGCGTTGACGACGATGATGACGACGATGATGACGACGACACCGGCGTCCTCCTTGATGACGAGGATGATGAGGATTTCGGCGAGTTCAACATCGACAAGGACGAGGACCTCTAGGCCTCTGCTGTTGCGCTGCATTTGACGCGCAAAAGAGGCTTGATCCCGGTGAAAACCGGGACTAGGTTCCGCGCCTCTCGCCGAGGGCATGATCCTGATTGCCCACGGTGACCCGAGTTTCGGGGCCATAGCTCAGTTGGGAGAGCGCTTGCATGGCATGCAAGAGGTCGTCGGTTCGATTCCGTCTGGCTCCACCAAATCTAACCGGGACGCATCAAGTGCCCCGAACAGCCTGAACGGCAGCGCGATATCGGCGGTTGGATAGCCCGTTTCGCGGCAGTATTTAAGCTTCCCACCAAATGCCATTCTCAGCACCAATCTGCGCAGGTCCAGCGACCCGTTTTCCCATATTTTCAAGGGGTTTGCGAGGAAGGCACAGGCGGTTCGATAAACCTCATCAAAGCTGTGGTGCGGGCCGTTATGGCCACGCTGTGCCTGATCGCGCAGCACTGCCTTTTCCTCTTCCATCTTTCTAATCTTCGCCTCGTAGGCCGAAATCAGCGTGGGGTTATCTGCCTCAACTAGCCGGTCCATCATCTGGTCCGTCTTTCTCTCCAGACTGGCCAAATCGGCGCTCGCCCGGGCACGGCGGGTGGATGCCGCTTTCAGCCGCATATCCCATGTCTTTGAAAGCATGGCGCGCGCGAGATCGAAGAGTTTGGGCGACGGCGTCATCGTGCGCAGCAGTTCGACGAACTCGCCCTCGATCTTCTCACCCCGGATGGATTTGCGGTTCTGCGAGCAGGCTTTCTGCTGGCAGAAGTAGTACGGATAAGACGCCGAGCGCCCGCGCGAAAATCCGGCGGTCATGGCCTGCCCGCATTCGGCACACTGGATAAAGCCCCGTAGCGGGAAGCTTTCATTGAGATCCTTGCGGGCCGGGGCATTCGCGCCGCGCTCAAGACGGTCCTGCACACGCTTCCACGTTTCCACCGACACCAACGGCTGGTGATTGCCCTGCTGGAGACGCCCGCCCCATTTTTCGATACGGATCAGCCCCGCATAAAGCGGACGGCGCAGCATGTTGGTGACAAGGCTCATATTGACCTTTCCCCGCATGTTTTTCGGGGTGGAAGGCTGCGCCGTCATATAGCGCTGCACCTCGACGGGAGCCTGAAACACGCCGCAGGCGAATTTCTCCAGACACTCGCGCACAATGGAGGCGTTAGGCTCGTCCGGCACGATCATGCTCGTGCCGTTCACATCGGCGTATTTGTAGCCAATGGGCGGGGAGAAGACGTAGCGGCCTGAATCCACGCAAGCCGTCATCTTTTGGACGACTTGGCGCTTATTTTGTTGAAGCTCGAGATGTCCATGGGCAGCAACGACAGCCTCGATGAATTCTCCCTCCGGCGTCTCTTCGAAGCGAAAATTGAGGCATTCGGGCCGCGCGCCGCGCGCGGTGAATGCCCGCCGCAGGGCGAAGTGGAATTCCCGGTCGCGGGCGAAGCGCTTGAGATCGTCAAAGATGACAATGAAGTTTTCGTGGGGCTTCGCGTCGAGATAGGACAGCAGCGCCACCATGCCGGGGCGCTTCATAAAATCTCCGCCCCCAGACACATCGTCCGGGAAGACCGCTTCCACGTCATAACCGTGCTGGGCGGCATATTGGCGGCAGCGCAATTCCTGACTATCGAGGCCGTGGCCTTCTGTCTTTTGCTTGGTGCTCGACACCCGGCAATAGATCAATGCCGGTTGGCGGGGGCTGGGTTTCTCCTGTGCTGAGTTCATGATGTCTCCTTTCCTGCGGCCTTGGAGACGGCGGCAGCGTTGAAGTTTCTGGTTGTCGGTTTGTCCTTACAGTTTACCGCATTTGAGGCCGGAATGGCGCCCTGGGCGCGCGTTTCCTCAATCCATCCACAGATCAGTTGGGTCGGCTCGATACCGAACCCGAAATCCGCAAACGCGCACATGATCGCCCACAGGGTTTGCAGCAGCTCGGTTTGCTGATCCTCGGTGAGGTCGAGGCCGTCGAGATAGGGCGCGAACTCGGAGAGGTCCACGTCGGGCGCATCCTGTGTCGGAAATTGAGTTTGACCGTCCATGGTGGCGTTCTCCTTTCTTTATATCATTCGCGCCGCGTTCCTCTTTCCAATTGAGAACAAAAGAAGAACAATATTGTCGATATTCACCGACCTGTAAAGGAATAAATTCCTGTTTCTTTTGGTTTATCCCCGCTCGCGCCCGAAATCCGCCTTGGCTCGACCTTCAAGGGAGCGAAAGGCATAGGCCTGATCGAGGCGCGACCGCGCCGCCTCCAGCCGCTCGCGCAGCTCAACAATCCGGCGTTCGCCTTCTTCGCGCACGCGGCGGTGGGATTCGGTTTCATCCGATCCGCCAGGCGTATGGTCTCGCTGGAGTTGAGGCTTTGGGCGGGCCGCCAGACGCGCATCAAGTTCGGCGCGCGTCGAAGGCGGACGGGGAGGCCCACAGGCTCCCCCGTCTCGGTCGCTCATTCGTCTCGGCTCCGATCACGATCCGCAACGGAGGGGCGCTCACCCTGCCGCTGCGCGTCCAACCGCTCAAGGGGCGAGCGAAGCACCACGCGGCCATCGACCGGGGTCGCCGAAAGGTCAATCGTATAGCCCTTCGCATCTTTGTGCCGGAATGCAGCTCCGATGCGGTTGAAGTGGCTGTTGCCATCAGCGTCCTCGCGCACGGAGAAGGCATGATGGGTCGGACGCTGAGACCGTTCCGGCTGAGATGTTTGTTGTTCGGGCTGCTTACCCTGTCTTTGGGCCGCGTTAGTTTCACGCCCAAGCTTCGCGCTGTCGGGTCCTTCGCTCATGGCAAAACTCCTCCCTATTTGGATGGGTAACCCTCGACATATCGCATGGCGCGTCCCTGAAACTGGGGGAAGTGGGCGATATGGCTTGGTGGAGCAATTGTGCAAACGCGCGCATCTCGCCGTCCAAACCGCGTTGCGATCTGCACACGATCAACCGGTGGATGGAAGGGGTGCCCTGCGTAGGCCCCGGCCAAATCTCGCCTGTCGAAATACCGCTTCCGGTCCCCCACAATCGGAAGCAGGTCCAAACCCGAGACGAAGAGGATTTGCTTGTTCTCGGGAAGATGGAGAATCTCGTCAGCGCTTAGAATGGGGCGCGCCTGTTTGGTGGCGTGCGTGCTGGCCATGCTTTGATACCGCAACTCTTCGCCTGCAGCGAAGGGGTCGCCGCCGTTCAGGGCATCCAGGATGATCCGCGTCTTGCGTCGCCGCGCGTCTTCCTGCCGAAGCGTATCGTCATATTCGAGCGTTCTCTGGCCCAACATGTCGGAGACCAATTTTGCGGTCTCATAGTCCCGCACGCCGAAGAACTGGCGGACTTGCGCGGAGCCAAGGAATGTCTGGATGGCGGCACGCCCATAGTTGCGCTCGATCTGACCGACATCTTGAAAGAAGGCCCAGACGCGCGTTCCGCCCCCGCGTGCGTAGGTATAGCTGCGCAGCAAGACATCAAAATTGCCCAACTGACCGGCTTCATCGATCACAAGGACAACCTTACGCGCTTGTGGCGCGCGGCTCTTGAGGATCATCGTCACTGTGAAGAAGATGCGCAGGACGGGCGAGAGGAGCCCGACATGTTCGGCCGGGATATTGAGGAAGACTTTGTGCGCAGGGCCGCAGCCGATCAGGCAGCTGAGATCGAAGTCGCCGCCGTCGAGCGACGCCCGCACCGCATCATCGTGCAGGAAACCGATGTTGGCGTAGATCTCCCCCATCACAGAGCCAAATTCACGCGGAGACTCCGTCTGCTTGGTCAGCATCTCGGCTGCGGTTTGCTGAACATGCTCAAACCGTGATTGGAGCATAAACTCGATCTGATCGGCCCAGGTATGCGGGTTGCCCTCAATCGACATGATGACACGATAGAGGTCCGGCATGCTGGTGCGTCCGAATTGTTCGACGCGGGCCGTCGCTATTGCGGTCAGGCAGTCTTGCGCACGAAGCTCGAAATAGCGGCTATTCGATGAAGCAGACGGCGGCACCCATCCCGCCATCACATCCCGGCAGTCTAGGTGGAATGACGGGTTGTCTAGGGTGAGAAAGGCGAAAGGGTTGCACGATCCCATCCGCAGGCCATGCATAGGGCGCGGACCCCAGCACCAAGCGGGCTCACCCATACGGCCGAGGTGATCAACGCTGATCGCCGCGATTTCGCCGCGCGGATCACAAATGAGCGCGGGCACTCCACGCAATCCGTTCAAAATGTTCCCGGCGATGACGGTTGTGAGTTTTCCTGAGCCCGCGCCAGCGAAGGTGATCAGTGGCGCGTCCGAGGCCAGGCGCAAAGCCTGTCGTTTGAAATAACCTAACTCCACCCCGCTAGGGCCGTTTAGCCCAGCACGTTGGATGTCTTCGCCGCTGGCGATATTGGCGCTTCCAAAGCGCAGCTCTGCCTCATCGAAATGGTCCATTTGGAACCCTCCCAATAAGAAAAAGGGAGGCGCGAGGCCTCCCTTGGAGTTGTGGACTTTGCTGCGATTAGCTGCAGCTGTTCAGGAGGAAGAGCAGCGAAATGCCACCCAGGATCAACCAGATCCAATCGTTGTCGTTATTGTTCTTCTTCGGATCCGGGACAGGTTCCCAAACGTCGATACGGCCACGATGACGAACTTTCATAACAGGTCTCCTTCGTTATTTAGGACATGCGAGCTGCGAGCAGGACTTGGGTAAGCCTCGAACCGGTCGCGAAGGCGGCGCGCGTAAGAGCGAAGACACCAACGGGCACGGCGACGGCCCAAACCAGCGTTGCTACGGTGGCTATCCAGGAGCCGTATTGCGCGGCCGCGAAGTCTTGGAGCAATCCCACCGAGGCGGTGTAGATCGGGCCGGTCGCCACGAAAGCGACAGAGCCAGCCAGAACGTACGAGAACAGGCTCGATGCCGAGGCCAACTCCCCGCGTCCCCGGCGTCTGGGGCGGTCAGAATAGTCTTTCATTGAAGGCCCTCCGATTGCGACACCGCCCGAATGGCGCTGTCTGAGCGGACCTTAGTTGTCCCTCTGGCGCTCAGCCGGGTAAGATCGGCAAAATTGTCGAATAGACTGGGCGTGAGCTAAGAAGTGACGGGCATCCGGGCGGGCTCTATGGCCGCGGGCCACCAAGTCCTGCACGGCGGGTCTTGGCCCATACGGGTGACGATCCCTGGTGCGAAGGCTTAGGGCTTTGCCCTCGGCGCGCTTCACCAAAAATAGACGGTCTCCCGAGGCGCGGGCCTGTGGCCCTGTGCCCGCCGTCGATTTTTGTCTCCGTTTGCACACCCATCCTCGCCGGAAGGCAGGGGTTGCATGCGCAACCCTTATCCAAAGGAGATTTGAAGATGGAGACGCAAAACTCGGAGATCAGAATCTATGTGGCTTGTCTGGCCGCCTACAATAATGGCTGGCTGCATGGGTGGTGGATCGACGCCACGCAGGAGCTTGAGGCGATTCAATTGGAAGTCGCCGACATGCTGGAAGCCTCACCGATCAGCGACTCCGAAGAATGGGCCATCCATGACTATGAGGGCTTCGAAGGCGCGCCGATCAGCGAGTATCAGGGCATCGAGAGCGTGGCCAATATGGCGGCGTTCATCGCCGAATATGGCGCGTTGGGCGGTAAGTTGATCGAGCATTATGGCGGGGATATGGACGACGCCCGCACGGCCATCGAAGAGCGCTATTTCGGGGAATATGCGCGGCTGGCCGACTTTGCCGAGGAATCCATTGAGAACGCCCACGACATCCCCGACGCCCTGCGCCCCTATATCGACTACGAGGCGATGGGGCGGGATTGGGAAATGTCTGACCTTCTGGTCATCGAAACCGGCTTCGAGCAAGTCCACATCTTCGGGAGCCATTAGAGATGGCTTACGAGGTCTGCCGTTTCACATGGCGCGGCATCGAGATCGAGGCCCGCTATAACCCCCACCATTTTGGCGACACCGCCCATCTGGAAATCCAGACGCTCTCACCGGAGAGGGAGCCGCTGCCGATCACCGGCACGGGTTATCGCTCGCATTTCCATCCGCGCGGCATGATCGATCTGCACAATGCAAAAAATCGCGGCGAGACCCTGATAGAGCATGTCACCGACTGGCTGGACGCTGAGGCCGCCAGGCCGGAATGGAAGAAGTTTGTCGAGGGGCGGCGGCAACTCCAATTGTTCTAGGTCCATTTCTAACCGGCGACCGCTCGCCACATTGTGGCGGGCGAGACGTCATAGCGCCGTGCGGTTGCAGCAATACTGGCCCCATTCCGCCGCACGGAGCGCGCCGCCGCGCTCACCTGACGCGCCGTCAGCTTACGCGGGCGGCCAGGCCGTTTCCCACGCTCCCGCGCGGCCTCCAGCCCGGCCAGCGTGTTCTCCCGAATGAGATCACGCTGAAACTCCGCCATGGCACTGAACATATGGAAGACCAGCTTGCCGCCGATGGTCTGCGTGTTGATCCCCTCGCTGAGCGAGCACAGATGAAGGCCGCGTTCCTCGAACACGCGCAGCAGCTCCGCCAGATGCGCGACCGAGCGGCCCAGCCGGTCGAGCTTGTAAATCACCAGCGCATCACCTTCGCGCAAACACGCCAGCGCCTGATCCAGCCCCGGGCGGCGCGCCTTTGCGCCCGACACACCATGGTCTTCAAATACCCGCTCGCACCCCGCGCGACGCAGCGCATCGTGCTGGAGATCAAGTTTCTGGGACTTGGTGGAAACCCGCGCATAGCCGATCAAACGGCCAGAGGGGGCAATCTGCGGTCCGAACATCATGGTGGCCCTCCCGAAGAAATCCTAACCCGTTCAAAAACGATGGGTTTTGAAATCCGGCCATTTCGGCCTCCCTCGGTGCCGCGTGGGCGCACAATGCCCTGAGATTCCGTCATTTTCAATATTGAATGAAGCATATCGCATCACTATTTCAGAAATGATCGTTTTTGCAAGACGCAGAATTGCGAACATTGAATCTGCATCGCAATTTTCTTGCGTATTTGCGCAATCAATGCTATGGTTTGCGCAAATATAATTACATGAATATTAGTGTGATGAGTGCATTTGGAAGATTGAGACAGGGATTTACGGCGGTAGCAGTGGCTTCAGCCGCATTTGCCGCGCCTGCCTGCGCGCAGGAAGATCACGGAAGATCAAGCGCCGAGCCACAGGCTACCCAAGTGGCATTGGTGGAAAGCTCCGCGATCTCGCACAATGTTGCAATTTCAAGTGACGCACACTTTGAGGCTGACGCATGGGTGGTGGATCACAGAGACCGCTTGGCAGTCGCGGTTCGCATCGGAGCAGACACGCTGGTTGCCGCTGAGCGAGTCGAGGAAGTGCTTAGAGATGACTTCGCGAACAATGGTATTCACAATGTGAGGTTCTTTTTTGAGCGCGGCGGCGCTGGCGAAACGGGTGTTTCATATCATTCTGACATCTATGTCTCTGACCCATACCCACTTGCTACCGCGCGTGACCACGTTGCAGCGATGGCGAACAGGGTCAGATTTGACCAACAGCTCGCCTCAAACATGAACTAACTTATCCGAAGGAATTGGCGCCTGCCTCCAGTGATGCCTGTTGCGTCACGTTGTCATTGCGGGAGTCTGTTTCACGTTCAATTTCGTTGACATTCTCGCCGTCTCGGGCTGCTTCCTGCGCCGCCTGTCGGATTTCGTTTCCAGTCGCGGTCGCCGCAAATTTCTCGTCAATCGTGCGTTGTTCTTCTGGCGTTAAGTTCGGATCAGAACGGCGTTCAATGTACGCGCGTGCTTCGCGCTCTTGGTGGCGGGCAAGCGCCCATTCGGCATACTCGCTCATTTCAGGATCATTCGCGTATTCAGGTCTGATCTGGCCGGTTTCAGGATCGATGATCTGTTCGATCAATTCATCGGTCAATCGCTCGCGGTAATCTTCAATACTCTCGCCTGGCCGGCGCTCCGGGATATCGTCGGCATCCATGACCCGCAGCGCGATTTCCTCGCGCCATGCGTCGCCAAATCGAGCTTCAAAAACGTCTTCAAGCGCGGCGGCATCGGCCGCTCGGCGATCCGCGAACTCCTGCGCACTGTTGAGGGTGTCTAGCAACACTGCCCGGTCGGTACGCTCCTTGCGCTCCTTTTCCCCGTCTCTGGCTGTGTCCTCGGCGATCTGGCGGGCAGCGCCCGGGCCGCGAGATAGCTCACCCGCGTCCGCCGACGCGCCGGATAATTGGCGTTGGAAGGCCTGTTGGCCCTCAATTTCCTGCGCGTCTTTTTGACGGCGCATGGCGGATTCAGCCGCATCCGGGTCATAGCCCGGACGCGTTGCGTCATTGAATTCTTTTGAGTACCCCAGAGACATTGCTCACACCCTATTTATTGTCGTTCGAAGTCTTTGCTTCGTTAGTGCTTTTATGGTACACAGAAATACTTGGTAAGCGCTTAATTTTGCACGGCATTTTAGTAAAATTGTATCTATTTCATTCGTCCCCATAGTATGATCGTCGTATGATTTGCATCATACTTTCGACATATGGTATTCTTATGGGGAAGGAGATGCCTCATGACCATGATGCGAAAAACAATCACCATCCCCGATGCGATGGAAAGCTGGATAAAGGCGCGCATCGAATCCGGTCGCTATGTCAATGACAGCGAATATATGCGCGACCTGATCCGCCGCGATCAGGAACGCCATGCGGGCGAAGAACAGCTCCGTGGCTTGATTGCCGAAGGGCTGGAAAGCGGAACGAGCAATGCCAGCGCCGCCGATATCAAGAAACGCGTTGAAGATCGGTTGAAGGCAGATGGCCGCCTATAGGCTTTCGGCAAAGGCCGATGCCGACATTGATGCGATCTACGAATATTCCATCCTGAATTTCGGGCTGGCCACCGCCAGCACCTATATCGACGAGCTATTTGCGCGTTTTGATCTGCTGGCGGACAACCCCGGATGGGGCAATGACTACGCCCATATCGTTCCCGGTCTGCGGCGCTACGAGCACACCAGCCATTCCATCTATTACACGCGCCTCGATACGGGCGATGTGTTGATTATCCGCGTTCTCGGTGGACGGCAGGACCCGGCCCGCCATTTCTAGGCGGATTTGTCGGAGATCGACGCCAGACCCTCGATCACGAAATCCCAAAGGCTTTTACGGGCGGACAGGGTTTGCCCCTTCCGCCAGCGCGAAATCAGCGCCGGAGTGACCTTGACCGGATGCGGCCCGATGCGGTTGAGAAGCGATGTGGGTTCGTAACCCGTTCGCGCTAATTCGGCGTCGAGCGCTGCCCGCATGTCTGGTGTGATCTGGATGATAGGGTCTACAGCCCGCAGGGCGTTCAGCACGAAATCGAGATGATCCGCCCGTGCCGTGAGGGTCTTGCGGTTGAGCCAGGTGTTGATGATCGCGGAATCCAGCCCCTCCGGCACCGGGCCGGAGCGCGCCAACAGCTTCATCATCCCCATGCCGGATTGCTCCTTCAATCGAAGAAGCTCGGCGTGAATGTCATCGGTGATCGGAACGCGGGCCATGTTTCAGGATGCGGCGCACGGTCTGCGCTAGTCAAAATCAACCGTATCAGGCTGGGTTGAATCCTGTGGGTGTTTTGTGCCCGTGGACGCGCAGCCCGCGCGCAGAACGTTGCGTCCAAAGGCTCGACGCTTGACCGCACCCATGTCCGACATCGCCAGCGAGATTGGCATAGGGCGGTCGACATTGTATCGTCATCTCTGGACCGCAGAACCGAGATCTATATCTCGTCACTGATCCTCTTCCGAAAAAATCGAAAAATGCGTTTGGCGGAAATTTGGGAAACTACCTCCCGCCCACCGCTCGTCATGTTCGCTCCAGGCAACGCGCTGCGCCGAAAACGCAAACCTGGAGCAAACGACATGGCGAAGAACTGGACACCGAATCTGAAGGCCGCAACCGACGAACAAACGTGCGATCCGCACTTTGTCTACCGCGTGTCGATTATGTTGTGGATGCTGCAGTATGAGGGCCGCCCGGCGTCTCGGCGTACCATCCCCGAACTGTGCGCAGACGTTTGGCGCGATTTCGATGGAACCCTGAGTGAGGCTGACGGTTCACCCTATAAACTTCCGGAAGTGGATACTATCCTTGGGGCGGAAAACGATCCGGATTTCAGCTGGCTGCGGGACTTCATGCGCTATGCGCTTGAGATGCCGACGCAGACCTTGCCGAAAAAGTCCCGCGAGCGGGTGAAATACCTCGACCTGATGATCCGAGCAGGCGGCCCCAACCTGTGGCGCGGCAGGTACTACTAGCTTGAAACGCGCGCTAAAATTATGCCCCCTGAAGCTATCGACTTCAGGGGGCATAATTTGTGAGCGAACTACCGGAATATCTGCGCGCACCGCTTCCGCACAATTGGGCGGATGAGATCACAAGTGATGTTCGGGTTCGTCTGCGCATAGCTCTGCGTGACCTCCTCAGGCAACAGAACGACACTACGGGCACCCGAGCCTACGTCACTCTATGTGATGACATGCTCAGTTTTCTTGCTGGTTACGGCCTTAGTTCCGAAAGCGACTCTGAGACTGTCCAACACCGCCACAATGCGTTCGAGGAGGGAGCCCGGAAAATGGGGGGCGCGCCTGGCGAGAAAATTCTTGTCGCCCCAGACTTGCTGAAAAAATTCGTAGAAGGCGATCCATACAGAGGACGGCAAACCAAGACCAATATTGGTACCGTTGCGTTCATTCGGGACTATCTCGTATGGCGAAGACGAGTGCGTCCGGAAGACTTGCTTCGACCAGTAACCTACATGGATGACGCGTACCGCCTTTGGTCCGTTGTCCGACCGAATGCGTCGATTGGTCAAAAGCTTGATCGTTTTTCGCGTGGGGAAGCAAATTACGGCGCCGCGCTCGGGCAAATGGAGGGCGGTTCAATTATCGTTCTGAATATGAGGCGATTGCGGGAAGGCCTCTTCGCCCTGAGCTGGCGCCAACAACCATCGACAGGCGATAATTCGTATTCTTTGTCTTCATTTTTTGGGCGTGACCGGGATCGGTTCGAACTCGAAGGGTGGTTGTTCCAGACCGAGTTCCTATCGATCGGTTTCATTCAACCTGCCATCGGCAGCCAAGACGCAAGCCCCGTCGCGCTGCACATCAGCGAAATCCACTCCAGCGACGAATTTTCCCTCCATTTTGGGTTTGAAATCGTTGAGTTCGCACCGGGGGTTGAAATTGACGCCAATACCGGCGACACACTGAGATTCGTTTTTCTTGATAAAAAACATGAAGTTATGTATAATGAGTTACCGCATAGAGATATCTATGGGGGTGATAAATTTGTTAATAACGGTGTTGGGGATGAAGTGAATGATTATACCGATCAGAAATATGGCGTGGAGCTAAACAAAGCGCTCGATACGCTTACCAATCCGCGCGCTCAGCTAAGATTTAGTGCGTCGGCCATAGCAGAGCGAGACAAATTGCACGAGCGCGTAGAGGAGCTAATAAAAGGGGGAGCCCCTCTGGATACTCCTAACCGCAATGGATGGTATCCCTTGTCTATCATCGCAGGGCATCATTTTTGGCGCAAGCTTGAGCTGGTGCTGCAGCGAAGCGATGTCAACTTTTTGGTGAAAACGCCTGACGGTCGATACCCGTTTCAGTTCCAAAACCCTGATGCGCTAGATAACTTTACGCTCCCGATTGAGCAAAAACTATATGCTCGCACGTTGGACCAAGCGAAAGCGTCTGGAATGACGGAAAATCAACTTCTGGGAATCCCGGACGACGCTCCACCTTTTCCCATCGTTAAGGCAGACGGCCCGGTCTAGGCGCAATCAGCGTCTTAGGCGTAGTCCTGGGTCGCCGTAGTAGACAAAGCCTGCCCAATAAATGGGTTCAGGGAAGGCCTGGCCATCCGCCGCGCAGCCGCTTATCGCAAGCCCGTTCAACAAGTCGTCGGCGCTATTTCTATCCAATTGGCCAGCTTCGACCCATCGCTCAACAATCGGCGGTAGGTCCGCTGCGGGAACATCCTTGATCCACATCTGAGCGGCACGAAGGGCGGCGGAAACGGTTGCTCCGGTCTCACCCCACATTTCCTCATAAAGCTTGGCCATCAAGAACGCCGTCGGTAAGGACGCAACCGGCCACTGCGTTGCGATGACGCCTTTCGCTCCCAGCTCAAGGAACGCGGCGGGCCATCCGATCAACTCGTTGGGGATATCCTCGCAGTCGTACAAGCCGGTCTCGCAGGCACTCAAAACAACCAGGTCGGGCCGTGTTTGATGGCCCGCTTTGTAAAGCTCGCCCAACGTAATCTTTTCCGACGGTGTGATGTCCAGGTGCGATTGGGCAGGGTCGAGTTCGTTAAAACGGCCATGCGCCGTGAAGTGCCAAACTTGGCTTCCTGCGAGACCGCCAAGAACGGCGCGCACGCCGTCGGCTGCGTGATCGCGTGTAAGCCATTGGGCCTCGCCAGAGCAGAAAGCGCAAACCAACGCGCACTCTGCGTCGTTGAAATGAGGCATGTTTTGACCATCAGCCGTTTCGCCAGCGACATTTGCAATTGCCAGGGCGGAAGAGTGCGCGCTGGGTTTGATTTTCGAGACGCTGGCCCCGACACTTACGCTCGGAAGGTAGATCAGCTCGTATCGATCAATGAGCTGAGTGCCGTCAGACAGCTTAGCCGAGGCGATGGGCAGCCGCGCTAAGGCTCCATGCGGAACAATCAGCATCTTAGAGCGGCTCGCGAGCCCGCGCTCTTTCAACGCGTCATCTAGCGCGTCCACAAAGAGGTCCCCTAGGGCAGCCGACGCGCTCCGGATGGCCTCGGTGAGCGCTTTGCCTTGTTCGAGACCTCTTTTGCCACGAGACGCTTTGTATTTTGCGTAGCGTCGTATCCAGCTTTGGCTGTCTTCCTGAACCGCCTGCTTAAAATACAACGCATCGACCGACCTTGAGCTGCCAACTTCCACGTTGCCCGCCTGGAGATAAGCGAAAACAGTCTCGCCCCCAAAACTGGAAAGCACGGGCGCTGCCAGTATGGCTTCGTCATCAAGGAGCTCGACAAGTTTCTCTTGGATGGTCTCAGGAGGTGGAGCAGCCAGTTTGCCAGCAATCCCCTCTAACTCACCCCTGATCGACATCACGCGCTCGACTTTGGCGCGGCGGTCTTTCACGACCTGTGGGGTAAGCGCCTTCTCTAGCTCGGCCTGTTCGAGCCGCAACGCTTCGAGGGTTTTGCGATCCCGCTGGGACAATTCGATCGTGTTGATGCCGAAAAACTTGATGAGTAGCCGGGCCTTCGCGGCGTCCAAGTATCCCAGCGCGTCCATCTTACGGTCGCATCGAATGAAACTGTACCCAGCGCACTCGGTGAAACTCTCAAACCATCGGATTAGATCGGCCAGTTCGTCACGGCTCACGGCGACATCAAACTGGATCAGTTGGCCGATTTCGGCGGCTGCTTTAAACGACGCAGCGGCGCGCTCCCAGTCGCGGAGCTGAACCAATTCCTCCCCAATCTCGCTTAAGAGTCCTTCTTGGGTTCTTCGGTAGGAATAATCCTTGTGGGCCGCCAAGCACTCGCCGAAACAGTTAATCGCATTTTCTAAGTAGGCCACGGAGCGATCAGACAGGTGATCACTTTCAGGCTGAAAAAGGCGAGCGCTGTCACTTGCTCCCACGTCATCAAGCACCGACAGCCTTGCGATGAGTTTGTAGGTTCTGGCCATATGCTCACTGGTCTGCGCGAATTTTGCGGGATCGTATTGAGCGGAGACCAGCGTGCGGGCTTCAGTCAGCTTCTCGATTGCAGAGCGTGCGAGCCCTTCTTTCTCGTGAAACCAGCCAGGCTCGAAAGTCCAATCGCCTGCCGCCAATTGGTGGCGGAGTGCTTCTGCTTCTTCCTCTAGCGTGCGCCACAACATATTCGGGCGGTCGAGCTGCCGCGCCAGATCAGACGCGGATGGGGGCGCCGTCGTCATGCTGGGGCCTCCGACGCAGAGCGATTTTTGGTTTGAGTTTCGAGAGCGGCGATCCGGGGTGTTAGTTGATTGAATCGCGCGAGCGCCCTGGTGGCACGGTTTTTAACGCCGGTGGCGAGGAAAATCTTTGCCGCTGCTTCGAGATGATCGGCGGCGACGCGCAAGTTCCCAATCCGGTCACCGCGAACGCGGTTGGTATATCCATCGCCCAAATACATTTCGATGTTGCCGCGAAGCCGAGTTGCGGCCGTGCCATGCACTAGGCCTCGCGCTTCCTCCAAAATCGAAATTGAAAGTTCGGTGTTGTCCGGCTCGTACCCCTTTCGGGACGTGCCGTAGGTATAAGCCAATTCCACCATAACTTCTGCGAGCCTTTCGGGATCGGCTCCGATAGCATTTAGCTGGTCAATCGCCGATTGTAGAAGGGTGACCGCAGCGTCAAAATTTTCCTGGGGTGCCCCCTCCGGCCAATCCGAATAAACCCTCGCAAGGTGAATTAAGGCGTCGACGGCAAGCTCAGGCGGCGGCACACCACCGACTTGGCGCAGGATTCCTTCGCCAAGCTTCATAGCGATCGCACCTTCAGGTCCACGCCTCTCCTCATGGATCTCCGCAAAGTTTTCTAGAAGGCCCATGGTGAGCAGCAGATAGACCCCATCCAACGGGACACCGCACTCCTTTGAACACACTTCTGCTTGCCGCTGCATTCTGAGCGCCACATTCAATGATCGCCGATCTTTCGCGTGCAAATAAATTTCCAGGCGTATGAGCGCCAGCTCCAAGAGCTTGCGGATTTCGTCCTCCGCCGTTTGGGGGTGTCCACGCGCGATTGCATGCAGTAGATGCCGCGCGACGACACGCTTCTCCGCCTCTGTCTTTTCGATCGGCTTTTCGAGCAATACGGCCGCGGAATAGGCATACAAGCTCGCAACTATTCTCTGCCGCCCGAAAGTGCCTGTCTCTGGGAATGGCAGGACCCGAAGGAGGGTTATGAGTTCGCAAGTTAGCGCATAAGCATCGTTTTGCGTGACCCGAGTGAGCGTGAGGCTGTACGCCAATTGCAGCGCTCTAGCGAAACGACGGGGCGTTTTCAGAATTCGATATCTGCGATGTTTTCGCGTGCGAGCTGCTTCGTCTGTCGGTAAACCCATGAGGCCCGTCCCTGTTTCTGCAATGTGAAGTTGCTCCATTTTCGGGGCGTCTAGCAACCCTGTTGTTCGAGCGTTACGTGAGTCACGCGTTCCGAGCGCAATATTCCCGCCGATCCACTTGCCGGCGGCTTCTATCCAATTGGGCGGATGCAGACCGGATCGAAGTGAACGCGCTGGAGGCATGCGTTGTAGTGTCAGCGGCCTGATGCGGCGTTGATCCAGCTCAGGGGAGTTTAGGCCGGTTTCGGCGCGCGCAAGCTGTGCGTTGTAGTACAACGCGCTTGCCAAAGGGGCCCGCTGCGCGCCCCTGTTGGATACCCCCGGCAATGGCATGACCTGGCTTCGAGCCCGCTCACGCCATGCAATCGTTTCGCCGATTGATCACGCTTCAGGTGGAGCGTTCCTGCTCCCCCGACACCCCCATGACGATTTCATCGAGACGCTTTCAGCGCGACCAGGAAGGGAGCCTTCGTGCTACCCTTCCGTGGACTATCCCATCGACCAAAGAGCTGTCGCGCCCTTTAGAAGCCTCGACCAACCGTCCGCCGATTGGCCGCCAACAACATGTGGCTGAGCTTCGACAACGAGCGAGCGGTGCGGTCACGTACTCGATAATTCTCTAGCTTACATCGGCCAAAGTAGGCCTTATGACTGTGCCACAACATCTTGTGCCCGCCTCGGCAAACTTTATTGTATCTCGTTATTTAACTTCACTTTTAGCGCGAAGTTTGGCATGATTCCATCTGGAACGTTATAAGAACAAAGAGGCGGGGCGCACCAATGGGAGGCCAAAAACTCAAAACTAGCCGAGTATCAGGGGATGAGGTGGTTCGGCTGCAGGTGGATGCTTCGGCAACGGTTAGATGCGAAGACAATTTAAAGTTCATGAGATCGCTACCCGATGAGTCAATGAAGCTCATCGTCACGTCTCCTCCGTACAATATCGGGAAATCCTACGAGCAGCGCCGTTCGCAAGAAGTGTACATTGAGGAGCAAGTCGCATGCATTGCCGAGGCGGTGCGGGTCTTGCACCCTAACGGTTCGATTTGTTGGCAAGTCGGCAACCATGTGGATGATGGCGAGATATTTCCGCTCGATATTCTCCTGTATCCCAAGTTTAAAGACCATGGCTTGAAGCTACGGAACCGCATTGTGTGGACGTTCGGGCACGGGCTTCATTGTCAAAAACGATTTTCCGGCAGGCACGAAACTATCTTGTGGTTCACCAAATCAGATGACTACGTGTTCAACTTGGATGACGTTCGTATCCCTTCTAAGTATCCACATAAGAAGCACTTCAAGGGGCCAAATAAGGGTCAACTTTCAGGCAATCCTCTTGGGAAAAATCCAGAGGACGTCTGGGATATTCCAAATGTAAAATCCAACCACGTCGAAAAGACGGATCATCCCTGTCAGTTTCCTATTGGTCTGGTAGAGCGCCTGGTACTGTCACTTACGAATGAGGGGGACAATGTGCTCGACCCGTACCTTGGGGTGGGGTCATCGGCAATCGCCGCACTCAAGAACCAGCGTAATGCATTTGGCTGCGACCTTGACGCGGGTTACGTGGCAACCGCATGGGATAGAATTCACGCATTGCGAGCGGGAACCCTTCGAACACGCCCCATGAACAAGCCCGTCTACGACCCCAATCCGAAAGGAAAGTAATGAAGCTTTCTCACACATACGATCAGCACCATGCGGCGGGTGAGCAGTGGATGCGGCGCGACATGAAGGAATGGCTGACTGATGTCTTTGAGGCCCCGTCCTTGCGCATCGAAAAGGGGTGCACCCAAGAAATTCGTGCTCATGTTGAAAATGAGTTTCTTGGTGATGGGTGGGCACTCAGTGTGGCCCTTGACCCATCAAGCAACATTAAAGTCTTTGCTCAGAAGGACGATTTGGCTTTCCAACTACAAACTGGGAATATGAGCCGCGCACCATACGACTTTCTCAAACTGGAATACTTATACCAGTCTAAGCGCATATCGGCAGCCGCATTGGCTTTGCCTACGTTGGAAGCCGCAAAAAAAATTGGTGACAACATTGCCAACGCAGACCGTGTGATTCGTGAACTTCAACTTTTTGACCGCGTAATCACCGTACCCATTCTGATTGTGGCATTTGAGTAGGGCAAAAAAGAGATGGCTTTTGAAATCAAAATTCGTCCCATTGCAGAGCGCAAAGAGCTGATCGAACAACGATTGAAAGTGTCTACCGAGTTTGGTGACCCAGTATACGATTTTCGAGGTGACGTTCTTCGACCGAAGGTGGTTTCCCTGCCAATAGACCTTCTGGTTTACCGTATGGAGAACTGTCGAACGTTTAGCGCGCAGCAATCCGAAATTTCAAGCGGCAAACGCGACTTTGACTTTTTTGATAAAGGTCAAGAACTCTCCAGTGCGCAGCAAGTTCAACACTCAATCTTGTCGAAACTCTCGAAAGAAGGGTCTGGCTCTGTCACGCCAATCATCAGTGTCTTGTCTGACGACGGGCAAAGAGAAGCAATTTTAATTACGCACAGCGGTGTTGTAGTAAATGGCAACAGGCGCCTGAGCGCGATGCGTGAACTATACCGCGCTTCCGATGGGTCGGTGGACGAACGCTTTAGCCATGTAAAGTGCGCCGTGTTGCCAGCGGATACGACCAGAGACGAAATTGATGATATTGAGGCGGATCTCCAGGCGCGTCCGCAGACTAAGCTGGACTACGATTGGATAGGCGATGCTCGCCTTATTCGTCGCCAAGTCAGCAAGGGGCGTTCACCCAAGGAGGTTGCCGACCGCCTCAAAAGAAGCAAGCAGGACATCGAAAATGTCCTTCAGGCGCTGGACGAAGCCGACTTGTATCTTGCTGAATGGGTCGACAAACCTGGCCGCTACGAATTGGTCGCGGAAGAAGGGAAGCAAATTTTCGGTGACATCCCTAAGAGCATCGCCCGGAAAGAGGTTGCTCTACAAGACGCTAGCCGCGCAATCGCTTGGTCATTATTTGAAAATCGGAGCCGCGTATCCGGTCGAATCTATAATCTAAACCCAGCCTTTGGGAAATTGGCACCTCAAGTGCTGTCTTTATTTGCTGATAACATGGACATCCCCATGACGGTCAGGGATGTAGACGGCGATACAGAAGAATTTGAGTTCGAAATCGATGATGATGAATCTGCAACTGATTACTCCACACTTATCGGCGCGCTGAAGGATGAGGCGACCAAGGACGATGCGTTCATGGCTCTCCTGGATGCGGCGGAGTCTGCAATCGAATTGGAGAAGGGGCAGAAGAACGAAAAGGCTGCGCTTCGCGCATTGTCTCAAGCTCACTCGAAGCTCACAGGGGTAGACGTTGTTGCCGCCGGCGAAAGCACCTTAGCTCCGATGCGCAAACAAGTTGAGGCGATCCGAGCTGCGCTGGACAATATCGACGAGCAAATCGAAAAGCGTTTAGCCGCCAAGGCTGGCAGCGCAAATGTTCACTCGGAGTGACCTAGCCGATGGAGAGCGAGACAACTGCTGTCGAAATTGAATATCACTCCGCGAAGCAAGCGGGCTCATTCCGAGTAAGCGATGAAAGCTCTCCGATCTGGGCCCGCCTTAAACTCTCGATACGAACAAAAAAATATGAACATAAAATCGATGGAAATTCCATCACCCTATCCTGGCCTGACACGCTTACGACTGTCCGAGAGCTCGGAACGCGTATCAATCAGCAGACACTGAACTTTCGATTTAAGCCTCAAGCCGAAGCTACCGCGAAGCTGAAGGAGTTCTCCGAGCAAATTCGGCGCGTGCGAGAGCAACGAACCAAACTCACAGAAAATTTGTCCCCGGAACAGATCGAATCCCGGCTAGTGGCCCTCGGGTTCACCAAGAGGCAGTTGAAATCTTTTCAGCTTCGAGACCTCGGCCACCTTCTTGCTCTCGAGAATGGTGCAAACTTTTCGGTCCCCGGCGCTGGAAAAACGACCGTCACTTTCGCTCTGCACCTCCTCACCAGGCAGCCAAGCCAGCACTTTTTCATTGTTGCGCCCAAGGCTGCTCTCCAAGCCTGGCAAGATGTTGTAGTAGACTGTATGAATCCGGCTGCGCCCAATAGCGTATCTGAAAAATTTACGGTCCTTGATGGCTCGGAAAATGAAACCCGTGCAGCTCTGAGTTCTGGCGCGACCCGGTTCATCATGTCGTACGACTTGATGATTCGACAGCAAGATGTGGTGGCTCAACACCTAGCAACTATTCCAACTCATCTGGTGCTTGATGAGTCGCATCGGATGAAGGCAGGGTGGCGTTCACTCCGTGGAGCATTTTTACTTAATATCGCAGGGCTCCCTATTCGTCGTGATATTCTGAGCGGCACACCGATGCCGCAATCCGCGACTGATATCGAATCCCAATTAGACTTCCTGTGGCCGGGGCACGGACTCGGCCTCGAAGTTACCCAAGGCAGGTCTCCGCGAGAAGTTTTGGGCAACCTCTATGTTCGCACCACAAAGTCAGAGCTTGGCCTTCCGAAAGCAACGCGTCATTTTTTGGACGTAGATATGTCTCCGGGCCAACTGGCGCTCTACTCGATGGTTCGAAGCGAATTCATCCGCAACCAAGCGAATAATTTGAGCGGCGGGATAAGCGGAAACCAGTTTTCGAAAGCCCGCCGTTCTGTAATGCGTTTGCTGCAGTTATCAGTGAATCCGACGCTGGCACTGGCGGCGATGGCCAACGACGACTCCCCTATCGCTTCTGCTGTTGTCGAGCAGGTTCTGGACGAGGGGAATTCAGCAAAAATGCAGGCTGTAGCGGATCACGCCCGGGAGCTGGCGCGAAATGGTCAGAAGTGTGTAATTTGGACAATATTCACTGGAACGATCCATGGGCTGGTGGCAATGTTGGGCGACTTGAATCCCGTGTATATACATGGAGGAGTTCACTCTGGCTCCGCGTCTGATTCCGATACAAGAGAAGGGAAAATTAGACGTTTTCATGAAGACGATGATTGTTTTGTCCTGGTAGCAAATCCTGCTGCAGCGGGGGAAGGTATTAGTCTCCACACAGTTTGTCACAATGCCATCTATGCTGATAGAAGTTACGTCTCCACTCATTATCTTCAGTCAATAGACCGCATCCATAGACTGGGGCTTAGCCCCACCGATGAAACCAATATTTTTGTCTACCGGTCAAAAGCCCCTCCCATCATAGGCAGCATTGATTACTCCGTAAGTCGTCGATTGACCGAAAAAATTCGCAATATGCAGGCGCTTTTGGATGATCCAGATCTGCATGAACTCGCGTTCGACGAGGAGCAAGCGGATGATCCAGTAGATTATGACGTAGACCTCCAGGACATAATTGACCTGATCGCCGAATTCGAGGGGCGCTCCGAGGGAAGCGACATGGAGGAGCTATGAAGCTCTCAATGCCGACAGAACGTCTATTCTCACTCTCGAGTTTCGAGGGATTACGCCTACTACGAGCGTACGAAACTAAGTACCCTGAATACGGTGGCGCTGAGTTGGTCGCCTTTATAGAAAGTGTGGATGCCGATGCGGCAAGCTTGGACATGCTTTCAGCCCTGGAGCTACACAAAATAGTCGACCAACTTTGTCCTCTAGAAGGGCCGGTGTTTTTTCGTCACTGCATACGTGCGGTACTTGTCGCTCAACAACCAATCTGGTCGAAGTTAATGCGCCACGGACGCAAGCGCTTCTTGGACGGCCTAGATCAAAATAACCGTGATGTATTTCATGCAGCCGGGCTCATGGAGCAGACGCCATGCTCAGAAACGTTGGTATGGTGGGACGAGACGGCTGGGTACGCTCGCCTCATCACCGATCACATAAAGATGGCCCAAGGTCGCGAAGCCGAAATTTTGACCATTGAGTATGAGCGAGCGACGCTAAGTTCGCTCGGAATTGATCGTCAGCCCGAATGGCCAGGATTGGATGACAATTTTGCAGGATACGACGTGCTATCGTTCGATATTAGAGACGCGTCCATCGTCAGCAAGATGATCGAGGTAAAGTCCACGACAGCTTCGCCGCTACGGTTCTACATCACCCGAAATGAGTGGCGCCAGGCAGAAAAGGTTGGTGATAGATACATCTTCCACGTATGGGATATGAATCCGGAAACCCCGCAGCTCCACGTTCGGTCAGTCGATCAGGTCGCACCGCACATTCCAACTAATAATGGCAAGGGAAATTGGACTCTAGCCGAAGTTCCTGTAGGCATCGCGGCATCGCAGTAGTTTGGCTTTGCCACTAGCGAACCTACCGCCCAATTTCGGGTCCATCACGCGAACGAGGACGCTCCTGCGCCTTCTGCTGACGCCGCTCCTTAAACGCCGCCAGCCGATCATTCCGCGCCTGCTCGGCGCGCTCCGCGAATGCCCTCGCATCCGTTCGGACTTCCTGCCTCTGGCGTAGTTGTTCCAGACGTTCGCGATTGCGATCCTGGTGCAGACGCTGGCGCTCTTCGATTTGCCGGAGAATCGCGTCGTCCTTCTGTTTTCTATCGCGCGTGTAGGCGGCGTAGGCTTCCGCCTCGTTCTGGGTCTGAATGCGTGCGTACTCGCCTCTGAGGTGGTCCCAGACGCCGCCGAGGCCGGGGCGGAAGCGCGATTGCCGGGACTTGGCTTCTGCTTGCTGGCGCGCTTCCAGCGCGGATGTGAGACGCTCCCGCTCCTCGCGTTGACGGGCCACCAGCGCCGCGCGGGCGCGTTGTGCGGCCTCCTTGCGGGCTCTTGCTTCTTCCAGAAGCTTTCTGCGGTGGCTATCCATCGTGGCCTGCATGTCGCGGGCATAGCGCTCTCTGGCTTCATTCAGGTCGGGCAGCGTGGTCCCGCTCCCGAGCCGTTCGCGGATGGCTTTGGTCTTGATGCCCGCCCACTTGGCAACGGCATAGGGCTCGCCGCGCTCATCAATCGCCACGAAGCCGCGCCGGTCTCCTCGCGCCAGTTTGAAGCCGCGCTCTTCCAGCGCATGGGAGAAGGCGGCCGCCGAATCCGAACTTGCCCACGCATCCTGGATCGCGATCTTGATGGCGCGCGGATCCTTGTCCTGACGTTTGGCCTGTTGCCATTCCTCGTGCGAGAGGCGGCGCGGATCGCGCTTTGAGCGATCCGTCATGCCGTCCGGCATGCGCCAGCCGTGTTTGAGATAGAGTTCGCGCGAGACCTCCATCAGCTTGTTGCGGGAATGGGAAAGCTGCACCGCCTTCATCTCGTCGGCCTTGATGCGGCTCCACACCGCATGGGCATGCCGCCGACCTTCCTTTTCGTGGAAAACGACCGCGCGGGGCTGACCGTCCAGGCCGAGTTTGATCTCGGCCTGATCGATGGCGCGTTCGAACGCCTCGGTGCTGACCCGCTGATTTTGCGGCGGGTTGAGGCTCAGCGAGAACAGGAATTGCTTGCAGAGTGTGCCTTGGCTGACCGCATGCGCCTCGTTCAGCGCGCCATGAAGTGTCTCCGAGGCGAAGCCGCGAAGTTCATGCACCTCGACATGATCGTTTTCCTCCTTGAGGAGGTGTTGTGCGAGATCGCGTGCGCCGCCGCGCTGATTACCGACAAGGATCATGGCGCATCACTCCTGCGCCTTGAGACCGAGCGATCCGACCAAAGCGCGCCGCATGGTGCGGATATCCTCGCAGGCCTTCCACAGCTCCTCGACGAGATCGGGCGTGACCGGCAGAGCGCCCATATGGGCGGCCTTGGCGATCTGGTTCATATTGGAAGCCAGCCGCGACTGGCCGAGACCGGCAAGCTGGGCGGCGTGTTCCTTATTCGCCTCGGAGGGGTTGCGGCGCTTCACCTTGCGGGCGGAGACACCGGAGCCGAACAACACGCCCCTGATATACTCACCTATCGAGCGCTTGCCTGCGCGAGCGCGAAGGATGGCCCGCTCTTCCTCACTGAAACGGAGCGAGAAGGGCGACGGGTATTTCGGCGGCTTGGGCTTGGCCGATGTATGAAATGTCTTGCGGAGGGGCTGCGTCATGGCTGCGGCCCTCCAGAATTGGCGTTGTGGATGAAGTCCTCAGCGTATTTGAGCTGGTCGTTCCAATCGGCTAGAGTTTGGAAAAGCTGGTTCGAAGTTGGTTCGTCCAGCTCCACCAAGATCAAACCCCGCCGGTTCCGGCGGGGTTTTTTCTTGAAACAACGGACAGGATTCGGAATTTCGTTGTTCGGTCAGTCGGGCATATCATTCCAACCCAGCCGCAGCTGCCAGGCGGCGCGCCGGGCCGCCACGTCGTCGTCGGATGTGTTGGCCTGCTCGTCGGCGAGCACCGCGGCTTGCTGTGCCGCGTCATCATCGCCCAGCTCGGCCGCGAGCTCGTAGAGGACCCTCGCCTCGATCGGGTCGGTCTCACCCCAGCCCGGGTCCAGCCAGCTGTCTGCAAGTGCCATCAGCGCCAGCGTATCGCCGGCCTCTGCCCCGGCCTCCCAGGCCCGCCGGGCGGCGTCCGGGTCACGCGGACCGGCCAAACCTTCGGCGGCACCGATTCCGAGAATATAGTGGGCCCGCATCAGGTCGGGTTGCCGGTCCAATGCGTCGCGGGCCAGGGTGACGGCTCGCGCCGCGTCGACCTCGCCATCACCGTCAAACATCAGGGTTTCTGCCAGTGTCAGGCTGGCGAGCGGACCGAGTTCGACGTCGGACAACAGGGTTTCCAGGATGGCGATGGCTGCGTCGCGCTCGCCGTCATAATCATACAGCATCAACTCGGCGAGATCGTGACCGGCGGACGGATCCGCGGCCTGCCAAGCGAGCTCGAAGAAGGCGCGGGCGCGGTCGATATCCGGGTCGACGCCGAATCCGTCGCGATAGATCACGCCGAGCATGTGATTGGCGGGAGCCAGGCCGGCATCCGCCGCCTGCACCAGCCAGTACCGACCCGTTACCGTGTCGGGTTCGCCCTCTTCGGGAAAGCTGAGTTCATAGCCGTAGGCATAGGCCGCCTCCGGGTCGCCGCTCTCGGCCATTTCCCGCAGGCTGGGGGGTGGGGTCTGGGCCATGGCAGGGGCGCTTCCCAGCGCCAGCCAGCCGGCCAATAGGCATGCACCCAGCAGACATATGCGCAGCATGTCGGGTCTCCTGACAATCTCAAGCGTCAGGTCACCACAATCTTGCTGAACCGGTGATGAGTACCCTGTTCAGGCGGTTCAGGCCGCGTCGCTGGCCGGTTCTCCCGCCAGGACAGCGTGAACGGCGTCGGTATTGGGCGCGGCACGCAGACGTTGGCGGACATCCTCACGGCGCAGCAGGCGGGAAACCCGGGCCAGAGCCTTGAGATGTTCCGCGCCGGCGTTTTCAGGCGCCAGCAGCATGAAGATGAGATCCGCGGGTCGACCATCGATGGATTCGAAGTCGACCGGCGTTCGGAGCCGGGCGAAGACGCCGACCACTTCGTCCACACCGCTCAAGCGGGCATGGGGAATGGCGACGCCCTGTCCGACTCCGGTCGAGCCGAGGCGTTCGCGCTGGAGCACGGCATCGAAAATCGTCCGGGACGCTTGTCCCGTCAGACCGGCAGCCAGTTCGGACATGGCCTGGAGGGCCTGTTTCCGGCTGGACGCACCCAAATCAATGCTCACGCCCGCATTCGGGATCAAATCTGCTAACGCCATTGTTCGACTACTCGCTCCTAGGCCGGCTCTGAGCGATCTTCCCGCGCCGGGTTCAGCCATCCGATATGGCCGTCCGGTCGCCGGTAGACGATGTTGAGACCACCATTGGCGGCGTTGCGGAACATCAGGAAGGACGAATCCGCCGCATCCAGTTCCAGCGACGCCATGCCCACGGTCAGGGTGCGGACTTCTCCGACCTGTTCCGCGATGACGATCGGCTCCGGCGCACCATTGAGCGGCGCGCCACTTGTGTCGTCCTCCTCATAATCGTCCTCATCTTCAACATGGCTGTCGCGCATGCCCTTGAGGACGACGATGGGGAGACTTTCGGCCGGAAGCTCGGCCTTGTTGTCATTGTGGTGGTTCTTCAGTTTCCGCTTGTAGCGGCGGAGGCGCTTCTCCAGGCGCTCCATCGTGTTTTCCGCTGCCTTGTAGGCGTCATCGGCTTCGCCGTGGGCCTGCAGCATCACCCCCGAGGGCAGATGCACCGAACACTCGACGCGAAAGCCTGTGCCCTCGCGCGAAATCGATACATAAGCTTCACCGGGACGGTTGAAGTATTTGGCAACTCCGTCTTCGACGCGGCCGAGAATCTGTTCTCGCAGCGCGCCACTGACGTCGATACCCTTGCTGACCACCTGAATATGCATGCGCTCCTTCCCGCCGGCCATACACCGGCACGTGAGGCGTTGACGTGCAGTTCCGCCTCTCCTCGGAAAGCGGGCGGAACCTAGTCGCGGGCCGCGGGGGGAGTCAATGACTGTTCTCCGGATGCCAGCGGGCCGCAATCTCGGTGGAGATTTCCACCGGGGCGCCCGGACAAGCGATCCCTAGCCAGCACGTTTGAGCATACGACGACGCTGGACCGAGGACGGGATGTTGAGCGCCTCCCGGTATTTGGCCACAGTCCGGCGTGCGATTTCAATCCCTTCATCACGCAATTGTTCGACGAGGCTGTCATCGGACAGCACGTCATCGGCCGATTCCTGGCCGATCATCGTCTTGATCCGATGGCGGACAGCCTCGGCAGAGTGGGCTTCCCCGCCTCCGGCCGACGGGATTGCGGAGGTGAAAAAATATTTCAGTTCAAACATGCCGCGCGGGGTTGCGACATACTTGTTCGAGGTGACCCGGCTGACGGTCGACTCATGCATGCCGATCGCGTCGGCCACGGTTTTCAGGTTGAGCGGGCGCAGATAGGCGACGCCATGGGCCAGGAACATGTCCTGCTGGCGCACGATCTCGCTGGCGACCTTCAGAATGGTCCGGGCGCGCTGATCGAGGCTTTTGACCAGCCAGGACGCATTCTGCGAGCACTCGGTGATGAAGGTCTTGTCGGTTTCCGACTTGGCGACGGCGGTGATCTCGTTGAAATAGCTGTTGTTGACCAGCACGCGCGGCAGGGTTTCCGAGTTCAACTCGACCTGCCAGCTGCCATCCGGCGACTGGCGGATGAAGACATCGGGTTCCACGGCGCGGGTCGAATCGACCCCGAAGGCATGACCCGGCTTCGGGGTCAGGGCGCGGATCTCGGCGATCATCTCGTCGAGATCCTCATTATCGACACCGCACAGTGATTTCAGCGCGGCATAGTCGTGCTTGGCCAAGCGTTCCAGATTGTCGAGCAGGGTGGCCATGGCCGGGTCGAGCCGGTTCTTGTCCTTGAGCTGCAGCGCCAGGCATTCCGGCAGGTCGCGCGCCATCACGCCGGCAGGATCGAAAGTCTGGGTCAGGACGAGCACCGCTTCCACGCGTGCCCGGTCGACGCCGAGCTGGGCCGCGATCTCATCGAGATCGGAGCGCATGTATCCGTCATCATCGGCGAGATCGATCAGGTGGGCGCCGATCAGGCGGTCGATCGGATCGCGGGCGGCGACCGAGAGCTGATTGTGCAGGTGATCGGCGAGGGAGATGTCACGCGAGGAATTGGCGATCGCGTCATAATCTTCGCTGGCCGGGCCGCGACCGCTTCCGGCGGTATAGTTCGAACCGGCACCGGCGCCCATGGCTGCGCCGCTCTCGACACCTTCAACGCCGGACAGGTCCGACTTCGAATCATCGCCGTGCATCATGTCGGTATCGGCATCCATCGAATCATTGGCGTCGGCCGATGGTGCCGCGAGTTCCAGCTCACGCGGCTCGCCCTGACCTTCTTCGCGCAATGATTCGGTGGATGTGTCGCGATCATCGCGTTCGAGCAACGGATTGCGTTCCAGTTCGCCTTCAACGAACTCGGCAAGCTCGATATTCGAGAGCTGCAACAGCTTGATGGCTTGTTGGAGCTGGGGCGTCATCACCAGGGATTGTCCCTGGCGCATGTCCAGCTTCTGCATCAATCCGGCCATGTGAACCTCTGTTTGGTACGTTTCATGCAGAGGTTAATCAGCCAAAGCTTTCTCCGAGATAAACGCGGCGCACGTCTGGGTCGGCGCGGATCTGGGCCGGCGAGCCTTCAAACAGCACTTCACCCTCGTGAATGATCGTGGCTCTGTCCGTGATTTCAAGGGTTTCGCGGACATTGTGGTCGGTAATAAGAATCCCGATTCCCCGCTCTTTCAAAAAACGGATCAGGTCGCGGATATCGGTGATGGCCAGCGGATCAATGCCGGCAAAGGGCTCATCCAGCAGCATGAAGGAGGGGCGGGTCGCCAGGGCGCGGGCGATTTCCATGCGTCTGCGTTCGCCGCCTGACAGTGACGGTGCCGGGGCCTTGCGCAGGTGCGATATGCGCAGCTCTTCCAGCAATTGATCGACCAGGGCATGGCGGGCATCGCGGTCTTTCTCGACCACTTCGGCGACAGCCAGAATGTTCTGTTCCACGGTCATGCCGTGAAAAATCGATTTTTCCTGCGGCAGATAGCCGATGCCGAGCCGGGCGCGCTGATACATGGGCAGGCGCGTGATGTCCTCGCCATCCAGCAGGATGCGTCCGTAATCGGCTTCGACCAGGCCGGTGATCATGTAAAAACAGGTCGTCTTCCCGGCGCCGTTGGGGCCGAGCAGGCCGGCCACTTCCCCGCGCTGCAGGGATACCGAGACGCCTTTGACGACGGGCCGTTTGCGATAGGCCTTGCCGATCTGTTCGACGACGAGCCCGCCAGCCGGTTCGGTTTCGGCCGCAGGCATGGGTTCGGTAAGCGCCATGAAAAACGTGTCCTTGTGCCGGCAGCCGGAAATCAGCCTTCGGGTGTGTCAGACGATTCGGCCTCGTCGGTGGTGCGGGCCGGTTGCAGGACCATGCGCACGCGCTCGCCGGTGCCGGCTTCGCCGAAATTGGAATTGCCGGTCGCCAGATTGTTCACGAAACGATTGGTGGTGATCACATTATCGCCTTGGGTGATGACGACCTCGCCGGTCAGGGTGATGATCTCCTCGGCCATCTGATAGACGCCGCGGTCACCGCGCGCGCGCTGGGCCGGTGTGATGTAGAAAACATTGTCGGTGGCGACGATACGGTCGATATCGCCCCAGCCACCGCCTTCGCCCTCGCTTTCGCCATTATAGTACACGTCCATCCGGTCAGCCTGCAGGCTCGATTCGCCCTGCACGACGTGGACATTGCCCAGCCAGACGATGTGGCGCTCGGCGTCAAAGACCTCGAATGTGTCCGCTTCGATGTCCAGCGGAAGCGAGGAGTTGCCGATCTGGGCCAGGGCGGCATTGCCCGTGAGTGCAGCGCTCATAAGCCCGGTCAGGGCGATAGCAAGCAGGCGCATCATTGATTTCCTTCCTCGGGCGGCGCTGTCGTGTCGGGCGCGGTTCGGTCCTGTACCAGCCGTGCCCGGACATTACCGGAAAAGATGATGTGATTGCCACCATCGGAGATTTCATAGCTGTCGGCCCGGATTGTACCCATCGGGCCGGTTCCTTCCACCGCTTCCTCACCGGTCACGCGTTCATCTCGCAGGAAGATGCGGGCGTGGTTGGACTGGAATCTGTAGCCGGCGCGGGTCCGGAAATTGACGTCTGAGTAGAGATCGAGAATGCGATTGGGCAGATCGTAGCGGCCGGATTCGGCCAGCACTTGCGACACATCGGTGCCGGCTTCGAGAAAGTTATAATCGAGCCGGGGACGCTCGAGCTCGGTGACGCCATCGGCGGCATCACGGCGCCGTATCGCGACGTCAGCCGTCACCGCATAGGGGGTGAGGTTTTCGTCCCGGCCTGTGAAACGCGGATTGGTCATGCGTACATCCGTGCTGACCGACTCGGTCTCGCCGACAGCCGCGCCACTCGACCCGAGGACCAACTGAACCACCAGCAGGCCGGTTATCGTCAGGGCGCCTGCCGTGAAGAAGAGCCGCAGGCCACGAACGAAGGCGGTTCGACGCCGGGCAACGCTCAACGCCAAGGCACGACGCGGCTCCCATCGCGCATAGGCGTTGGATTGCTGCGGCTGGAAGCCGGAAGGGGCGGTCAAGCTGGTCACCGGGTCAAATACATCCGATTGGGTCGTCGCACACGACCCTCGCGCCAGAAAGACCAGTCTTTGCTGGCCTTTTCAAGGCGGCCGCGGTCAGGAATGAGCAAAAATGTCGATTTCCGGCCAGCCGGCGAGGTCGAGACGGGCCCGCGTCGGCAGGAAATCGAAACAGGCCTTGGCCAGATCCATCCGTCCTTCCCGCTCGAGCATCATCGTCAATACGTCGCGCAGCTTGTGCAGGTGCAGCACATCCGAGGCGGCGTATTCCAGCTGTGCCGGCGACAATTCGGCGGCGCCCCAGTCCGAGGATTGCTGCTGCTTGTTCATGTCGGCGCCGACCAATTCGCGGGTGACATCTTTCAGGCCGTGGCGATCAGTATAGGTGCGGGCCAGTTTCGAGGCGATCTTGGTGCAGAAAATCGGCGCCATCGTGACGCCGAGATATTTCTCGACCATGGCGACGTCGAACCGGGCAAAATGCAGGATTTTCTCGACCGCCGGGTCGGCCAGAACCCGCTTGAGATTGGGGCAATCATAGGTCGGTCGGTCCATCTGCACGACATGGGCATCGCCATCGCCGGCCGATAGCTGGACCACGCACAACATGTCGCGGGTCAGGGACAGGCCGAGGGTTTCGGTGTCGACGGCGACGATCGGGCCGAGGTCGAGATCGGCGGGCAGGTCACCCTTGTGGTAGTGCACAGTCATGGCGTCATCCTTGTTTGGCCCTGCGTCTAGCGCCGCGCGGCGCGCGGTGCAATGCGCGCCAGCTTGTCGGCGACGCTGATTTCATCATCGCCGTTGAGGAATTGCGGTGTTTCCAGCTCGGCCGACGGATTGCCGGCGGCAACCGCGTCCAGCATGGCGGTTACCGCGCGCCCATCCTCAGTGGCGAGCCAGGCGGCACGCCGCGCCTCGATGGCAGCTGACGTGGCACCCATCGTCTCCGGGCTCAGGCGGTCACCGGTGGTGCGGGCATCGTGCGGCCGGTCGCCAGCCATCACCGCCAACATGTCGGCACCGACATTCGGCAGGTAGTGTGATGGCTCGTAGAAGGTCGGATGGGCCTCGGTCGCGTCGGCACCCGGTGCCGCGACGGCTGCAAAGGGTCTGAAACCTGAGAAGTCCCAGACTTGTGCGCCATCGCCCGGCAGGCAGGCGTCGACGGGTTCGCGGTCGGCATGGCGGGCGAATGTGTCGGCGAGCGCGGTGCGGAAGGCGAGGTAGTCATCGCCGCGCCCGGCCCGGAACAGGGCTTCCTCGCGCCAGGCATGCAGCGGATGGATGAAGCCGATGACCTGCACCCCTTCCGCCGTCAGCCGGTCGAGCACGGTCTCGAACAGGGCCAGCCGTTCCGGATCGAAGCGATAGCCGAGATAGAAGCGATAAATGCCCCGGGCACCGCTTTCATAGCGCGTCCGCTGGGCGCCGGCCGGATAGGTATCGGCCCAGGGCACGCGCGGCTGCGATCCGGTCAGATTGTCGGCGATCAGCTGGATCGAGGCGCCGAACGTGCTGGGCGACAGGGCGACCCGGGCGCGGGCGAAATCGGCATTGCCGTCGCGCAGTGCCGACAGCCAATAGGTCGCCTTGGCCTTGGAATGGGTGCCGAACTCGTCGAGATCAAGCCCGATCACGACGCACTGCAAGGTCTCGCTGCCGGCTGCCAGCGCGGCCGCTTGCGACAGTTCAAAAATATTGGTGCCCCGCATGCCGGCATTGATGAAGCCGTCCGGCAAGTCGGCCGGATCACGCGGGAAACCATCGACCGTGCGCGATGATCCCAGGATGATCGCGCGTTCGCCGCCGCGGGCCAGCTGGTCGCCGACATGGACCCGGCCGCCATCCTCATAGAGGCGCGTATCGCGAACGGTCAGGCCGGGAAGGTCCGGCGATCCCATGATGCCGAACGGATCAATCAGCGCATTGAAGCCCGCAAACCCGGCCAGGGATGCAAAGAGGGCAATCAGCAATGTTGCGGCATAGCGGTGCATCTCGGCGCGGTCCTAGAAGGTGTAATAGATGAATTCGGACGTCTTCCAGGCGTTCAGCACGGACAGGAAGAGCAGGAAGGCGGCGCCGATGGCGGCCAGCCGGGTGAAGCGCCAGCGCAGGCCGGGTCGGGGCTTGATCTGGGCGTCCTTGAGGGTCTGTTCGTCGAGCACATCGGCAAACAGTTCCGGCGTGTCGGGCAGCGACCAGACCAAAACCAGGCCGAACAGGACCCAAGCGACCAGCTCGGTCGGGACACCTTCGAGGCCAAGACCCGAAAACCCGAACATGCCAGCCAGTATGCGGCCGGCACCGGACCAGCTCTCGGCCCGGAAGAAAACCCAGGCAATGGTGGTGAAGGCAAAGGTCAGGCCGATCGCGATGATGCGGCGATGGCCGTCAAACCAGCCTTTCGGGCCCCACTTGTTCCAGTAATGATTCACCGTCAGGCCAAGGCCATGCAGCCCGCCCCAGATCACAAAGGTCCAGGCGGCGCCGTGCCAGAGGCCGCCGAGCAGCATGGTCGCCATCAGATTGATCGAGCGCCGCGTCTCGCCATGCCGGTTGCCACCCAGCGGGATGTAGAGATGGTCGCGCAGGAAATGGCTCAGCGTGATGTGCCAGCGGCGCCAGAACTCCACCACCGAGGCGGATTTGTACGGCCCGTTGAAATTGACCGGCAGGCGGAATCCGAGGCAACGGGCCAGGCCCAGTGCCATATCGGAATAGCCCGAGAAATCGAAGAAGATCTGCAGCGCATAGGCAATGGCGCCGAGCCAGGCCGCGACTAGGCCGGGCGTGTCGCCGCGTTCGGCCATCGCAAACAGGGAGGAGGCGTAGGGTTCGATGCTTTCCGCGATCAGCACCTTCTTGGCCAGGCCGATCGCGAACAGCGACAGGCCGACGCCGAGATTGTCCCAGAGATCGTCCTTGCGCGTGGTGTCGTTGAATTGCGAGGCGATCTGGTGGTGCTGGATCAGCGGGCCGGCAACGATGTGCGGGAAGAAGGAGACAAACAGGGCGTGCGCGAAGAAGCGGCCCGGATCGGTCTTCCGGCGTGCCACATCGACCAGGTAGGAAATCTGCTGGAAGGAGAAGAAGGATATCGCCAGCGGCAGGCCCAGGCCCAGCTCGGGAATATCCAGCCCGGTCAGCGCATTGATATTGCCGGCCAGGAAGTCGGCATATTTGAAAAAGCCGAGCAGGGAGAGGTTGAAGATGATGCCGATGGCCAGCAGGGGCTGGTTGCCCCAGCGACGCATCAGTCGCGCCACGATGTGGTTGATGATCACCGAGCCGAGCAGCAGGAGGACGTGGCGGATGAACCAGAGCGAGCGGATCAGGCTCTCAAGCGTCCAGCCGTCGAGCTCGTGCCAGGGTGCCCGCGACAAATCCCACCACGCATAGAAGAAGAAGCTCGCGGCGGCGAGCAGTGACAGCGCCGTCCAGTGCGAGATGTAACGCCGCGCCAGATAATAGGTGAGCAGCACGCCGGGCAGGAAAAGGAACAGGAATTCGAAGGAATTGAAGATCATTGCCGCGCCGCACCGGAAGTCGCAGCGACGCTAGCCCTCCCCCGTCCAGGCGGCAAGGCAGGCCTGCACGCGGCAGCGTTATCCACAGGGGGTGCCTCCTTTTGTGGCATTTGGATGTCTTAAC
Organism: Maricaulis sp. W15; assembly: GCF_001924955.1. Taxonomy (NCBI): domain Bacteria; kingdom Pseudomonadati; phylum Pseudomonadota; class Alphaproteobacteria; order Maricaulales; family Maricaulaceae; genus Maricaulis; species Maricaulis sp. W15. Next base: position 101,717 of record NZ_LQXG01000021.1, on the reverse strand, counting down.
GGGGTGTAAATGGAAAAAATTCTGCACCAAAATGTCGACGAAGGTGATGCAATAGCCTTAATTTTCATGCCATGCGGTCCATTACGAAAACTTTCGAACGATCCGTATACGGACTTTACATTCGCGGCATGATCTGTAACATTAGTGTCATACACAATCCTATCGAGTTTCTCGCAGGAGGGAGACCACATGAAAAACCAAAGCAAAATGATCGCCGCTTCCCTCGCCGCGTCCTTCGCCTTCATGGCACCGGCCCCGGCCCAATCCCCCGACAGTGGGGAAGCTTTTCTTCTCGAAATGATGGGCGAACGCGCCTGGGAAGTATCGTGTCAGTTGACGCAGGGTGACGGCGACAGTGTCGCAACCCGCGAGCGGGGCCGCGGCCTCCTCGACAATGGCCGCTTCTCCGTTGGCGACGTCGTCGGTGGCCTGTGCACCTATTCGGTGCCGGACCGCGGCGAGTTGCGCCTCACGCTGCATGTCGAACATACCCAGCTGGAATGCCCGTTCACGGTCACCGAGGCCGGCTTCTGCCGCGCCTATCTCCAGCCTGGCGACAGCGGCAGCTTCAATGTCCAGCGCCGCTCAACGCCGGTCGCGACCGGCTCGTAAGCGCCACATGCCATAACCTGTACGAAGCACGACAGGTAAAAAGACGCCCGGCTGCCTCCCCCGCAGCCGGGCGTTTTCGTGTGGATGTCTGATCCGGTGGTGACCGGACCGGGCGGCGCAATCCTAGTCCGGCAAGTCAATCGAGTTCATGATCGCTTCGACTTCCGGCGCGACCGCATCATAGTAATGCAGCTCCGGCGCCATGAAGAGCACCAGGTCGAGCCGGTCATCATGCGCGATGGTGGCGGCCTCGCCCTTCACCCGCATGCCATTCTGCCAGATGCCGGTCAGGCCGAAGCGCAGCCCGTCGACGCCGTCAAACTCTGCCGGCCGGATCAGATCGGCCTCGACATCGCTATAGCCGATCATTTCCAGGCTCGATGTGATGAATTCGACGATTTCGAACTCGCTCGACCCGGCGGTGTAGAGCGGCATTTCAACATTGCGGCGGGCGCGCACGAGGCCTTCGGAGTCAGGAATGGAAACCAGGTGGACCCGGTTGAGCAGCACGCCGTCCTGCGTCAGGAACTCGCCATTGGTCGCCGGATTGATTTGCGACGGCCAGCGCGACCAGTCGTTCTGCAGCATCACCGAAAAGTCACCCTCGGTCTCGAACGGTCCGGCCGGTGCGGCAACCGGCACAACGGCGCAGGCGGAAAGGCTGGCGGCGACAAGGCCGCAGATCAGAAGGCGTTTCATGGTTGTGTCCCCGTCAAGTCAGTGATCAGGCGTTCGATCAGATACCGGTCGCGTGCCTGGGGTGAATGGTCGAGATAGGCCTGGAAGGCTGCTGCAGCAGCCGGGTTGTCGCCTTGTGCCCGGCGCATCTCGCCGATAGCGCGCCAGGCATCCGCCGGTGCGTCGGCGTGGCGGGTCGCCGCTTCAAACTCGGCCAGGGCGAGCGCGTCATCGGCCCGCATCGCATAAATGCGGCCGCGCGCATATTGCAAGACACCGAGATCCTCGCCCTGCCCGGCCAGGCGATCAACCAGCGCCAAGGTGGCGCCGTGGTCTCGCCGTACGATATGCATGTCCAGCCAGTCCTGAAGGAAGGGGCGGATGATCCGGCGATAAGCGGCGCGATCGCCGTCATGGACGGGCAGGTCCGCAGCCTGGGCGGTGAGTGATGCAATGCGTACATCAATATCGGGATGCGTGCCGAAAGCCCCGCCATCATTGCCCCGGCGGGTCACCTCGTCATGGTCGGACGCGGTCAGTTCATCCAGAAGATTGCTCCAGATTGCCGCGCCGGCATCGGCGGAGTAGCCGGCCTCGGTGGCATGGATCAGCCCCTTGGTGTCGGCCTCGGTTTCCTGGGATCGCGAGAAGGACAGGGCGCCGCCATAGGCGAGAAGCGAGCCGAATGATGACAGTCCGCCGCCGCCTGCCACACCGATGACGCTGCCCAGCACCGTGGAGGTGACATTGGCGTTGCGCATGGCGGCATGACGTTCGAGGAAATGGTTTTCCTCGAAATGTACGAATTCATGTCCCAGCACGAAGGCCAATTCATCGGTGGTTTCCGCGCGCAACAACAAGCCGGTATTCACGATCGCCATGCCGTTTGGCGCCATTGAGGCATTGAAAGTGGGCGATTCCAGTATGTAAAGGCGCAGGTCGTCGCAGAATGTGCCGGCCACCTCACAGATGCGCGCATTCACCCACGCGTTGAGCGCCGGGTCGGAATTGAGTTGTCCCGAGGCCTGCAGTCGGGATTCGGCTTCATCGGTCTGGTACCACAGGCTGGCTTCCGTCGATGACAGGTCCATCGGACGATCGCCGGCGCTGCGAACCCCGTGGTCGGTCGAGGCGCAGGCAGCAAGGCTCACTGCGAGGCCGGCCGCAAGGCCGAGCCGGGTCAGGGAGTTCAGCATCGGAGCCGTCCTATTCGAGCGGCAGATTGTTCAGAACGCGCGTGACGATGCCGGCCGACTCGCCTTCGTCGCGCGCATCGCCCAGCGTGGCCTGTGCGCGCTCAACGATATCGCCAGTCTCCAGATCGATGATCGTGCCGATCGTGGCCCGGACATTCTGCGATGGCGGGGTGAAACCGGTCGCCGTCCCGACCAGGACCTGGGTCATGAACACGCCGCCGCTTTCGATCTGCGAGTAGTGATCGACGAAAATCGCGCGGTCGGCATTGTAATGCTCGCGCAGCAAGGATGCGGTCTCGCCCAGCGTAATGTCGTGATTGCTGCCCCGGCCGCCCTTGTGCGGCATGTTCAGATCGGCCGAGGCCGAGACCAGTTCGAACAGGTAGAGCAGTTGCTGGATCTCGTCAGCGTGCAGCGCATCGCTCTCAAAGCCTGTCACCGTATAGCCGGCCGAGGAGATCTGGTCGCTGAAATGGCCGCGCAGATTATTGGTCGCCGCCTCGGTCCAGTCGGCACGCACTTCGGCACCACCAGTGGTGATGAAGATGATCTCGGCATTGGGTTCCATGATCAGGTACTGCGCCGGCGCATGGCCGTCGGCAGAGGCGTCATCGGCATGAGCAGAAAACGGCGCAATAAGTCCCCCGACCGCCAAGGTGGCGGCCAACGCAACATGTTTCATGGATAGTCCCCCAGAATATTTCCGGTTCATCCTGAAAGGCGGCGCCCGTGTCCGTCAAGCCCGGCCTCACGTAAGGTTGTGGATTTTTGCACCAGTAGGCGCGCCGGATCCGGCAATGCACTGCGAAATCATACCGAAGAGTTCCGGACAACCTACCCGTCGGCGCGACGGGCTTATTCCTTGAAAGGAAAGCAATGGTGCCCAGGAGAAGACTCGAACTTCCACTCCCTTGCGGGAACTGGCACCTGAAGCCAGCGCGTCTACCAATTCCGCCACCTGGGCAGGTGTGCGAGGCGCGGTAACTAAAGCCGGGGCGGGGCGCTGTCAACGGGCTGATTGCACGCCGCGCTGTGTTCGACACTTCAGTACCGTGCGCATTGCCGCATGGACAGGCGCGCGGTTTTTTGGTCTATCCCGGACAAAGCCTATTTGCACGAGGGCATTCCATGCTGCGAGACGAGATCATCACCGTGTTCGGCGGGTCCGGCTTTGTCGGGCGTCATGTGGTTCGGGCGCTGGCCAAGGCCGGCTACCGGGTGCGCGTCGCCTCGCGCCGACCGCATCTGGCGCAGGACCTGCGGGTCATGGGCGTGGTCGGTCAGGTCCAGCTGGTGCAGGCCAATTTGCGCGTTCCGGCCTCGGTCGAGCGGGCGCTGGATGGTGCCGCTGGCGTGGTCAATCTTGTCGGTGTTCTCAATGAGGGCGGTCGTCAGACCTTTACCCGCCTGCATGCGCTGGGCGCCAAGACGATCGCCGACACGGCGGCGGCGATGGGCATTGAGCGCATGGTCCAGGTCTCGGCCATTGGCGCCTCGGACGACAGTACCTCGCGCTATGCCCGCACCAAGGCCGAAGGCGAGGCTTCGGTGCTGGCGGCCCTGCCGCAGGCCACCATCCTGCGGCCCTCGATCGTGTTCGGCACTGAGGATGGTTTCTTCAACCGCTTCGGCGCGATGGCCCGCTTCGTGCCGGCCCTGCCGCTGTTCGGTGGCGGCAAGACCCGGTTTCAGCCGGTCTTCGCCGGTGATGTCGGCAAGGCTGTCCTGGCGGCGTTCGAGCGCAGCGATGCGCGCGGCGAAACCTATGAGCTGGGTGGTCCCGGCATCTATACATTTGAAGAGCTGATGCGCTTCATCCTGGCCGAGATCGACCGGCCGCGCCTGCTGCTGCCCTTGCCCTGGACAATCGGCAAGGTGATCGCGACGATTTCCGAACTGGTCGGCGCCCTGCCGCTGATGCCGACCCTGATCACCAATGACCAGCTGGTGCAGCTGAAGTCCGACAATGTTGTGTCGGATGGCGCCAAGGGCCTGTCTGATCTGGGTATTGTGGGTGAAACCGTCGAAGCGATCGTGCCGAGCTATCTGGTCCGCTATCGTCGTTATGGGCAATTCCACGAACGCGAAGCCTGAGCGGGTTTCAGTCCTGGTGAGTTTTTGACGGGCCGCGTGTCAGCGCGGCCCGTTTTCATGCCGATTTGGTCGCGGTGCTGTGGCGAAACCAGGCAAGCAGCGGCAGTCCGGCGGCGAGGACCAGCATGCCGCCGAGCCCGAGTGGCCCGTTCCACGGCCATTGCGGGGCTGACAGAAAGATCAGTGACGCGCCGGCGACGGCATTGAGCGACCCGTGCATACCGGCGGCGGCTATCAGCCCGCCGCGCTCGCGCGCCAAGGCGTGATAGGGTGTCCACAGGATTGTGAAGACCGTCATGACCGCGACACCGGTCCATCCCAGGCCGGGATAATTATAGCCCATCAGGATAATCGGGCCGTGCCAGATGCCCCAGATGGCACCAATCACCAGGCACATCGGCCAGAAGCCGAGGCCGGCCAGTCGCGGCTGCAGCCAGCCACGCCAGCCGATCTCCTCGCTGATCATCAGGAAGACCGTGTTGAAGGCGATGCCAACCGGCAGACCGATCGCGAATTGCAGCGTCAGCAGGGTTGCCGGTTCCATCGGCACGGTCTGTCCGCTCGCCTCGACCTGGGCGACCAGGAAGGCCGCCGGATCACCAGCAGGCTGTCCGGACAGGGCAAGAGTCACGATGACCGACAGGGCGCAAATGGTCACCGGGACCAGCCAGGCCAACAGGGTCCAGCGCAGGACTTGCGCGACCCGGAAGCCCCGCAGGCCCAGCGCCGCGAGGCGACGGCCCTTGTCAAACAGGAGGCTGGTCACCAGAGCGGCGACGCCGGGCCCCATCATCATGAGCGCGAGCAGGCCGGCGCTGCCGAGCGGGCCCTGGGCGCCAAGGCCACCCGTTGCGTGAATATACCCGGCGACACTCCAGCTCGACGCAAAGGCAAGCAACAGGAATACGGTGATGGCACGCATGGCCGAGTCCCCTCCATTCGTCTCAGGGCTTTGAGCATGGCCCCGAGACATTATGGCGTCACTCTAAATAGCGAAGGCCAGCAGGGCGAGACCCAAGGCGATGCGATAGAGGACGAAGGGCAAAAAGCCGATCCGGTCGACCAGCTTCATCAGAACTGCAATCGCCGCCCAGGCTGTCACGAAGGACAGGCCGGCCACGATCAGACCGTCTGTCAGGCTGGCGCCACCGCCATCGGTACCGGCGCGGGCCAGTTCGATCATCGAGATGACGCCGAACGCGCCGATCACCGGGATCGCCATCAGCATGGAAAAACGGGCGCTTTCGCTGCGGGTCAGTCCCAAAGCGCGGCCGGCTGTCATGGTCACACCCGAGCGCGAGGCGCCGGGGATCAGGGCGAAGAGCTGGGCCAGGCCGATCAGGGTCGCCTGCTTGAAATTCATCGTCTCGACTGTGTGGACTTTCGGGCCATAACGGTCGGCGAGCCAGAGCGGCAGGGCGAACACCAGGGTCGAGACCGCGATCACGGTCGGCGAGCGCAGCGCATCGACGAGGTCAAAGGCGACCAGGGCGCCGGCGATGATGAAGATTGGCGGCATCGAGGCGCCGACCAGCAGCGCGATCCGGCCGCCCGGCGTGAGGCGCCCTTGCAGCAAGGCCAGCTTGCCCACGGCGACGGCGCCGATGTCACGGCGGAAATAGGCCAGCACGGCCAGCAGCGATCCCGCATGGGCCATGACGTCGATCAGCGGACCCTGGTCGTTTTGGCCGGTCAGTTGCGGGGCAAGGATGAGATGGGCCGAGGACGAGATCGGCAGGAATTCGGTGATGCCCTGAACGAGCGCGAGAATAACGAGATAGATCAGGCTCATGGCAGGGTCCTGCGGCAATCGGGCAGGCCGATAGTCGGGCAAAGCAGCGCGCTTGGCCAGTGCTCCGTTCGTCTGGCTGCAGGCGGGGCGCTGCGGCCTGATTGACGCCGGCGGCGTAGCGGACCAAAACCGCTGCAAAGGATATCGTCATGCCTCACGACTTCGCCGCCGGTCCCGGCGGACCCGGACGTCTCAGCCCGAAGGACGCGCTCAGCCATACTGGCCAGGCGACGGCGGCGTCTGTCGTGGTGGCGCTGATCCTGACCCTCACCAAGGCCGGGGTGTGGTGGATGTCGGGCTCGGTGGCGCTGCTGGCCTCGATGGCCGACAGCCTGCTCGACCTGACCGCCTCGCTCGCCGTCTATCTATCAGTGCGCTACGCCGCCGAGCCGGCCGATGCCGAACACCGGTTCGGCCATGGCAAGGCGGAGGCCTTTGCCGGCATCTTGCAGGCGATTTTCGTGGCGATGTCGGCGGTACTGCTGTTGCGCGAAGGCGTCGAGCATTTGTTCAACCCGGTCGAAATCCGGGCCGGTGGTTGGGCACTGGGTGTGATGGTGCTGTCGATCGTGCTGACCGTCGGTCTGCTCGTAATCCAGACGCGGGCCGTCAGGGAGACCGGATCGGTCGCCGTCGAGGGGGACCGGGCGCATTATTTCTCGGATTTGGGCGCCAATGGCGTTGTCATTATCGGCATTCTCGGTGCCACGCTGGGCGGTTGGTTCTGGCTCGACGGGCTGGCCGCGCTGGCTGTTTCAGGCTGGCTGTTCTGGACCGCCTGGGGCGTGGCCCGGTCGGCCGCCGATCAGCTGATGGACCGCGAACTTCCCGACGAGGCGCGTGACCATATCGCGGCGTTGGCGCGCGATGATCTACGTATCATTGACATTCACCAGCTCCGCACCCGTGCCGCTGGTCCGCTGGTCCATATCCAGTTTCACATGGCACTGGATCCGGGCCTGTCCCTGCGCGAGGCGCATACCATCCTGATCGAGTGCGAGCGTCGCTTGCTGGCCGCCTATCCGGCAGCCGACATCATCATCCACGCCGACCCGCACGGCGAGGCGGAACCGCATGGTGGTGAATTCTTCAATACAGAAACCACGTCCAAGGACGCTTAGACTTCCGGTTGAAGCGGGTTAGCCTGATACCATGCGAACGCTCCACTTCTGGCCCCTCGACCCGTTTTCCCGACAGGTTCGCCTCGCGCTCGAGGAGAAATCCCTGCGCCATGACCTGCAGCTGGAAGTGCCGTGGGAGCGTCCGGATGACCTTTTGTCGCTCAATCCCGCCGGCACCACGCCGGTCCTGGTCGATGAGAGCGGCGGCGGTCGCCGGGTCATCGTCGAGAGCCGCGCCATCCTGGAATATCTCGAAGAAACAACGCCCAGCCCCTGCCTTTTGCCGGGCGGTCCGGCCGAGCGCGCCGAAGCGCGCCGCCTCGTCGACTGGTTCGACCGCAAATATGATGGCGAGGTCAACGCCTATCTCCTGCACGAAAAACTGGAGAAGCGGGCCCAGGGTCTCGGCGCGCCCGACCCGGCCGCCCTGCGGGCCGGGCGCGAGCATCTGCGCTGGCATCTCGACCATCTCGCCTGGCTCCTGGAAGCCCGCGACGGCCTCGCCGGTCCGCGCTACACGCTGGCCGACATCGCCGCGGCGGCTCATCTTTCCTGTGCCGACTATCTCGGCGATGTGCCGTGGGATGAGTTCGAGCCGGTCAAGCAATGGTATTCCCGCGTCAAATGCCGTCCGGCCTTCCGCGGCCTCCTGACCGACAAGCTGCCGGGCGTGCCGGCGGCGGCGCATTATGCGGATCTGGATTTTTGATGATGCGATTGTTCGTTCTGATTGTCTTGCTGTTTGGTTGGCTTCCGGCGGCACCAAGTCTTGCCCAGAGCGCGGACAATGCCGCGGTCCCATTTGAAGATACCCAGCGTGTCATCGAGTGGGTGAATGATCGAAACTCGGTGTTGGGGCAGATGGTAGTCGCGCCGGCCCGATTGGTGGCAGTCGTTCAGGAGTTGCGGCCGCTGCTGGAAACGCAAGAAGACCCGGAACGGCTTCGCCAGGCTTTTGACGAGGCGATCGAAAGATTGATTCGTGCCCAAGAACGAATGTCGGAGGCGAATGCGGGGCTATCCGAAGCGCCGGTCGTCGCTGGAGACGAGTCACAAAGCCATCGCCTCGAAGCGTCCCGGCGTTCCGTGGACCTGATTCATCGGCAGGCTGACGACATTCTGGCGCGAGGCATCGCCGAGTTGCGGAGCACCCGTGACAGTTTGGAATCTGCCAACTTCACATTGCGGGTTTTGAGCGTTGATGCCGAGATAGCGCTGCTTGAGGCCAACATCCTGCAGAAAGAAACGATGCGCTCAAACGACCCAACAAATCCAGGGAGTCTTGCAAATCTTGCGAGTGAGCAAGTGTTGAGAATGAACAGAGACCTGGCGGTAATGGTGCGGAGTTGGATCGTCGGCGAGGGACTCGAAACCACGTTGTTTCAGGCGCAGATCGTTGAGCAGTATCGCGATCTGATAATGGCGCAGCAAAGCGGTATCCGGCGCATTGTCTACGAGCAACTCAATATATTGGAGCAGTCGCTTGTCGATATGCCCGACGATGAGCGCACGGAATGGTTTGCATCCTTTACCATGCTATCTGAGTTTTTTTTGGCCTACGAGGAAACAGCAGACCTGCTGCTCGAAAGTGCCGGTGTGATCGACGACTTTCTTGACGTGTATCCTGATGCTGAGTCGGAACAACACAGGCTGCAAATCATTGGTCAAACGGCGCAACGCCTCAACGCGCTAACGCTGCGCCGTAACGAGTTGCTTGTCAGGCAAGACCGAATGGCCAGCGAGGTCGCACAGGCTATGGAAAATCATTGAACGGCCAAGACCTCAAATCCCTCGCCCTAGAGCTCGGCTTCTCCACCGCCCGCATCTGCCGGGCCGACGAGGCCTGGTCTGCCGGTGAGCGTCTCGCGGAATATGTCGCCGACGGGCATCACGGTTCGATGGCCTGGATGGAAGAGACGCTCGAGCGGCGTCAGCATCCCACCGCCATGTGGGCGGACGCAAAATCTGCCGTGGTGGTCGGTCTGAATTACGGGCCGGAGCAGGATCCGCTGCCTTTGCTGGAGCGGCGCTCGGAAGGCGTGGTTAGCGTCTATGCGCAAAACGCCGATTATCATGATCTGCTGAAGAAGCGTCTGAAACATCTGGCGCGCGCCTTTGCCGAGAAAACCGGCAAGCAGGTCAAGGTCTTCGTCGATACCGCGCCATTGATGGAAAAGCCGCTGGCGGAAAAAGCGGGTGTCGGCTGGCAGGGTAAACACACCAATCTGGTCAGTCGTGAGTTCGGGTCCTGGCTGTTTCTGGGGGTGATGCTGACCGAGGCCGAGCTGGAGCCGGATGAGGCCGAGCGCGACACATGCGGCTCGTGCCGGGCCTGTCTCGATATCTGCCCGACAAGGGCCTTTCCTTCGCCCTACCGGATCGATGCACGGCGCTGCATTTCCTACCTTACCATCGAGCACAAGGGCGTCATTGCGGAGGAATTCCGCAAGCCGATGGGCAACCGGATTTATGGCTGTGATGACTGTCTGGCGGTATGCCCGTGGAACAAGTTCGCGCAGACCAGTGTGGAAACGGCCTTTCATCCACGGCCGGAGCTGAAAGGCCCGCTCCTCGCTGAACTGGCGGCACTTGATGATGCGGCTTTCCGGCAGGTCTTCACAGCGTCGCCGGTCAAGCGGATCGGTCGGGACCGTTTTGTTCGCAATGTAATGATTGCGGTCGGCAATTCGGGTGATCCGGCCTTGCTGACCACGGTCGAGGCGGGGCTTGAAGACGCGTCGGCCCTCGTCCGCGGCATGGCTGTATGGGCGTTGGCACAGCTCGATCCGGGCCGCGCGCGGACCCGGGCCGAACGCGATGCCGAGGCCGAAGGCGACGAAGCTGTTCGTGCTGAATGGCGGGCCGTGTCGCGGTCCGGCGATCAAACGGTTTCGTATTGAGGGGATATTATCCTTTTGCGGACAGATTGACGGCTTGGAATTTTGTGACAACGCGTCGGGGGGGCGCCAGTCATGGCTCTACGATACAAGGGGCGTCACCGATGACGTCGACTGATTTTCAATCCGACATGGCGTCCGACACGATCTCGGTGCTGATCTGTGAGAACAGCTCGGTCCAGCTGCGCATCCTGTCCGAAGCCGTGCGCCAGGCCGGCTACAGCGTCCAGACGGCCGGCAGCGCTGAAGAGGCGTTGAGGCTATTGCAGCTCGTGCCCGTCGACATCTTTCTGACCGGTATCGAGGTCGGGGTCGTTTCCGGTCTTGAGGCCTGCTGGTCGCTGAAGTCGAACAGCGAAACCGAGTCCGTCTACACGATTGTGGTGACGGCCTCCGGCGAGGACCGGCGGCTGGAAGAATCGCTCGATGCCGGCGCTGACGATTTCATTCGCAAGCCGGTCAACATGACCGAACTTCGCGCACGCCTGCGGGCAGCCAGTCGTCTGGTGCGCATGCAGAAGCAATTCCGCCGCCTGGCCGAGACCGATGCGCTGACCGGTGCCGCCAACCGGCGCGCCTTCATGCAGTATCTCGACCTGCAGGTGCAGCGCGCCAGCAATGATGATTTGCCGCTCTCGGTGATCATGATTGATCTGGATTTTTTCAAGGCGATCAACGACACCCATGGGCATGCTGCGGGCGACAAGGTGCTGATCGAAGCGGTCGCGGCAACGCAGGGCTGCCTGCGCACCGGGGACATGCTGGGGCGCATCGGCGGCGAAGAATTCTGCGTGATCCTGCCGGGTGCCGGCCTGCATTCGGCAGCGCTGGCCGGCGAGCGCATTCGCGCCGCCCTCGAAGCAATGGACATTGTCAGCGATGCCGGAGCGGCTATCCCCGTCACCGCCAGCCTCGGCGTGGCGAGCCTGGCGTGCGGTGATCTGATTTCGGCGCCGGACGCCTTGTTGCAGGCCGCCGACACGGCGCTCTATCGCGCCAAGGAAAGCGGCAGAAACCGGGTCGTCCTTGACGGTGCCAATGATGATGAGCCGCCCGCCTTGCAGGCTGTCGGGCTTTAGTCAGCCGCTGCCTGTCGGCGCGCTTCCAGAATGGCGCCGCGCAGGAGAAGTGTCGGGATGTCGTCGGGTTCCTGCTCACGGGCCCGCTGCATGTCCTGCCAGGCGAGGTCGAGTTGCCCGGTGGCAAGCCGGACCTGTCCGCGATAGCGCCATCCTGCCGCCAGCCAAGGCGCGATCTCGATCAGTCTTTCCGCGTCGGTGCTGAGGGCGGCCCAATCATTGCGGCCGGCGTGCAGCCCGGCGCGCGCGAGACGGGCTGGAATGTCGTCGGGTTGCAGGGCGAGCGCCGCGTCATAAGCGGCGGCCGCGTCGTCCAGCTGGCCGGCCATGAAGCGCGTATCCCCGGCCAAGGTCAGAAGTTCGGTGCGTTCGGCATCGACCATGCCGATAGCCGTGCCATCGGCGAGATTGACCAGGATGTCGGCGCCGATCTCGCCTTCGCCAAGGGCAATCAGGGCCCGCGCCTCACACACTTCTGCCGGCCAGCCACCGCCCTCGATGCGCCAGGCCTGGGCCCGTTCAAGCGCGTCGGTCGCGTCGATCTGAACCTGGCCGAGACAGGTGTCGAACCGGACCCGCTCGCGATAGGCCGCGTCGTTCTGGGCATGAAGGGGCGGGGTGGTGGCCAGCGCCAGGACGCAGGCAGTGAGGGTAAACCGCATCGGGTAGCTCCATCGGTACGGGCCGGCAGGGATCAGGCCGGCGGATACAGCGGCGAGACCCACCCCCCGGACCGGCCTCGCCGTGTCCAGATACGGCAGGATGATGGTGTGACGATAGCCCCCTTGGCATCTAAAAGCGGGTTTGTTTTCCGGCGCGAGCTATGGAAGAAGAAGGCAGGCCAGCGCGCGCGCCATGCCGCATGCTCGAGGATGTCCGGCTTTTCATGATCCTTCTCCAGGTTATCCCGGAACTAGACGCCGGCGGCGCCGAGCGGACCACGCTGGAAGTTGCCGAGGCGGTCATCGAGGCCGGCGGACGGGCCGTCGTGGCCAGTCAGGGCGGTCGTCTGGAAGAGGAGCTGGCGGCGCTGGGGGGCGAACTCGTGCGCCTGCCGGTCGCCAGCAAGAACCCGTTTGTCCTGTGGTCGAACATGCACGCCCTGATCCGGCTGATCCGAAGCGAGGGGGTCGATATTGTCCATGCCCGCTCGCGGGCGCCGGCCTGGAGTGCCAAATGGGCCTGTGACCGGACCGCGGCGCATTTCGTGACCACCTATCATGGCACCTACAATGCGCGATCCGCCCTGAAACGTCGTTATAACGCGGTCATGGCTGCGGGTGAGCGGGTGATCGCCAACTCGAACTTCATTGCCGACCATGTCCGCGCCGAACACGGTGTCGGAGAGGACCGGCTGGTCGTCATTCCGCGCGGCGTCGATCTGGCGCGCTTCGATCCGGCCGCGATTTCGCAATCCCGCATTGACACCTTGCGTACGCGCTGGGGTCTTGACGGGTTGGGAGATGCACCGTGCCTTCTTCTGCCTGGCCGGCTCACCGGCTGGAAGGGCCAGCGTGAAGCCATCCGGGCACTCGCTGCCTTGCCGCCGGACGGGCCGTCACCGCACTTATTGCTCGCCGGTGATGCCCAGGGGCGAGACGCCTATGTCGCGGAGCTTGATGCCCTGGCACTTGAACTGGGTGTGCCGGAACGGGTTCATCGGGTCGGACATTGTACCGACATGCCGGCAGCCTTCGCCCTGAGTGATCTCGTCCTGACCCCGTCGGTCGAACCGGAAGCCTTTGGCCGGACGGCGGCAGAGGCCGGCGCCATGGGGCGGCTTGTCATTGCCGCCGATCATGGCGGTGCGCGCGAAGTTGTTGAGCACGGCAAGACCGGCTGGCGTGTTCCACCCGGCGATCCGGCGGCGCTCGCGAAAGCCATCGCCGACGCGCTTGCACTCGCGCCCGATGACCGCGCAATCATGGTCGCTGCGGCGCGCGATCATGTCACAACGCATTTTTCTACCCGCAGCCTGCAAGCTTCGACTTTGCGGGTTTATCATGAGGTCCTAAACTCACGCCCATGACCGAGCCGCAGCGCGACATAACCTATATCCTTCATTGGGGTGACCTGACCGCGACCGTGCGCATGCTGGCCGCCGCGAAAACCATTCGCGACACCTATCGCCGGGACCGGATCATCCTGCTCACGACGCCCGATTTCGAGAGCCTGCTCAAACATTGCCCCTGGTTCAATGCGATCGAGACCGACGCCTGCCCGGATACGCGTCCGATGGCGGGCCTGCGCGACAAACGGTTGAAGCTGGCCAAGCCCGCGCGCGTTTTTGATCTCGTCGGCTCGGCGGACTCGCGCAAGATCAAGGGCAATTTCCGTTTCGCGAAGACCAAGTGGCACGAGGTTGCTCCTGTGGCTGACGCAGGCGTGCACCCGGTCGATGCCGCGGCCGGTGTGCTCAACGGTGTGCTGGGCTTTGAGCCAACCCGCTTCCCGCTCGGCGGCGCCCCGGCGCCCGATGCGAGCTGGGTCGATTTCCTCGCCAAGCAGTCGCGCATGCTCGATCCGGAATATTTCGGGCTCAATGGTCCCTTCGCCCTGCTGGCCCCGGCCGGGGACAGTGTCAAACCGGCCCTGCGCTGGCCGAAAGAAAAATGGGCCGCTCTGGCGCATGAGCTTTTGCAGTCCGGTATTACGCCGGCACTGATCGGCGGGCCGGACACACGCGATGTCGGTCGCCATGTCTCGCAGGTGACGCCGGGTGCGCGGGATCTGACCGGTAAGGCGAAACTGCCGCAATTGGCGGGCCTTGCCCGGCGGACGCGCTTTGTGTTCTCCGAGGATACGCCGCTGATCCATTTGCTGACAGCGTCCGGCGCCCCGGCGCTGGCGCTCTATGGCAATGTCGATGATCCGGCGCCGCTGGCCCCGCGCGGCCCGTCTCCGGTCATTCTCATGCACGCCACCACGCTGGCCCAGGTGACGCCGGAAGAGGCGATTGCCGCGATGCGCTTTGCCGGTGGATTCGCTGATGCGCCGGCGGCAGCGTGAGCCGCTTTGCAGACTTGCCAATTGTGATCATTTCACCATAGTGCCCGCCTCCCGGCGGACCTGAGGTGCATTTTGCCTGTTTAGGGCTTGATCCAGCGCCCTCCCGGGAGGATTAGTTAGGTTCAGCTTTGGGGCAACAAGGGAGAAGATGCCATAGCCCGTAGACCGCACGCTGCGCAACCGCCCAAGAAAGAGGGCCCGCGCATTAACCGGGATATCCGCGTACCGCGGGTGCTCCTGATCGACGAATCTGGAGAAAAACAAGGCATTATGCCGACTGAAGCCGCTATTGAAGCCGCTGAGGAAGTCGGACTCGACCTCGTTGAAGTGTCGCCCAATGCCGATCCGCCTGTTTGCAAGATCGTCGATTATGGCAAGCTGAAATACCAGGAACAGAAGAAGAAGGCCGAGGCCAAGAAGAAGCAGAAGATCGTCGAGATCAAAGAGATCAAGATGCGTCCGAACATCGATGTGCATGACTATGAGGTCAAGACCAAGGCCATGCACCGCTTCTTCGAGGCCGGCGACAAGGTCAAGGTGACCCTGCGATTCCGGGGCCGGGAAATGGCTCACCAGGATCGCGGCATGGACATCATGAACCGGGTCAAGGAAGACTTCGGCGACGTGGCCAAGGTCGAGTTCGAGCCCAAGCTTGAAGGTCGTCTCATGGTCATGGTGATGGCGCCGCGCTAGCGCGTGCCGCCTTGCGATCAATGAAAACGGCGTCCCATCGGGGGCGCCGTTTTTTGTTGGCGGTCAGCTGGCAGGTTTGGCGGGCTCTTCCTCGACATGTTCCAGCTCATCCGTCCGTGCCAGTTGCGGGAAGAGGCGGAACCAGGCGGCGGCTGTGACCAGCGCCATGCCACCGCCCAGCAGGACGGCGCCGATCGGACCGAGGAAGCGGGCGGCAACCCCGGACTCGAATTCGCCGAGCTCGTTCGAGGCCGAAATGAAGATGAATTCAACCGCCGAAACCCGTCCGCGCATGCCCAGTGGCGTGGCCAGCTGTATGATCGATTGCCGGATGAAGACCGAGATCATGTCGGCCGCCCCGGTCACCGCCAGGGCGATCATGGACAGGATCAGGACGTCAGACAGGGCGAAGCCGATCATGGCGACGCCATAGACGGCGATGGCGCCCAGCATCCAGGCGCCGATGCGCCGGGTCAGCGGTCGGGTCGCCAGCAATAGCGCGATCATGGCGGCACCAATGGCCGGTGCAGTCCGCAAAAGACCCAGCCCCACCGTGTCCGTGTGCAGCACGTCGCGCGCAAAAACCGGGAGGAGCGCGGTCACGCCGCCGAACAGTACCACCACCAGGTCCAGTGAAATCGCGCCGAGCACGACCTTGTTGTCGCGGACATAGCGCAGACCTTCGATCACCATCGACAGGCCGCGCTGGCCTTGCAGTTTTTCGTGGCGCGGCGTCCGGGCGGTGGCGATGAAGCCGGTCGCCAGCAGCAACATGGCCGCGCTGACCAGATAGACCGTGGTCGGGCCGAAAATATAAAGCAGACCGCCGATCGCCGGGCCGCCGATTGCTGCTGCCTGGAAGCCAAGGGAGTTCCAGGCGATGGCCTGGCGCATATCGGCGCGTGGCACGATCCGCGCCATCAGGGCGCTGGACGCGGCCGGTGAGAAGGCATGGGTGACGCCAAGGAAGGTGGCGGCGCCAAATACGATCACCAGCGTTATCGGTCCGGTAAAGAAGGGGCTTATCGCCAGCGCGATGGCGCAGGCCACCCGGATGAGATTGGTGGTTACGAGGATGAGTTTGCGGTCGAGCCGATCTGCCGCCTGTCCGCCGAGCAGGGACAGGAAAAAGACCGGCGCGAACATGGCCAGGCCGACGAATCCCAGCAGCAAGGCCGATTCCTCGACCGAGCGGGTCTGGCGGGCGACATCATAGACCTGCCAGCCGATCGCGACGGCCTGCATCTGTCGTGCGGCCGACAGCAATTGTCGCATGATCCAGTAGTGACGATAGGCCTGGTTGGCGAAGATCGAGAGCGAGGGTGTCAGCACGAGGCAAATCCGATCATTGCCTTGCGGCATGGCGTGATCGCCGATTAACCCGGTTTTGCGGGAAATTTCAACAGGCTGGAAGATCGGGCCCGAACTGTGCCGCATTACCGCCGCGTGTGTGCCGAAATGGCGACTCACCCGTTCAGATGATGTTCAGCGCCGGGGATTTCTGATGAAATCAATGAGAAAGCATGATCAATTGATACGCAATCGGATCTGCGTCGTGACGTCCACCGGACAGGAGACATGATGAACGGCCCCTGGATTTTCGCCCTTTTGCCAGCTCTGGCGCTGACCGCATCGGTTGGCCCGGGTATGGCGCTGGCCGTTGCGGACGGTCCGGGCGAGGGGGTTTATCTGTCGGCCGGGTTCACACCGGACCCGCAGTCTGTCGAGCTGGCCTTCGAGGCCCGCCTCGATGCGACGGCGGAGATATCGCCGGATTGCCACGGTTATATCAGCGGCAGCATGCCGGATGTCGCGGTCTATTATAACGCCGGATCCTTCCCGCTCATCCTGTCGGCCAGTTCGCACGAGGACATGACACTGGTCGTCAATGCGCCTGATGGTGCTTGGTATTGCGATGATGACAGCGGCAGCGGACTCAACCCGTCGATCCGTTTCGGCGAGCCGCAATCCGGCAATTACGACATTTGGGTCGGACGCCTGCTCGGTCCCGGCTCGGCGACAGCACGCCTGTCGATTTCGGAACTTTACAGCGAGTGACACTTCAATCCTGGGGGAGAGAGACATGAAGTTGAAACTGATGACCGGAGCCGCGATGGCGGCCATGCTTGCGATCGCACCTGCCCACGCGATCCAGGACCCGAACGCCGCGCCGGCTTACGGCTCGAGTGATGTGAATGCCGGCTTCGTGCCGGACCCGCTCTCGGTCGGGCTGCGTGCCGGTGGCGCGATGCCGGCCAGCGAAGCCTCGGAATGGTGCCCGGGCTTTGTCAGCTACCAGCCATCCTACAATCTCAACTACGATGCCGGCAGTTTCGACCTGTATCTGTCTGCCGCATCGGATGTGGATACGGTCCTGCTGGTCAATGCGCCGGATGGTAGCTGGCATTGTGATGATGACGGTGCCGGCAGCGGTCTCAATGCGGGCATGCTGTTCGAAGCGCCGCAGAGTGGTGTCTACAATATCTGGGTTGGCACTTTTGGCTCGGGTGGCGGCTATGAGCCGGCCATGCTGCATATCTCCGAACTTGGCTTTGAGGACGATAATCCCTACTCGCAGGCACCGTCGGCCGACCTGCCGCCGGAGTATGGCACGCTGAGCCTGTCGGAAGGTTTTGCCAATGATCCGCGCACGCTGAATGTTGAAGCGGGCGGCCCGGTCGAGCTGGACCGCTTCGCCGACGGCATGTGCTGGGGGCAGGCTGATCAGGCGCCGGACCTCTGGGTCGACTATGCCGGCAGCGACACCTTTGACCTCTATGTTTCGATGCAGTCGGACTCCGACACCACGCTGGCGGTACAAGCGCCTGACGGGGCTTGGCATTGTGATGATGACAGCGCGGAGAACCTGAACCCGGGTGTCCAGATCCGCGACCCGCTGCCCGGCCGCTACGCCGTCTGGACGGCCCGCTACTCGTCCAACCAGCGCGTGCCGGCGACGGTTTATGTGTCCGAACTCGGCTTTCTCGGCATGGTCGATGAGCCAGCCGTGCTCGACTATTCGCTGCCGTCGCAGTCCGGATCGGTTTCGCTTGATGCCGGATTTGTCCCGGATCCGTATAATGTCGATGTCATGGCTGGCGGCGATACCGATGTCTACGAGGCTGTCGGCGAGTCTTGCCGTGGCTGGGCCGACAGCGCTCCGGACTTCGACCTGAACTACCAGGCCGGCGATTTCGATCTCTACCTTTCGGCGACGTCGGACAGTGACGCGACGTTGATCGTCAATGCGCCCGATGGCAGCTGGCATTGTGACGATGACAGTGCCGGTGAGCTCAATCCGGGTCTCGTGTTCGATGAGCCGATGTCCGGTCGCTACGACATCTGGGTCGGAACCTATGGCGAATATGATGCCGGTCCCGCGACCCTGCACATTTCCGAACTCGGTTTTGGCGGTGGCTTCCTGCCCGAGACCCCGCTCGATTATTCGCTGCCGGCCAATTATGCCGATGTCGAACTGTCCGGCGGTTTCGTGCCCGACCCATATCTGGTCGAACTGATGGCTGGCGGTGATGTTGAAGCCGAGTCGGCGGCGGACCGTTCCTGCCGGGGTTTCGTGACCCTGGCCCCGGATGTCGAGCTGACCTTCGAGCCGGGTGGCCTGGATCTCTACATTTCGGCCGTCTCCGACCGCGACACCACGCTGGTGATCAACGGGCCGGACGGCGAGTGGTATTGCAATGATGACGGCGCCGGAAATTTCAATCCGGGTGTCCGCTTCATCGAGCCGCAAGCCGGTGTCTACGACATCTGGGTCGGCACCTACTCGTCGGGTCCGGCGGCTGACGCCGTGTTGGCGATTTCCGAACTCGGTTTCCACGAAGACTAAAGCCGCGCAGCGCGCGGGGATCGGAAGGGCGGCCCCAAAGGGGTCGCCCTTTCTCGTGGTGCCGGGAAAATTTCTGGTGGCGCAGTTAGACGGTTTGCAAAGTCTGGATGTTATACTATATCATCGACACATTGCAGCCGGATCGACCATGCCCCTTCATCGTCATATCTCCACCAATCAGGGCAAGTTCGACGCCACCGGCGTCGGCCTCTCGGTCCTTTGTATCGCACACTGCCTGCTGCTGCCCGCCGCCGCCGCCGCGACACCGATGCTGGTGCCGGAAGCAGGCGCCCTGTTCGGCCTCAGCCATGATTGGCACTTGGCGCTGTTGGCGCTGGCCGCGCCGGTCTCGCTGATCGGGCTGGGCTGGAGCGTCAGGACAACACGGGCCGGCTGGCCGATTTTCCTGGTGGGCCTGGTCGGGCTTGCGGTCATGGCAACGGGGGCCTCGCACCTGTTCTCGCCATTGGCCGAAACCGCCCTGACCCTGACCGGGGTGACCATCCTCGCCGGCGCCCATTTCGCGAATTGGCGCTCCCGGGCGAAAGCCGGCCATGTGCATGAGCGCGATTGCGGCCTGTGTGACGACCACGCCGTGTGACGCCACGCGGTTTGACGACCGACAGTCCTGACGCCGCAGCGCTCGCCGACTCGCATCACCGCTTGCAATCAGGCGGATTGTGCGTATAAACCCCCGCTTCCAACACCAGCCAACCGGGCCAAATCGACATGCCCGCTGGCTGAACCATCCATCGGATGCGCGCGCCGCGTCCTGCAAAGGAGATGAAAATGTCGAAGATGAAGACGAAGAGCGGCGCGAAAAAGCGCTTCAAGCTCACCGCCACGGGTAAAATCAAGGCGGGCCAGACCGGCAAGCGCCACGGGATGATCAAGCGGACGCCCAAGCAGATCCGCAACAAGCGCGGCCAGGTGACCCTGTCACCCCAGGACGCCAAGATCGTCAAGAAATACATCCCGAACGGCCTTTAAGCCGCTGGCACCGAGTAGGAGCACTTAGATATGTCTCGAGTTACATCCGGACCGGCGACCGCTAAACGCCACAAGTCAGTCATCAAGAAAGCCAAGGGCTATTACGGCCGCCGCAAGAATACGTTCCGCGTTGCCGTCCAGGCCGTGGAAAAGGCCGGCCAGTACGCCTATCGCGACCGTCGCGCCAAGAAGCGCAATTTCCGCTCATTGTGGATCCAGCGCATCAATGCCGGCGCTCGCCAGTATGACATGAATTATTCGGTCTTCATGAACGGCCTGACCAAGGCCGGCATCGAAGTCGACCGCAAGGTCCTCGCCGACATCGCCATGCACGAGCCGGATGCCTTCAAGGCCCTGGTCGACCAGGCGCGCGCGGCTCTGGGCTAAGCCCCCGGAACATCGAATGTCGAAAAGGCCCGCCAGCGCATCGTTGGCGGGCCCTTTTTGTTTGCGGCAGAAACTCCCTCACCCGACCCTTCGGGCCACCCTCTCCCGCGAGGGGAGAGGGCGTTCTTGTTAGCGGCGCACTCACACGCCTTCTCCCCTCGTGGGAGAAGGTCCCCGAAGGGGGGATGAGGGGGCATTCTTGCTTCCAGCCGCGCCCGGCAGTCGACACACAAAACCCCAGCCGCTAAATCCAATCCCGACCGTATGGGACGACACGACATGACCGACACTTCCAATCTCGACACGCTTGAGGCCGGGGTCCGCAGCCAGATTGATGGCGCGACCGATGAGGCCGGGCTGGACGCGGTGCGCGTTGCGGCGCTCGGCAAGAAGGGTTCGGTGTCGCTGATGATGCGCGAGCTGGGCAAGATGAGCCCGGAAGAGCGTCAGGTGATGGGCCCGGCGCTCAATGGTCTCAAGACCCGGCTCAATGACGCCATCGAGGCGCGCAAGGCGGATCTGGAAGCGGCGGCCCTGAATGCGGCGCTGGCGTCGGAGACGGTTGATGTCACCCTGCCGGTGCGGCCCGAGCCGCAAGGCTCGCTGCATCCGATCACCCAGGTGATGGAAGAGCTGGCGGTGATCTTCGCCGATATGGGGTTTGCCGTCGCTGAAGGGCCGGATGTGGAAACCGACTTCCACAATTTCACCGCCCTGAACTTCCCCGAAGGTCATCCGGCCCGCGACACCCAGGACACCTTCTTCATGAAGCCGGACGCGGACGGCCTGCGCAAGGTTCTACGTACGCACACCTCACCGGTGCAGATCCGCACCATGCTGGAAGGCAAGACGCCGATCCGCATCATCGCGCCGGGTCGGGTCTATCGTTGTGACTGGGACCAGACCCACACGCCCATGTTCCATCAGGTCGAGGGCCTGGTGATCGACAAGGAAACCCATATGGGTCACCTCAAGGGCACGCTGATGGATTTCATCGCCGCCTTCTTCGAGACCGACCAGGTGGAAGCGCAATTCCGCCCGCACCACTTCCCCTTCACCGAGCCGTCGGCGGAGATGGATGTGCGCTATGAGCGGGTCGGTGATGCCGTGAAGGTCGGCTCCGGCGACAAATGGATGGAAATCCTCGGCTGCGGCATGGTCCACCCGAATGTGATCCGTAATTGCGGCCTCGACCCGGACGAATATCAGGGCTTCGCCTTCGGCATGGGTGTCGACCGTCTCGCCATGCTGAAATACGGCGCCCCGGACCTGCGCGACTTCTTCAATTCCGACGTTCGCTGGATGGCGCATTACGGGTTCAGCCCGCTGCTGCAGGCCAATCTGGCGACGGGTTTGAGCTGAACCGATCATGTGGCGCTGGCTCACAAATAACCACCAGACGCTGACAGGCGTTGGCGCGATGCTTGTGGGTATCGCAGCGCTGTTCGTCGCCTGGGATCAGGGCCGGGTTATGCGGGCGCAGCAGCATGGGGCGGTGGTGCCGGTGCTGCAGCTTGACGGCTTTGTGAGCTCCACCCCCGACCTGCGCAGTGTTGGTCTGCGTGTCGTCAATAATGGCGTCGGTCCGGCGATGATCGAAAGTGTCAGCCTGAGACGTCGTGGTGTGGTGTCCGATAACTTCGACGCGCTGATTGCGCTCTTGCCGATTGGGTTCGATCGATCCTGGTCGAGCGTAAATGGCCGGGCGTTGGCGCCGGGCGGCGAAGTCGAACCGGTCATGTTCATGTGGGAGCGTGGTTCGCTCAGCGAGGATGAGCTGGGTGCGCTTCTCGCAGAATGGCAACACTGGTCTGTCGAGGCCTGTTACTGCTCAGTCTTCAATCGATGCTGGACCTCCTCGTCCGGCAATGCGGGTCGGTCCCCTGTGCGCAGCTGTCCTGCGGTCGATGTTGATCCGTTTGAGCGCATCGGTGTGACCGGCGGACCGAACGGCGGGCAGGCTTCACGCATCGCCACCGGGGCGGAGGTGCCAGTCCCATGAAATCGATCATCGCCTGGCTCAAATCCAATCACACCGCCATCACCTCGCTGGCAGCGATCCTGATTTCGGCCATTGCGCTGTTCGTGGCCTGGGACCAGTCGCGGGTGATGCGGGCGCAGCAGCATGCCGATGTCTGGCCGGCGGTGCAGGTTGAGACCCAGATGTCGACCGAGGATGGCCAGCACATCTTTCTCGTCGGCATGACCAATGACGGCATTGGTCCGGCCCTGATAAACCGGATCGACGCGGTCTTTGCCGGTCAGCCACTGCGCCACTGGGAAGAGATGGGGACGCGTCGGCCGGAAGGTCTGCCACGCCCTGACATGTGGACCGGCGGCAGCCAGGGCGCGATCCTCGCGCCGGGTGAAACCGTCATCTTGGCGCAGATCACCTGGCCAGTGAGCGAGGAGCGCTGGCCGCTCATAGGTGAGTATCAGGCCGACTTCTTCGCTGTCACGGTCGAGGCCTGTTACTGCTCCGTCTATGGGCGGTGCTGGACGGCCCTTCGTGATGGCCGGACCAATCATCCCGAGCCGATCGACGCCTGTCCCGCGGTCGATCCGGATTCCAACTTGTAAGTGACGGCAGGAGCCGACGATGAAATTCCCGCTTTCCTGGCTGAAATACCACCTCGAGACCGAGGCCACGCTCGACCAGATCGCCGAGGCGATGACCATGGCCGGTCTCGAGATTGAGGATATCGACAATCCGCTGGAGAAGTTCGCGGCCTTCACGGTCTGCCATGTCACCCATGCGGAAAAGCATCCCGACGCCGACAAGCTGAAAGTGTGCACGGTCGAGACCATCGACGGCACCAAGCAGATCGTCTGCGGCGCTCCGAATGCGCGCACCGGCATGTATGCCGTCTATGCGCCGCTGGGGACGTATATTCCCGGTCTCGACTTCGCGCTCGACAAGAAGCCGCGCAAGATCCGTGGCGTCGAGAGCCATGGCATGATGTGCTCGGCCAAGGAACTCGAGCTCGGCGAGGATCATGATGGCATCATCGACCTGCCCGAGCCTTTCGAGGTCGGGACGCCGGCAGTGGTCGCGCTCGGCATGGCCGACCCGGTCATCGATTTCGAGGTGACGCCCAACCGCCCCGACTGGCTCGGCGTGCGCGGCATTGCCCGTGATCTCGCCGCCACCGGTATCGGCACGCTGAAGACCCATGATATCGACGCCATCCCCGGCAACTTCCCTTGCCCGGTCCAGGTCGAGCTGGACTGGCCGGAAGCCTGCCCGGTCTATGCCGGTCGGGTGATCCGCGGCGTCAAGAATGGCGAGAGCCCGGACTGGCTGAAAAAGGCGATCAAGGCGATCGGCCTGCGTCCGATCAGTTTCCTCGCCGACATCACCAACATGATCTCGGTTGATCGCTGCCGTCCGCTGCATGTCTATGACCTGGCCAAGCTGGAAGGCCCGATCCGGGCTCGTCGCGGTCGCGGCGAGGTGGATCGGTTCGAGGCGCTCGACAACAAGGAACATGTGCCCACCGAGGACCAGTGCGTGATTGCCGACGACGCCCGTTGCCATGGCTTTGGCGGTGTCATGGGCGGTACCTATTCCGGTGTCTCGGCTTCGACGACCGATGTCTTCGTTGAAAGCGCCTGGTTCGAGCCGCTGCAGGTTCGCGCCACGGCCAAGGCGACGGGGATCGATAGCGATGCCAAATACCGCTTCGAGCGCGGTGTGGATCCCGCCTCGCCACAGGCTGGCATCGAGCAGGCGACCGAGCTGGTGCTGAAATACTGTGGCGGCGAAGCCTCCGAGGTGATTGTCGCCGGTGAAACGCCGGCAGCACCGGCCGACATTGAATTCCCGATCGCGGAGGTCAAGCGCCTGACCGGGCTCGACCTGTCGCGCGCCGAGATCATCCGCATCCTGGAAACCCTGGGCTTTGCCCCGGCAGGTGAGGGCGATGTCCTGACTGTCGGCGTTCCGAGCTGGCGCATGGATTGTACCCAGAAGGCTGATCTCGTTGAAGAAGTCGCCCGCATCCACGGCTTCGACAAGCTCGACGCCGTCTCCCTGCCGCGCCCGCCGGTACGCCGCGAGGCGCCGGCCACGGTGATGCAGCTGCGCGCCCGTCATGCCCGTCGCGCGCTTGCCGGCCGGGGCTATAGCGAATCCGTGACCTGGTCCTTCTGCAACACCGAACAGGCCAAGCTGTTTGGCGGTCATGGTGAGGGGCTGGAACTGGAGAACCCGATTTCGTCGGAACTGGACGTGATGCGTCCGACGGCACTGATCCACCTGCTCACCGCGCTGCAGGCCAATGCGGACCGGGGCCAGGACGATGCGCGCCTGTTCGAGGTCGGACCGATCTATCTCGACGACAGCGACAAGGGCCAGAAACTGGTCGCGACCGGCGTGCGTCGCGTCGAGGCTGGTCGACATTGGGCCGGCACGCGCCAGCCCGACATTTTCGACGCCAAGGCCGATGCCCTTGCGGCGCTGGCTGCGGCCGGCGCCCCCGTCGACAATCTTCAGGTCGTCGCCGAGGCGCGTGATTGGTGGCATCCGGGTCGATCCGGTGTGCTGCGCCTGGGTCCCAAGAATGTGATGGCCGAGTTCGGCGAGGTCCATCCTGCCGTGCTCAAGACGCTCGATATTGATGGTCGTGTCCTGGCGTTTGAAATCGTGCTCGACGCGATCCCGCAGCCCAAGAAGGCGTCCGGCCTCAAGGCCCGCACGCCGCTGGAGCGGGCCGACCTGACGCCTGTCACCCGAGATTTTGCCTTCCTGGTCGACAAGTCCGTGGCCGCCGACACGCTGGTCCGCGCCGCCAAGGGCGCCGACAAGCAGATGATTTCCGACGTCTCCATCTTCGACGTCTATGACGGCAAGGGCGTGCCGGAGGGGCAGGTCTCACTGGCCATCGAGGTCACGCTGCAGCCGCGCGACAAGACATTGACCGAAAAAGAGATCGAGGCCATCGGTGCCGGCATCATTGCCAAGGTCGAAAAGGCCACCGGCGCCAGCCTGCGCAGCTGATCATGGTGCCCGCCGCAAGCGACTGGGCGGTACCGCCCGAGGCGGAGCGGGCCGATTATGTGATCGCGGCGGTCATGACCGATCCGTTGGCGCGCGAGGTCTTGGTGCGGGCGCATGGGCTCGGACTGCCGGATTGGGCGTTGATGGCGGGGGCTGTCTACAAGGCCGTGTGGAATGCGTTGACCGGTCGGGCGCCCGGTCACGGGATCAATGATTATGATCTCGCCTATTTCGACGCCAGCGATCTGAGCGCCGAGGCGGAAGCCGCGATTGTGGGACCCGCCGAAGCCCGCTTCGCCGATTTGCCGGTGCCGGTCGAGGTCTGCAATCAGGCCCGCGTCCATATCTGGTTCAATGCGCAATACGGCACGCAGCGCACGCCGCTGCGCGACACGACTGACGCGCTGCGCCATTTTGCCTCCAAGACGCACTCCGTCGCCATTCGGCTTGATCAGCAGGGCCAACCGGAGGTGTTGGCACCGTTCGGACTGGACGCCGTGTTCAGCCGCACAATCCGTCCGATGGCGGGGGTGGCGCATCCGGAAGGCTGGAACCGCAAGGTTGCCGGACAGGCCCGCATCTGGCCGGAACTCGAATTCGTCAAGATTCCCGTCTGACGAGAATTTTGGTCTATATAATTCTATTTATACGAGAAAATGGCGGCGACTCTCGTCCCGGCGGCCGGAATTTTTTTGCGCTATCGCGCGTGAGGCGTATGGCGGAGTTTCGGTACAACCGTTAGGGTGGTTAACAGAAAGCTAATGGCAGCGTCGGGCCCGGCCCGGAGGAGTGTGTTCCCGACATGGAGCGAGTGACCGCCCTGCTGGCCCAGGCTGCCGCAACCATTCTCGTTCTGATCGGGTTGGTCGTGGTGCTCGGTTTTACCCACGCCCGGGCCTATGACGCCGGTTATTGCTCTGGCCAATACTGCGCTGATGACGAGGCCGGTTGGTGGCCCTTCGGCCAGTCGCGGCGCCCCCAGACCCAGTCGGGGAGTGCACCGCCTGGCAGTGTGATCACGCATGGGTCGCCGGGGACCAGCTATCCCGGCAGCGACACGCTCTATCCAGATCCGCCACCCGATGTCCGCGGCACCTCGTCCGGCTCGAACGGGGCGACGACAGGCTCCGGCAGCGGGTTGAGCCTCTCCACTGGCATTGCCGGACCGGGGTCCTCGGTTCAGGGCCGTCCGATTTCCCGCCCACCGGTCTTCACGCGCGACCCGGGCGAACGCATCTGTTCGCCCGATCATTACGGCGTTGATGATGCGGCCATTGCCCGCTGCTGGTTGCGCGTCGGCGATGCCTATCAGGCCGTCGACCGGATCGACGAGGCCCGTGCCGCCTGGGATGAGGCGCTGCTGATTGGCTCCTCTGTTGGCGGTGCGCAAGCCTCCCTGGTGGCGCATCAGCGCCTGCAGGCCGCTGTGCTGGAACGCTCCTGCCCCGCCACACCGCAGAGCCTGGCCCGTATCGCCTATGGTTTCGACCAGACCGAAGATGATGGCGACATCATCGAGCTCGTCCTGCGCCAGCGCGCACTCGCGGCGCTCGGCTATTACAATGGCGAGATCGACGGCAGTTATGGGCCGATGACGCGTCGATCGGTGCGGGACTTCCAGGGTGATCTCGGTTTCGATCTGACCGGCGTCCTGACCCCGGCGGAAACCGTGACACTGGTCTGCCATGCCGCCCTCACGGCGCGTGATGCTCATGCCCAGAACCTGCTCGGCATCATGTTTGCGACCGGGCTCGGCCTGGAACAGAATATCGACACCTCGCTGGAATGGCTGGAGACCGCAGCCGAGCGCGGCCATGCCGGCGCCAATTTCAATCTCGCGGTGATTTATGGCACCGGCACTGTCCAGGGCAGTTATCGCCTGTGCGGCATTGTCGAAAGCCCTGAACGGGCAGACAGCTATCTGCGCCGCGCGGCCGATCTTGGTCATGACCGGGCGCGACGCCTGCGCAGCGTGGTCGGCGTGTCCGGAGAACCGGCGGTGCGCTGGTCGCGGATCTCCGAAGCGCTGATCAATGACGCCGTCGCCAATGATGACCGTTTCTATCTCGCCTGGCAGCGCCGTGTTGACGAGATGCGCCGCGCCAACGGCAGTGAACTGCAACAGCCCGGCTGCTACCAGGCAGCGATGGACGGAGGCCAACCCGCCGCCGAATAGGTGGACGGATTTGGGAGGATGATGATGACCAAGACCCCGATGAAGACGCTGATGGTGATGCTGGTCTCGGCGACCGCGCTCGGCGCCTGTTCAGGCCATGGCCGGGCCAACCTTCCGCCCGCTGGCCCGACCCAGCCCCCGGTCGTTCACCATCGCCCGCCGGTAATGGTCGACACGGTCGGCCCGGCGATCGCGATGTGCTTGGTCGACACGCTCGCGGAACAACGCTTGGCCATGCTGGAAGAGGTCCACGCCTATCGCGAGGAGATCCGGGCCGATGCCCACACCAGCGCCAATGTCGCCGACAGCCGGACGCAGGAAATCATCGCCGCCTTCGAGACCGATCTCGACGCTTCCTACCGTTTCGCGACCTCATCCTGCCGCACCTATAACCGTTGCCTGGAAGAGAACCGTTTCGATGAGGCCGCCTGTCAGGACACGGCAGCGCTCTGGCATGATGGCCAGGATCGCTTCCACGACCTGTCGGAAAGCCTGGCCGCGGTTCGCGAGCGCATTGCCTCAGGTTGCTCCGATTGCGCCCCGCCGCGTACACATGGGCGTGACGGTCGTCACCATCGCGACCACGCACCGCGCCGCCGTCATTCGGACGAGACGATCGGGTCTGTTTTCTCGACCGACGGACATTGATTTCCGCAGCCGGCCTCCCCGTGTTGATGGGCGTCACGGCCGGCACGCTCGGCGATGGCTTGGCGCATGATCTGGATGGCCGAGCTGGTAAACAGGCCGGCCATGATCGCGGCCACGGCAAGGTCGGGCCAGGGCGTGGCCGTCCAGGCCACGAGGCCGGCTGAGGCGAGAACGGCGAGATTGCCGATCGCGTCATTGCGCGAGCACAGCCAGACCGAGCGGACATTGGCGTCGCCATCGCGCCAGCGCATCAGGATCAGCACGCTGGCGAGGTTGGCAATCAGTGCCAGCACGGCGATCGATCCCATCAAGCCGGCTTCGGGCTGCACCGTGAACACGGTCCGCCAGATGGCCAGGCCGAGAATGGAGACGCCGATCAGCAGCAGGCTGGCCGCCTTGATCAGCGCCGCATTGGCCCGCCACGCGGCGGGTTTCCCGATCACATAGAGTGACAGGCCATAGGTCGCCGCATCGGCGGCGAAATCGAGGGCGTCGGCCTTGAGTGCCTGCGATTGGGCGGCCGCGCCGGCCAGCATCTCAACCACGAACATGATCGCATTGATGGCGATCACCGCCCACAGCGCGCGCCGGAAGCCCGGCGAACTGCCATCGAATGCCTCTGCGTGTCCACACCCCGCCGACATGGCTTGTCCTCGTCCTATCTTCTCAACTAGGTTCAACCCTAATCCCTCTAGTGATTGGAGGTTCAAGGGGCGATGTCAGATTTTTCCATAGGCACGCTTTCGCGCAAGACCGGCGTGAAAATTCCCACCATCCGGTACTATGAATCGATTGGCATGCTGGACGAGCCCGGGCGGTCGCCGGGAGGTCAGCGGCGCTATGACGGCGCCCATCTGGAACAATTGCGCTTCATCCGCCATGGCCGCGATCTCGGCTTCGGGCTGGATGATCTGCGGGCCCTGCAGGACCTGTCACGTCAGCCCGAGCGGTCCTGTGAGGCGGCGGACCGGATCGCGCGTCAGCAATTGGCCGATGTCGAGCGGCGGTTGGCCGGTCTGGTCGCCGTCAAGCAGGCGCTGGAGGGCATGATTGCCCAATGCTCACACGGGGTGATGGATGATTGCCGGGTCATTCAGACCCTGTCCGATCACGGCCTGTGCGATGTCGAGCACTCACCCGATGGTCAGACGCCGAGGAAGGCCGGGTGATAATGCAGGCTGGCGACACCTGACCGCGGCGGTGGACCGTTCAGTGCGCGGACCTGGAAGGCCGCCGCGAACTGCCCGTCCGGATCACCGGCCCAGGACCAGTTCCAACTGGCCGCCGCCGTGAAACCGAAGCGCTGGTAGTAATCCGGTTCACCCAACACGACACACCAGGGCACGCCCAACGTGGTCAGATAACTGATGCCGGCCTCGATCAGCGCCACGCCGATGCCGCGAGCCTGATGCTCCGGGATGACCGCAACCGGGCCAAGGCCGACGCCGTGCCGCTCGCTGCCATCATCGCAGCGCGCCGTGACCGGTGAGAACATGACGCAGCCCACGACTTGGCCGTGATCTTCCGCCACCAGTTCAAGCGTGTCGGCGTCGGCAGCCCGCAAAGCCGTGACGAGGCGCGCTTCGCCCGGACCCGGGAAAGCGGCTTTCAGCAGGGTGTCGACGCCGGTTTCATCATCGGGTGAAAAGGTCCGAATCTGCATCAGAACGGCAGCCAGGCGCGGCGGCGGGAATAGGCGAGGTAGCCGATATTCGCACCCGCCCGCAGGCCGACACCCGAGCGGATCGGGGCCAGGGTAATGTCGTCGGCGCGCTGGTAGTTTACGCCGAGACCGGCAACGAAATAGGCCGTGCCCTCAACACCCGGGAAGCGTTGATAGAGACGATCCACATCGTCGAGATTATAGACCAGCACGAAGACCCGGCTGGCATTGCCGCCGGCGTCAAAACCGATTGACGGGCCGCGCCAATAGACTTTCTGCCGCTCGGAGAGGCCGCGCAGGGTCAGATAACCTTCGCCATAGCGCAGGCCGATGCCCGCAGCGCCGGCGACTTCCTCGCCCGCGATATAGCCGACCGGTCGTCCAAGATCGGAAAACACGCGTTCCAGGGCACTGGCAGCCGCCTCGGCGGTGACGCCGAAAAAGTCGGACACCGCATCGACGATCTCGTCCTGGGAATAGGCGTCAACCGGTTCGGAATACTCGCTCGGCTGGCCGTAATCGGTGGTCTGGCGGTCCTGCGCCATGACCGGCGCGGGTACGCCGAGGGCAAGCGCAGCGATGACAGTCATGAGGGCACGCATGGAAAACTCCACTGGCAATTAGGACCTGTTGCTTCTGACAGGCGAATACGGCGACAGAGCGGCGAAAGGGTTATGGCTTCGTTAACGTCGCCGGACGACCGTGACATGATGAAGCGTCGCGGGTGAAGCAAGGGCAGGCATACGGCATGGCGAAACAGGAACATGGTGTGATGGCCGCGAGGCTGGCGGATGGGTGAGATGCTCGCCATACGCGGCGCCGGTGCGGTCTGGTTTGCCAGCAATTCGGTGCGCCATCCCGGCGAGATCCAGCATGTAGAGCGGCATGAGGCGGTGACCGGTGACAGCACCGAGCGCCTCGCCTGTACCCATATCGGGATCGACCAAGTTGCAGACCGCCAAGCGGTCATCCTGTCCCGCCCGGATGGCGTATGGGGCGCGGAAATGGGCGTCAATGCGGACGGCGTCGTGGTCAGCAACAAGGCTGTGCACTCGCGGCGGGTGATGAAAAAGGGGGCGGCGCTTCTCGGGATGGATCTGGTCCGGCTCGGGTTGGAACGCAGCAGTTCGGCGCATGAGGCCGCCGCGATCATCATCCACCTGCTTGAAACACATGGGCAAGGCGGGCCTGCCGGCTGGCGCGGCCGGGGTCATCGTCATGACAGCAATTTCCTGATCGCCGACGCCGCCGAGATACTGGTTCTGGAGACATGCGGCCGCGAGTGGCGCTTGGACCGGGTCAGAAATCATGCCGCGATCTCGAATGCCTATTCACTGGAAGGCCCGGTGACCATGGCATCAGAGGGTGCACCCACTGACGGTTTTGGTGCCGATGATGAAGCCTGGCTGCGGCGGCATTTCGGGCGGGCAACCGCGCGCCGGGCGGCTGCACTGACCCGGCTCGAGGGGTTGGAAACGCCCGGCTTTCAGGGGCTTGCTGCAATTCTGCGGCATCATGATCGCGGTGATGGTTTCACCCCGGGGTCCAAGCGGGATCTTTGTCAGCATCATGGTGGGTTTCTTCGTCAGGATCATGCTGTCAACGCGATGCTTGCTCGCCTTGCGCCCGATGCGCCACCGGCGATCGCGATCACCGGAACCAAGACGCCATGCATCTCGCTCTTCCGGCCGATCACTTTCGACGCGTCCGCCAGTCCGCTCGACCCCGCCCTGTGGGCCCAGGGCGCGGCGCGGCACGACGCTCTGGCGCGTGATCCGGCGGCCCGCGAGCAAATGCGCAACCGGATCGCCGCCGCCGAGGCTCATATCCTGACCGCCCTCGAAGCCGGCCGGGCCGATATTGCCGACACCTTGGTCGCGGCTTGGGACGAGCATGATCTTGCGGTCGGGGGGCGCGAGCCCGATGCGCCAACTGTTGCTGCCGACTGATGGGCGGATCGTTTCAGGGTGCAGATGGTGAAATCTTCATTTTTGCAACGGCCCGCGGACCGTTAGTGTGCGGCAATAATTTTTCGGGGAGCATTTCACATGCGCAAACTAATGATGATCACCGCGAGCACGGCCGCACTTTTTGCCGCCGCCTGCACGCCCGCTGACGAGACCGTCGAGACGGATGAGACCAGCGCGATGACCGCGGCGGCAATGACCGAGGCGAACGAGACCGAAGCCGCTGAAGTCGCGAGTTTCGACAACCCGCTTCTGGCGGAATGGACCGGCCCCTATGGCGGCACGCCGGACTTCGACAATGCCAGCCTCGACGATCTGCGCGACGCGCTGCGTGAAGGCATGGCGCTTAACCTGGCCGAGATCGATGCCATCGTCGCCAATCCCGAGCCGGCGAATTTCGAAAATACGATCCTCGAACTCGAGCGGGCCGGTGCGCCGCTGGGCCGGGTCTTCTCCTATTGGGGCATCTGGTCGTCGAACATGTCGTCGCCGGAATTCCGCGATATCCAGCGTGAAATGTCCTCCGAACTGTCGGCCTTCAGCTCGCAGATCACCCAGAATGAAGCGCTTTTTGCCCGGGTCCGTGCGGTCCATGATGGCGCCGAGATGCAGACGTTGACGCCGGAGCAACAGCGCGTCGTGGTGCTGACCTATGACGGGTTCGCCCGCAATGGCGCAACGCTGGAAGGCGAAGCCGCCGAACGTTATGCCGCGATCAATGCCCGTCTGGCCGAGCTGCACACTGATTTTGCCAATAACGTGCTCAATGATGAGGGTGATTACGTCACCTATCTGACGGCGGATCAGCTTTCCGGCCTTCCGGCCGACTTCGTGGCCGCGTCAGCTGCCGCCGCTGCCACGCGCGGGCGTGAGGGCGAATACGCCATCACCAACACCCGCTCCTCGATGGATCCTTTCCTGACCCTTTCCGACGAACGCGATCTGCGCGAGCAGGTGTGGACCAATTATTATTCGCGTGGCGACAATGGCGGCGAGTTCGACAATAACGCCATCATCACCGAGATCCTGCAGCTGCGCGACGAGCGTGTCGGCCTTTTGGGCTATGACAATTACGCCTCCTGGCGTCTGGAGAACCGCATGGCCGGCACGCCCGAGCGGGCCATGGAGTTGATGGAAGGCGTCTGGACAGCCGCCGTCGCGCGCATCGAGGAAGAAGTCGCCGACATGCAGGCGCTTGCCGATGCCAATGGCGACGACATCGCCATCCAGCCCTGGGACTATCGCTATTATGCCGAGCAGGTCCGCTCGGCCCGCTACGACCTCGACAGTGAAGAGGTGAAGCAATACCTGCAGCTCGATAATCTGCGCGAAGGCATGTTCTACGTCGCTGGCGAACTGTTTGGCTTTGCCTTCCGTGAACTGCCGGAGGGCGAGGTGTCGGTCTGGCACCCATCCGTGCGCGTGTGGGAAGTGACCAATCGCGATACCGGCGCCAATGTCGGCCTGTGGTATCTCGATCCCTTCGCCCGTCAGGGCAAGCGGTCCGGCGCCTGGGCCAATTCCTTCCGTTCGCACACCACGATTGATGGCGAGACCAATGTGCTGGCCACCAATAACTCGAACTTTGTTGAGGGCGCCCCGGGCGAGCCGGTGCTCGTCTCCTTCGACGATGCGACGACCTTCTTCCACGAATTCGGTCATGCGCTTCATTACCTGTCGTCGAATGTCGATTATCCGACCCTGAATGGCGGTGTGCGCGACTACACCGAATTCCAGTCGCAATTGCTCGAGCGCTGGGTGCTCACCGATCCGGTAGTCAACAATTACCTGACCCATGTCGAAACCGGCGAGCCGATGCCGCAAGCCCTGATCGAGCGCATCCGTGCGGCCGCCAATTTCAACCAGGGTTTCTCGACCGGCGAGTATCTCGCCTCGGCCCTGATGGACATGGTCTATCACACCACCGACCCGGCCGAGATGAGCGATCCGGACACGTTTGAGCGGGAGACCCTGGCGCGTCTCGGCATGCCGGATGAGATTGTGATGCGTCACCGTTCGCCGCATTTCGGGCATATCTTCTCGGGCGAGGGCTATTCGGCCGGCTATTACGGATACATGTGGGCGGATGTCCTCACCGCCGACGCTGCCGAAGCCTTCCAGGAAGCACCGGGTGGTTTCTATGACCCGGAGGTTTCGGCCCGCCTGGTTGAATATCTCTTCGCGCCGCGCAATTCGATGGACCCGGCAGAGGCTTACCGCCTTTTCCGCGGCCGCGATGCCGACGTCTCGGCGCTGATGCGGGACCGCGGTTTCCCGGTCACCGAATAGGCGACAGGTCATCCTGATGAACAGGGCCGGCGGGGCAATCCGCCGGCCTTTTTCATGGGTGATCAGTCTGGCGGGTCGGTCACCCCGAAATGCGGGCCGGCGCCCAGGCCGGCGAGACGGTCGCGGGGATTGTAGAGCTGGCAGGCTTTCAGGGAGAGGCAGCCGCAGCCGATACAACTGTCCAGCCGTCCACGCATTTGCGTCAGCGCATCAATCTGCTGGTCGAGGCGATCCTTGAGGCTGGCACTGATTCGCGCCCAATCGGATTGGGTTGGCGTGCGCCGGTCGGGCAGGGAGGTCAGCGCATCGCCGATCTCGCGAATGGACAGCCCCAGTTTCTGGGCGATCAGGATGAAGGAAATGCGCCGGACATCGGCGCGCTTGAAACGGCGTTGTCCGCCCGTATTGCGGGTCGGCTGGACCAGCCCCTTGTCCTCATAAAAACGGATTGCCGACACGGCGACACCAGTGCGTTCGGCCAGCTGCCCGATGGACAGGGGGTCTGCGGCCGTGGGGGATATGAATTGTTCCGGATCCAAAGCTTGACCTCAACTTAGGTTGAGGAACTATCTCACAGCCTGTTCAAGCGGCCAAGCCGGTCGCGGTACAGGAGATTTCCATGACAAATGCGATGCTCGAACACGTCAATGTGACGGTCACCGACCCTCAAGCCACCGCCCGCCGCCTGACCGAATGGTTTGGCTGGCAGGTGCGCTGGCATGGCCCGGCCAAGAATGGTGGTACCGCCTACCATGTTGGCGGCGAGGCCAGTTATGTCGCCGTCTACGCCTATCCCGAGCCGACCGATATGCCGACCGGGCGGCTCAACCATATTGGCGTTCTGGTCGATGATCTCGACGCCGCCGAGGCGCGGATCAAGGCCAGTGGCATCCACACCCACTCCCATGCCGACTATGAACCGGGCCGGCGTTTCTATTTTGACGATCCGGACGGGATCGAGTTCGAAGTGATCAGCTACGCCTGATCCGGCGACGGATTTCATTGGCAGGCGGGGCCGTTGCCGTTAGCGTCCCGGCATGGACGATCTTTACGCCCCGCCTTCCACTGACAGAACGGATCCGAAACGCCCCTTGGCCGCGGCCCGGGCGCTCGACCCGACGCGCTATGTCGGGGCGGAAGCGCTGGCCCTTGATCAGCGCGAAATCCTGTCGCGCGGCTGGCAGGTCGTGGCGCCGGCCAGTGCGCTGTCCGAACCCGGGGATCATATCGTGCGCGAGATCGGCGGCGTGCCGATCCTGCTGGTGCGCAATGGCGAGGGCCGGCTCAACGGGTTTTTGAACATCTGCCGTCACCGCGCCGGACCGCTCGCCCTGTGCGATGGCAAGGGCGCCAAGCGTCTGCGCTGCGCCTATCACGGCTGGGCCTATGACCTCGATGGACACCTGCGCACGGCGCCGGAGATGCAGGCCGCCGACGGGTTTGATCATCGGGACATCGCGCTGGAGCGCATCGAGACTGAAGTCTGGAACGGACTGGTTTTCGCCCGCACGCGCCTCGGGCCGGGTTTTGCCGACATCATGGCCGGGATCGACGATATTGTGCCGACCGGCGCGCTGGACGGGCTCAACCACCATCACAGCCGGATTTATG
The DNA here is from genome assembly GCF_001924955.1 of Maricaulis sp. W15. Taxonomy (NCBI): domain Bacteria; kingdom Pseudomonadati; phylum Pseudomonadota; class Alphaproteobacteria; order Maricaulales; family Maricaulaceae; genus Maricaulis; species Maricaulis sp. W15. Next base: position 65,969 of record NZ_LQXG01000021.1, on the reverse strand, counting down.
ACGTGGCCTGCAACTGGAAGGTCTATGTCGACAATTATCTCGAAGGCTATCACCTGCCCTTCGTCCATCCCGACCTGACCCAGGTCGTTTCCTATCCCGACTACAAGACCGAGCTGGCGCGCTTCTGGTCCCTGCAACGCTCGCCGGTCGACGCCGAGACCGAGGCCTATGCGGCCGGTGAGGCGCTCTATTTCTTCATTTATCCCAATACCATGCTCAACATCCTGCCGGGCCGCATGCAAACCAATCGCGTGGTGGCCAACGGGCCGGATGCCTGCCGGGTCGAGTTTGATTTCTATTATGCCGACGGCGAAGCCGGCCGGGCCGAGGCCGATGATGCTTTTTCCGACAGCGTCCAGGACGAGGATCGCATGATCTGCGAACACGTCCAGAAAGGCCTCGCCTCCGGCGCCTACCAGCCCGGTCGGCTCTCGCCCGACCAGGAGGCCGGCGTCTGGCATTGGCACAATCTGCTACGGGATGCCTACGCCGCTTGTGGCTGACGGGTTCTGCGTCCGGGGGGACAGACGACCATGACAGACCACAAGACGACAGCGCAGGACGCTGCATCGCTCGCCAAGCCGGCGCACAAGACGATCGGCTTTTGGGGCTGTTGGTCCCTGGTGGTGGGGATCATGATCGGATCCGGCATTTTCATGCTGCCCGCCGTCCTCGCACCCTACGGCTTGATGGGGTTTTCCGGCTGGCTGGTGACGGCTGGCGGCTCGATCCTGTTGGCGCTGGTGCTGGGCCGGCTCGCCCATCGCACGACAAGGACCGGTGGTCCGATCGCCTTTGCCCATGACGCTTTCGGCGACCTCACCGGCTTTCTTGTCGCCTGGGGCTATTGGGCCTCCTACTGGATCTCCATCCCCGCCGTCGCGATTGCCTTTGTCGGTTATCTGACTGTTTTCATTCCGGGCCTGAGCGCCTCGCCGATGGCCCAGATGGGCTGCGGGCTGGCGCTGATCTGGGGGTTGGGCCTGATCTCGCTGCACGGCATCCGCGATGCCAGCATCGTGCAATTATTGACGACGATCCTGAAACTGGTGCCGATCTTCGTGGTGATCGGCGTCGGTTTCTTCACCGGCGATGTCGCCAACCTGCCCGAGATCAATCCGTCCGGTGGCGGTTTCTTCCCGGTGCTGGCCGCGACCGCGCTCTTGACCATGTGGGCCTTTGCCGGCCTCGAAGCGGGAACCGTGCCGGCCGGTGATGTCCGCGATGCCGCCCGCACCGTTCCGCGCGCCACGGTGGTCGGCACAATCACGGTCGCCCTCATCTACATCGCCGCGACCGCTGCGGTCATGCTGGTTGTGCCGGCTGCCGACCTGGCCAGCTCCACCTCGCCCTTCTCCGATGCGGCCCGTGTCCTGGGCAGTTGGGGGCCGGGGCTGATTGCCATCGGGGCGATGGTGTCCACGGCCGGGGCGCTCAACGGCATCATTTTCCTGTCCGGCCAGATGCCGATGGCTCTGGCGCTGGACCGGCTGGCACCCGCTGCCCTGGGTCGACGCAACAAGGGCGGCGCGCCACAACTCTCCCTCCTCCTGTCGCTGGGGTTGGGCTCGGTCCTGCTGGTCGCCAATTACTCGCGCGGCCTGGTCGGCGCCTTCACCTTCCTGGCGATGATGAGCACGGTCTGTCTCCTGCTGCCGCTGCTGGTCAGCGCGGTGGCCGAGCTGCGCCATTCCTGGCGATCCGCCAGAGGCTGGGCCATCATCGCCCTCGCCGCTGGCGCCTATGCGGCCTTCGCCGTCCTGGGTTCCGGTCTCGAAGTGCTCGCCTGGGGTGGTGTTCTGATCCTGGCCGGCTTGCCGGCCTACTGGCTGGGCAAGCCAGGGCGCGAGGCAGGCGTCCCCTGACTTGACGGGCCAGGGCAGCCGCCGGGCGGCATTGGGGACGATGAGGCCCGTTGCCGTCAGCCCGTGAACGGCTTGGGCGGCGCCGAAAACAGACCATAGGCCAGCGTCGAGGCGTAATAGGCGAAGGCGGTATCGGGATCGACACCCCGGACCCAGTCGCGCAGGTCATAGGCCGAGTTGAGGGCGCCCATGATCGCCTGGCTGGCGACCAGCGGGTCGACCGGCCGGACCGAGCCTTCGGTGATGCCGTCGATCATCATGCCGGCGAAGCGGCGCGCCATCCGGTTGGAACGGTCGAGCACATCATTGCGCAAATCATTCGGCAGGGCCTGCAAGGCAGTCGTTCGCAGCAGCGGGAATTCACTGAACAGCTGCACATTGAGCAGTGTCGCGATGGAGGAGGACAATTGCTGCCACTGATTTCCGCCAGCCTTGGTGGCGGCGCGCTGGACCAGCGACACGCGGCCATAGGAGCGGCGGAAGCATTCCAGCACCAGCTCGTCCTTGGCTTCCAGATGGTGGTAGAAACTGCCCTTGGTGACATTGAGTTCCGAGGCAATCTGTTCGACCGAGGCGCCGCGATAGCCGCGCTCATTGATCAGGAAGGTGGCGGCGCGGGCGAAATTGCCCGGCATGCCCTCGATCCCGACCTTCAGCTCCGACTCATCGATTGGCAGGAGTTCGGGCGCCCACTTGGCACCGTCACGAGCGATGCCATGCTCGAAGATCTCGACCATGCGGTGGATGACGCGGTCATAATCGCCGGTGGAATACTGCGACAGCCAGGCTGGCAGCCAGAACATGTTCTGGACCAGGACATGGGCGCGGATCGTCCCGAGGATTTTCTCTTCCGGAGTCCTGGGCGCGTCGAAAAACGTCCGCAGCTTGCGGAAGACCTGCACATAGCGCGCGGTCAATTCGCTGCCGAAGGGCTCGTTGAGGGCGCGGATGTCGGAGATCACCGCAATCGGCCGCTCGATCTCGGCATTGATGCGGGCCTGCAGGTCGAAATTGAGACGGACATACCGCTCGACCCGCGCTTGCGGCGTCGGCTCGGCGGCGGCTTCCGCGACCAGGGCTTCGATGCGTTCAAGCGCGCGTTCGAGCACGGCGGCCGCCAGCAATTCCTTGCGTTTGAAATAATAGGTGATGCTGGTTGTGTTGAGTTGAACCAGCTGGGCGACGTCAACAAATGTCATGCCGCGCACGCCATGCCGGTTGATCAGCGTGGCGGCGGCGTCGAGGATCAGCTCGCGCTTCTGGTGGAAGCGGCGGGTCTTCGCCGAGTCGATGGTTTTCGGAGTCGCATTCATATCATTCGCTTAGCAGAGTTTGTTGATATCGTCACGCGATCGGGCGCGCGCGCTGCCTTGATCTCCCTTCTGGCACGATAGCAAAATCGGTATGGATTTCTCCAGTCCGGGTGAGCTTTATGAAGTGGTTATGAAAAAACGACTTCATGCGTCATCTGCCAACTTGCGTCGCCGCATTCTAACCATTTACCGAGGAAACGGTATGGTCTAACTTTGCTGCAGCGCGAGATCGCGCGCACGGATTATCACAATCGGGACAGACCATGACTGCAGCGACAGCGACGCCGCCGCGCGACGAGATGGATTTGCAACGCCTTGAGACTTGGCTGGCTGGCCGGATCGACGGCTTCGCGGGGCCGGTTCGGCTCGCCAAGTTTCCCGGCGGCCAGTCCAACCCGACCTATCGTCTTGATGCGGGCGACCGGTCCTATGTGTTGCGCCGGAAACCGTTCGGTCCGACCCTGCCATCGGCGCACGCGGTTGATCGCGAGCATCGCCTGATCGCCGCCCTTCACCCGACCGGCTTCCCGGTTGCCCGGCCGGTTGCCCTGTGTGAGGACGACACGGTGATCGGGTCGATCTTCTATGTGATGGAATTGGTCGATGGGCGCTCGCTTGCCGATGGCTCGCTGCCCAATGAAACACCGCAGGCCCGCGGGGAGATGTATCGCGGGCTGACCACCGCGCTGGCCGATCTTCACAATATCGACCCGGTGGCGGCGGGTTTGGGCGATTATGGTCGGCCGGGCAATTATTTCGAACGCCAAGTCGGTCGCTGGACCAAGCAGTACCGGGCCTCTCAGACCGACGACATCCCCGAGGTGGAAGGGCTGATCGACTATCTGCCGCGCACCGTGCCGGAACAGACCCGCACCTCGATCATCCATGGCGACTACCGCATCGATAATGCCCTGTTCGAACCGGAGGGAACCCGCATCAAGGCGGTCCTCGACTGGGAACTTTCAACGCTCGGCGATCCGCTGGCTGACTTCACCTACTACGCCATGCAGTGGGCGATGCCGGCGGAGGCAGGCGGGGCCGGGCTCGACGGGATCGATTTCCAGGCCTCCGGCATTCCGACCCTGGATGAGACCGTGGCGCTTTATTGCGATCTCACCGGGCGCGACAGCGTGCCGGCGATGGACTGGTATTTCGCCTATAACCTGTTCCGCTTGGTCGGCATCGTCCAGGGCATCAAGAAGCGGATCATCGACGGCAATGCCTCCAGCGACAAGGCCGAGGCGACCGTCGCGCGCCTGGTGCCGTTGGCAGTCAGTGCCTGGGATTTCGCCCGCCGTGCTGGTGCCTGAGCCGGGCCTGCTGCCGGCGTCAAATCCGTAACGACACACGATCGGGGAAAGTCACATGTCCATGTTCAGCCTGGCGGGCAAGGTCGCCATTATCACCGGGGCCGCATCCGGTATCGGTCGTGCTTCGGCCCTCTTGTTTGCCGAGGCCGGCGCCAAAATCCTGGCCTGTGACCGCTCGCCGGATGTGGCGGCCACGGTTGCCGCCATTGAGGCCGCCGGCGGTGAAGCGAAAGCGCTGGAAATGGATGCCGGGTCCGAGCCTGATGTGATCGGTGCCGTTGCAATGGCGGTGGAGACATTCGGTCGTCTGGACGTGGTCTATGCCAATGCCGGCATCACGGGCGGTCTTCCCGACTTTCTCGACACCACGGCCGACACCTTTGCCGAGGTGTTGCGCGTCAACCTGATCGGACCCTTCCTGGCCATCAAGCACGCCGCCCCGGCCTTGATGAAATCGGGTGGCGGCTCGATCATCTGCACCGCCTCGGTCGCCGGGCTGCGCTATGGCGCCGGGCCGGTGGCCTATTCAGCCTCGAAGGCGGGTGTAATCAATCTGGTCCAGCACGCCTGCCAAAGCTTGGTCGGTACCGGAATCCGGGTCAATGGGGTTTGCCCCGGCTTGACCGAGACCGGGATGACGCAGCCCCTTTTCGACCATGCCCGCGCGGCTGGCAAAGGCGACCGGATCGGTCAGCTCAACCCGCTCCAGCGAGGTGGTCAGCCCGACGAGATTGCGGCAATGGCCCTCTTTCTCGCATCGCCGGCATCCAGCTATGTCAATGGACAGGCGATCGCGGTTGATGGCGGATTGTCGACCTCCCACCCGGTGGCGCCGTCGACCCAGCTCGCCGCCCGCGCCGCCCTCGACAAATTCAAGGATGACTGATGTCGCTGCCGCAAATCCTCGATGCCGCCCAAGTCTCCGACAACACGCTCACCGCGCAGTTACCGGACACCTGGATGCAGGGCCGGACCGCCTATGGCGGGCTGACGGCGGCGATCGCGCTTGACGCCGCGCTGCGGTCGCAACCGGATCTGCCGCCGCTGCGCTCGGCGCAGATCGCCTTTGTCGGGCCGTTGGCCGGTGAAGTTGTGGTGAAGACCGAACTTCTGCGCCGCGGCCGGACGGCAGCCTTCATCGAGGCCAATGTCTATGGTGACGGCAAGCTGGGGCTGAAGGCGCTCTTCGTCTTCATGATCGGTCTGGAGTCGAGTATCGACTATGCTGAAGATGCGCGGCCGGAAGTTCCCGACTTTGCTGACGCCGCCCCGGCCATGGCCAATCCGGATCCGAAATTCTTCACCGGTCATCTGGAATACCGCCATGGCCTGGCGATCGATGAGCGCCACACGCCGGACTTCATGCGCTGGGTACGTCTGAGGGAGCGTGACGGCCTGCATCCGATGGTCGAGCTGATGGCGATCGGTGACGCCTTGCCGCCGGCCGCCATGGCCCTGTTCGAAAAGCCGGGTCCGATCAGCTCGATGACCTGGCAGATCAATCTCTTGACCGCCGAACCGGTGACCACGGATGGCTGGTGGCTCAGTCGTTCCACCGCCGACCTTGCCCGCCATGGCTCGTCCAGCCAGCTCATGCTGCTCTGGAATGCCGACCGCGAGCCGGTCATCACCGGCATGCAGAGCGTCGCAATCTTCGTCTGACCTGCGATGAAAACAGGGCGAACCGCCTGGTCCGCCCTGTTCCCGTCCGTCGCCCCGGCCCCGGGGCGGTATGGTTTGTCCTATCGACCGTGTGCGGCCGCCTGGCTGCTGACCAGGTCGATCAGATCGCCTTGCGCGATACCGACATCGAGCAGGTGCAGGCCCCAATCAGCCAGGATGACGCCATTGGCCACAACGTCGCCGACAATGTCGTCGGTGCGTGGATCGGACGGGTCGCCATGCACGGTGATGGCATAATAGCTGCCATGTTCATTGTTCTGGCATTGCCCTGTGATCATGCCGGGAACGCGTACGAAATCCGTCGAGATCGGTGCGCCACCCTCGACCCAGGGTCCGGCTTCCACAGATGAGGTGAAGACACCATTCGTGGCCAGGTAGGCTACCAGAGGGGCGTCGGAATTGCCGGCCAGATCGCCGGGATTGGTGCAGGCCACCTCGACCGCTGGATCCGGCAGTTTGCCAAAGCGCGAGGCCTCCGGCGGCGGGGCGTCGCTGCGGAAGGAAACATAGCCGATGAAACAGCCGGTTTCCTCGTCCGCGCGACAGGGCGGAACGGCCTGGAATGAGCCGCCGACCGGCTGGCCCGGGGGCACGGCGATATTGTAGCCGATCAGCATGGCCGACAGCATGTTGTTCTGGATTGCCTCGCCATCGACGACACGGGCGACCAGTTGTTCCAACATGCGCGCGCCCTGGGAGTGACCGATCAGCACATAGGGGCGACCGTTATTGTCGTGCTCCATATAGTGGGCGAAGGCAGTCTGGACGTCGAGATAGGCGGTGACGCCATCGGCGGCAACCGGCTGGCCGGCCATCATCGAGCGCAGGGCGGTCAGCGTGACCTGCCGGTACATCGGCGCAAAGGTCCGGCAGACCTCGCCGAAGCGGGCGAACTGGGCCGCGATCACGCGGTTTTCCTCGTCATTGGCGACCATGTCGGAATTTGGCGTCAAATCGTTGGAGACCGTTGGATAGACATAGAAACAGTCGACCCCCGGATCTTCGGCCGCGACAAATGGCTCGACATGCATCGATCCGTCCGCCTCGACGATCGTGGTGTCGAGATCGATCGTGCAGGCGTCCTCCCGGCCGGGTCGGCACAGCCAGTTTTCGGCGGCGTCATAATCCGGCGGTGCGTAAGCCGGCGGTTGGGCCAGCAGGGTCGTGCCTGCCATCATCAGTGTTGCGATCAGCATCGCGTCTCTCCCCTCGAAATGACCGGTTGTCCGGTTCGGTTCAGGCCTGTTCGGTCTCGAACAGGGGTTTCAATTCACTCTTGACGATCTTGCCATTGGCATTGCGCGGCAGGGTCTTCCCGGAAAACAGGATGCGCACCGGCGTCTTGAAAATGGCGAGGCGCTCGCGCACCCAGGATTTGAGCTCGTCTTCGCTGGCGCTGAGGCCCGGCGCGAGGTGGACCACGGCGGCCGGCTCCTCGCCGAGCGTGCGGTGGGGGATGCCGACCAGCGCGGCATCGGTCACGGCCGGGTGTTCGTAGAGGGCATTCTCGACCTCGCTCGAATAGATGTTTTCGCCGCCGCGGATGATCATGTCCTTGGCGCGGTCGACAATGAAGCAGAAGCCTTCCTCGTCGATCCGGGCCAGGTCGCCGGTCCGGATCCAGCCATCAATGAAGGTCTCCGCCGTCGCCTCTGGATTATTCCAGTATCCGGCCACGATCTGCGGCCCGCGCGCCCACAGCTCTCCAACCTCGCCGACCGGTAATTCGCGGCTGCCATCAGGTGCCATGACGCGGATGTCCGACACCGCCACCGGCGGCCCGCAGCTGTCGGGACGGTTGAGATAGTCCTCCGAGGAGTGGCTGGTCACCGTCGCCGAGGTCTCGGTCATGCCCCAGCCATTGCCGGGCAGGGCGCCGAAGACACCCTTGATCTTTCGCACCAGTTCCGGTGCCGAGGGCGCGCCTCCATAGGTGATCGCCTCAAGCGAGGACAGGTCATACTTGTCGCGATCGGGGTGTTCGATCAGCTGCCAGGCAATTGTCGGCACGCCGCCGGTCGTGTTGACCTTCTCACGCTCAATAATCTGGAAGGCCTTCACCACATCCCATTTCGGCATGAAGACCATTGTGTGTCCGGCGAAGACTGCGCCCATCAGCCCGGCATTGCAGGCGGTGACGTGGAACAGTGGGATCACTGTCAGCATGACTTTGGGCGATGGCGCCGGCGGCGCCTCGCCACGCCGCAGGCAGGTGCGGGCGCCGGAAAAGGCTGACGACAGAATGTTGGTGAGGATATTGCGATGTGTGCCCAGCGCCCCTTTCGGATTGCCGGTCGTGCCGCTGGTGTAGAAAATCGTGGCCGGATCGTCGGGCGCAATATCGACATCCGGCAGATCGCCCTCGGGCAGGCCGGAATAACGGTCCGGCGTGCCGATCAGGTCCTCCAGCCGACGGGCTGGCGCATCCGGCGCGGCATCGCCGCGACTGACCAGGACATGTTTGAGATCCGGCAGACCGTTCGTTTCCGGGCCGATCCGATCCCAGCGCTCGGCATCACAGATCAGCGCTCTGGCGCCGGAATCCTTCAACCCGTAGGCCAGTTCCGCACCGGTCCACCAGGCATTCAGCGGTACGATGATCGCGCCCAGGCTGGTGACGGCGAAAAAGGCGACCGGCCATTCCGGCAGGTTTCGCATGGCCAGTCCGACACGGTCGCCCTGGCCGATGCCCATCGCCGCGAGTTCGGCAGCAAGGGCGCGGGTGGCGCGGAACCAGGCTTCATAGCTCACGCGTTCATTCTCGTGGATGGTGAAGGTGCGGCCGCCGTGATTGCGGGCGTGTGCAGCCAATTCCGGCAGGCTGCCGAGTGCGTTCTTCCAGGCGCGCGTTTCGACGCCGCGGATGGTCACGGTCTCCATCTCGAACTTTGCCCCGGGTGCACACAGCAGGGCCGTCGCCTGCTCTAGCGTGCAGGCGGGCCAGTCGGCCGGCATGCCCAAGCTCGCGACCGTTTCGGTCGCTTCTGCTTGATTTTCCATCCCCAACAAAATCCTGTTATCGGTTTGCTGCAATATTTGTTGAGGTGACGATAATGTCGAACGATATTTATCACAAGGCCACGTCATAACGATCTGGCGCGTCTGGTGGTTGTCCACTATATCGAATTCAGGGTATGCGGCATTGCGAAGATGATTAGTGCCCGGTAGGACCGGTTGAGCGATGCGGACAACAGCCCGGTCACGGGCAAAAAATCAGGAGATGGTGATGACGGTTATCAGTACGCGCAAGGATGGTGAGGTTCTCGTCGTTACCTCGAACAATCCGCCGGTCAACGCGCTCGGCCAAGCTGTGCGGAAGGGTCTTGCTGATGCGATGGCGGAGGCGGCGGCTGACGACGCCATCAAGGCGATTGTCATCACTTGCGAGGGGCGCACTTTCTTTGCCGGTGCGGACATTACCGAATTCGGCAAGCCGCCCGTTGGCCCCTCATTGCCCGAGGTGATCGACACCATTGAGGCCAGCACAAAGCCGGTCGTTGCCGCGATCCACGGCACGGCGCTTGGCGGCGGGCTGGAGGTTGCGCTGGGTTGTCACTACCGTATCGCCGTCGCGTCGGCGAAACTCGGCCTGCCGGAAGTCAAACTCGGCATCCTGCCGGGTGCCGGCGGCACCCAGCGCCTGCCGCGCGTGGTCGGTGTCGAGGCGGCCCTGCCGATGGTGGTCAAGGGGGATCCGATCCCGGCCGCTGCCGCCGAGCGCATTGGCCTGGTCGACAAGCTGGTCGCCGATGACGGCCTCGCCGAGAGCGGCGTGGAGTTTGCCCGCAATATCGTCGGGGCAGCCAGCCATCCCGTTTCAAGCGCCAGGATCGACATGATCGATCCCAGCCTGGGCGACGCCTTTTTTGATGAATTCCGCAAAACCGAGCTGCGTCGCCTGAAAGGGTTCGAAGCGCCGGAAGCCTGCATCGAGGCGGTCCGCGCCGCCATCGAGCTGCCCTTCGTCGAGGGTGTGAAGAAGGAGCGCGAGCTGTTCGGCAAGCTGGTCACAGGGACCCAGTCACGCGCCCTGCGCCACGTCTTCTTTGCCGAGCGTGCCGCCAGCAAGATTGACGACATCCCCGCCGACACGCCGATCCTCCCGATCTCAAAGGTTGGCATTCTGGGCGCCGGCACAATGGGTGGCGGGATCGCGATGAATTTCCTGACCGCCGGCATCCCGGTCACGATCCTCGAGCGCGAGCAGGCCCCGCTGGATCGTGGCGTCTCGATCATCCGCAAGAATTACGAACGCTCCGCGGCGCGCGGCAAATTCACCGCCGAACAGGTCGAGCAGTGCATGGGGCGCCTGACGCCGACGCTGGAGATGACTGACCTGGCCGATTGCGATCTGGTCATCGAGGCCGTGTTCGAGAATATGGATGTGAAGAAAGAGGTCTTCGCCAAGCTCGACGCCATCGTCAAACAGGGCGCGATTCTGGCCTCGAACACCTCCTATCTCAATGTCGATGAGATGGCGGCGGTGACCAAGCGTCCGGAATACGTGCTCGGCCTGCACTTCTTTTCGCCAGCCAATGTGATGCGTCTGATGGAGATCGTCCGGGCGGAAGAGACCGCGCCTGCCGTCCTCAAGACGGCGATGGCCTTGTCGAAGAAGATCGGCAAGGTCGCCGTGGTTGCCGGTGTGTGCCATGGCTTCATCGGCAACCGCATGCTCTCGCCGCGCCAGCAGGCCGCCAATACCCTGCTGATGCAAGGCATCACGCCGTGGGCGGTCGATGATGCGTTGACGGATTTTGGCTTGCCGATGGGGCCGTTCCAGATGGCCGATCTGGCCGGGCTCGATCTCGGTTGGGACAGGGAGACGTCCAAGGGTGAGACCATTCGCGACGTCCTCTGCGAGCGCGATCGCCGGGGCCAGAAGAATGGCAAGGGTTTTTACGATTACGGTGAAAACCGCCAGCGCACGCCCTCGGCCGAAGTCGAGGAGATTATCGCGTCCTTCGTCGCCAAGTCCGGGCAGGCATCGCAGTCATTCTCGTCCGAAGACATCCGCAATCGGTTGCTCTTCCCGATGATCAATGAGGGCGCGAAAATTCTGGATGAGGGCATGGCGCAGCGCGCCTCCGACATCGATACCGTGTGGATCAATGGCTATGGCTGGCCGGCTTATACGGGCGGTCCGATGTTCTGGGCTGACACGATCGGTCTGGATGTGGTGGTCGAGGGGCTGAAGGCCTTCGGCCATGATGTCTCGCCTTACCTCGCCGACAAGGCGGCCAAGGGCGAGCGCTTCAACGGTTAGGACGTATCGGCCCCAACCAGCCGATCGGAGCGGACCTATCCCTTCCCGGGTCCGCTCCACCCCTTTGCCTGGAGCTCCGCTTTCACGGCGTCTGTGTGTTCTCCCAGGCCGGGGGCGCGCGTGGTGCCGCCGGTGTCGCTGCCTGACATGCGGATCGGTGACCGCAATCCGGGGATCCCGTCCGAGCTGATCGCCAGTCCCCGCACGTGAACCTGCGGGTCCGCAAAGGCGTTCTGGATCGTGTTGATCGGGCTGCCGGGCACGCCATTGGCTTCCAGCATCGCAAGCGCTTCGCTTCGCGTCAGCTTGCCCAGGCAGGTCGAAAGGCTTGCTGTCAGTTCGGCGCGATTGCCAACCCTCTGGGCGTTGGTCCTGTTTGCGGCGATCACGGTCTCGTCGAGAGCAAGCGCATGAGCTAGGCGCTCGAACTGGCTGTCATTGCCGCAGGCGATGATGATGTGGCCATCGGCGCAGGCAAATTCCTGATAGGGCACGATGGAGGGGTGGGCATTGCCGATGCGGCGCGGCGGCGTTCCGGTCGCGAAATAATTCATCGCCTGATTGCCCAGTACGCCGACCATTGAATCCAGCAAGGCCATGTCGATGTGCTGGCCCTGGCCGGTCCGTTCGCGCTGTGCCAACGCGGCCTGGATCGCGATGGTGGCGTAGAGTCCGGTGAAGATGTCGGCAAAGGCGACGCCGAGGCGTTGCGGTGGACCGTCGGCCGCGCCGGTGATGTCCATCACGCCGCTCATGCCCTGGATTGCTAGGTCGTAGCCAGCCCGATGGGCGTAGGGGCCGGTCTGGCCGAAGCCGGTGATCGAGCAATAGACCAGGCGCGGATGGTCGGCGGCGAGGCTGGCATAATCGAGTCCGAATTTGGCGAGTCCGCCGACCTTGAAATTCTCGATCACCACATCGGCATCAGCGATCAGGGCGTGCACGAAGTCGAGATCATCGGGATTTCGAAAATCCGCGGTGACCGAGCGCTTGCCGCGATTACAGGAATGGTAATAGGCCGCGGCCCGACCGCTCTCATGCTCTATCCAGGGTGGACCCCAGCTGCGGGTATCATCGCCCGCCGGGCTTTCAACCTTGATCACATCAGCGCCGAGATCGGCGAGCGACTGTCCGGCCCACGGACCGGCCAGGATGCGGGCCAGTTCGACGACTTTCAGTCCGGTCAGCGCGCGGTTCGCCGGTCCTGTCATTCGTTGATTTCACCGGTGTCGAGGAAGGGCGAAGCGTCGAGATTTTCGGCGTCCATCAGCTCGGCGATCCGCTGTAGCGAGGCAATCAGCATGTTCTGTTCCCAGGACTGAAGCTCGCGAAAGGCGCGCAGGAAGCCGGCCTGCAGGAGTTCGGGCGCGTTTTCACCGGCGGTCCTGCCGGTCTCGGTCAGGCGCGCCATCACCACGCGCTTGTCGGTGTCGCTCTTGACCCGTTCGACCAGTCCGGCCTGGGTCAGGCGGTCGAGAATGGAGGTGATTGTGGCCTGGCTGAGTGACACAGCGCGGGCAATCGCGCTGGGCGAAAGATTGCCTTGCTTGCGCAGCGTGTCGATGACGACCAGCTGCGGCGCCGTAAGGCCGGTTGCTTTGACCAGGCGTTTGGACTGGAGGTCGATGGCCCGGGTAATCCGTCGCAGGGCCACAAGAATTTCGTCGTGATCGCTCATTCGGCTCGCCGTTTCAGGGTGCCCGACTCATGTACCCGCAGCCTTCGGGCTTTCCAAATGGAATCGGCGGAAAGCGGACGTCGGAATTTTTCGATTTCAAAGAATAAGGTCGGCAAAAATCGCTGCAGGAACAGGATCAAACTTCGCCGAAACCTGTCACATCCATGTAACGGTTGGATTTTAGCCTTATTTTACAGCGTGTAAGGTCGGTGGTTTCGGCTGCTTCCCTGCCAGGCACCCTTGGTGTTGAAAGTTTCAACTCAAAGCATACTGGTCAGCGCGTACCGGAAACTCTACACAGCCACTTGAACCGTAACGCCACAAGGGACTGTCATCACGTCATGCTGAAGCAACGGGCACTTTCAACAACCATTCTGACCGCCGCCACATTGTCGCTCGCCGGAGCCGGCCTCGCCGCCGCCCAGGTCGACGTCATCACCGTGACTGCGACGAAGCGCGAGCAAAGCACGCAGGATATTCCTCTTGCCGTGAACGCGATGAATGAGGAGACGCTGGACGAGCTCGGCGTCGATATCTTCACCGATTATCTGCAGCAATTGCCGGGCGTGACCGCCGGTGGTTCCGGTCCGGGCCAGGCCACGATCTATATTCGCGGCCTTGCCTCGACGACACCGAACCTGACCACCGCCGGTGTGGCCGGCCTGGCGCCGAATGTCGCCCTTTATCTCGATGAGCAGCCGGTGTCGCAGCCGGGCCGTAACCTTGATGTCTACGCAGCCGACCTGGCGCGGGTCGAGGTTTTGCCGGGGCCGCAGGGCACGCTGTATGGCGCGTCATCGCAGGCCGGTACCGTGCGCCTGATCACAAACCGTCCGGACCCGTCCGGCTTCTCCGCCTCGTCGAATTTTGCAGTCTCCTTCACCGAAGGCGGCGAGATGTCGAACAAGGTCGAGGCCGTCGTCAACGTTCCGGTGGCCGACAATTTCGCGCTCCGCGGCGTGGTCTATGTCGACCAGCAGGGCGGCTATATCGACAATGTTCCGGGCACCCGCAATGCGTCGGAATCGGCCCGTTTCCGCCCTGCGGGCACGATGCGCGACAATGGTGTTCCGGTGAGCACGACGCGCGCCGGTTTCCAGTCCACGGCTGATCTGTCCGGGGTCACCTTCCTGGACGCCAATAACTCCTCCCTGCTGGAAAAGGACTTCAACGACACCACCTATTCCGGTTTCCGTCTGAGCGCCCTGTATGACTTCAATGCGGACTGGTCCCTGACCGTCATGCATATGCAGCAGCAGCTGGACTCCGAAGGCGTCTTCTTCATGGACCCGGAACTCGACGATCTGGAAATCCAGCGCTTCGAGGAAGACGAGCTGGATGATTATTTCCACAACACCAGCTGGACGCTGGAAGGTCGCCTCGGCGCCCTGGAAATGGTCTATACCGGCGCCTATACCGACCGGAATACCGATCAACGCGTTGATTATTCTGACTATCTCTTCGTCGGCCAGTACCTGCCCTACTATATCTGTGACGGCTCGGTCTCCTATCCGGGAGCGGCGGCGCCGTCGGGCACCTGCCAGCCGCCGAACCTGTTCGTGCAGTCGGACACGCGGACCAAGGTCTTCACGCAGGAATTGCGCTTCAACACGCCCGCAGACCGCCGCATCCGCGCGACCTTCGGCGGCTTCTATTCCGATATGGAAGTGGCCGAACGCAATGACTTCACCTATCCCGGTTCCGTCAATGCGGTTTCGTTTGACGGTGTGACCACAGGTTTTGCCCCGAACTATCCGCTGACAAACCTTGCTGTTACGGGTGCGGTCGGTGACGCTTCACCAGGCTATTTCTCTGATCCGGGTCCTTTCCCGGCCGGTGTGATCTTCCGCAATGACGTGCTGCGCACGGATGAGCAGTATGGCATTTTCGGTGAGACGACCTTTGATCTGACCGAGCAATTCTCCATCACGCTGGGTGCCCGTTATTACGACATCGAAGTCGATCTCGTGGGCAGCGCGAACGGGTCCTTCTACAATTTTGGCCAGACCGACGACGCTCAGGTCTTCGGGACGAATATTTCGGCCCTGTATGCGCCGGACAACCCGTTCGGCAATCCGGATGTCGCCGCGACAGACGGTTTCATCTTCAAGGGGACGCTGGAATGGCGCCCGACGGACGGAGCGCTCTTTTACGCGACCGTCTCGGAAGGCTTCCGCCCCGGCCTGCTGAACCGCCCCGGCGGCGCTGCGGGTCCTGGTGGCTATACCGTACCCTACGCGTTGGAAACGGATGATGTGATCAATTACGAGTTCGGCTGGAAAACCGACCTCTTCGACAATCAGGTCCGCTTCAACGGCAACGCCTTCATGGTCGAGATCGAAAACCTCCAGACGACGATCTTCGACCCGTCCATCACCAATCTCTTCTTTTCGGATAACGCCGCCAACGCGGAAATTCGTGGCCTGGAAGGTGATGTCACCTGGGCGCCGGCCGATATTGAAGGCCTGACCGTCGTCGGTGCCTTCTCCCTGCTCGACACGGAAATCACCGAAGTCCTGACCCCGACCGACGACATCGTGGTCGGCTCGGAGCTTGCTTTCGCGCCGAGCTATCAAGCGAATTTCCGGGTCCGCTATGAGTGGTATCTGGAAAACGGCATGATGGCGCACGTGATGCCGCAAGTGACGATGACCGATGACAGCTATTCGGATGTGATCGAAATTAACAAGGCGGATGTTGAAGGCTATACGTCGCTGAACTTCACGACGGGCCTGACCGGGGAAAGCTGGTCGGTTGAGCTGTTTGCCAACAATCTCACCGATGAGCGCGGCGAGATTGCCAACAACTTCGTCTTCGATCGCGAACGCGTCACCGTGATCCGCCCGCGCACGATCGGGGTTCGGGTCGGGGTGCAGTACTAGCCCCTGACAAGCTGTTGGCCTGAGGCCACCATGGAAAGCGTCCCCGGTGCGGGACGCTTTCTGTGTTCTGATTGATCGGTGGAGGCCCCTGCGTGGCGGAAGAGACGGACATCCATGTCCAGGCGCTGAGCACGGCGCAAAAGCAGATGTATGACAGCCGTTTCGAGGCGGCTTTGGAGACGATCCGGCCGGTGCTGGATGCGTCTCCGGACCATGCGGATGCTCTCTACATGCAGGCCGTCTGCGCCCGTTATCTCAAGCGTTATGACGAAGCGCGCGAGGCGCTGGACCGGATCAAGCGTACCGCACCGGATTTCGGCCGGGCTTTCCAGGAAGAGGGGCATCTGTTGCGGGCGATCGGCGACAATGACCGTGCCCTGACCGCCTATCAACGCGCCTGCCGCTTCAATCCGGCCCTCGTCGCCAGCTGGCAGGCCCAGGCGGACTTGTTGCAAACGGCTGGCCGTCCGGCGGAAGCAGGCAATGCGACCGCGCAGGCGGAGCGGATCACCGCCCTGCCGCGTGAATTGGTCTCGGTCACCCATCTCCTGCATGAAGGCAAGCTGCTCAAGGCCGAGAAACTCTGTCGCGCCTTTCTCCAGAAAACACCCCATCATGTCGAGGCGATGCGACTCTTGGCCGAATTGGGTAACCGCTTCGGGGTGTTGGAAGATGCGGATTTCCTGCTCGAAAGCGCGATCGGATTCGAGCCGGGCAATACCCAGCTGCGCCTCGACCACATCCAGGTTTTGCGCAAGCGTCAGAAATTCACCGCCGCCCTTGAACAGGCGAAACACCTGTACGACAGCGCCCCGGACAACCCGGTCTTCAAGTCGCACTATGCGATCGAGTGCATGCAGACCGGCAGTTATGACGCGGCGCTGCGCCTGTTTGACGAGATCCTCGATACGCTGCCGAACGACCCGGCGACCCTGACGTCGCGCGGCCATGCCCTCAAGACGCTGGGGCGCCAGGACGAGGCGATTGCCAGCTACCGGCAGGCGTTTGCCAGCAAGCCGGATCATGGCGATGCCTGGTACGGGCTGGCCAATCTGAAGACCTATCGCTTCACCGACGATGAGATCGCTGCCATGCAGGCGCTGGAAGCGGGCCCCGACCTGGCTTTCCAGGACCGGGTTCATATCAGCTTTGCCCTGGCCAAGGCGTTCGAGGATCGCGACGAGATCGCGCAATCTTTCGGCTTCTACGAGAAGGGCAATACGCTCAAGCGCATCCAGGCCCGCTATACGACGGAGCAGATGGAAGAGGAGCTGCGGGCCCAGGCCGAAATCTGCACGGAAGACCTGTTTGCAGCCCAGGCCGGGAAAGGTTGTCCGGACGCTGACCCGATTTTCATCGTCGGACTGCCGCGCGCCGGCTCGACCCTGCTGGAACAGATACTGGCCTCGCACAGCCAGGTCGATGGGACGCTTGAACTGCCCAATATCCTGGCGCTGTCGCACCGGCTCAGGGGACGCCAGCGCCTGTCCAACAAGACCCGCTATCCGCGCATCCTGCACGAACTCACTGCCGACCAGCTGACCGAGCTGGGCCAGGACTATATCGACAATACCCGCATCTACCGTGCCGGCGCGCCGCGCTTTACCGACAAGATGCCGAACAATTTCCGCCATATCGGCCTGATCAAGCTGATCCTGCCCAATGCGCGCATCATTGATGCCCGGCGCCATCCGATGGCGTGCTGCTTCTCAGGTTTCAAGCAACTCTTCGCCGAAGGCCAGGAATTCACCTATGGCCTCGAGGAGATCGGGCACTATTATCGAAACTATGTCGCGTTGATGGATCATTGGGACCGGGTTTTGCCCGGTCAGATCCTGCGCGTGAACTATGAGGACGTGGTGGCCGACCTGGATAGTCAGGTGCGGCGCCTTCTCGATTTTTGCGGCCTGCCCTTCGAGCAGGCCTGCCTCGACTTCCATGCCACCGAGCGCGCGGTTCGCACTGCCAGTTCGGAGCAGGTCCGCCAGCCGATCTTCGATAGCGGTGTGGCCCAGTGGAAGAAATTCGAACCCCATCTCGCCCCGCTCAAGCAGGCGCTTGGTGAGGAACTCCTGGCCGAAGCCGGACAAGGGACATCATGACCAAACGCTTTTACAAGACCGACTATGAGACCGGACAGGACAATATCTCCTTGCTCGGACTGGATGTTCACAACCCGGTCTTCTTCATTTCCGCTGTGGCGATGGTGGCGTTCGTCTCGACCGCGCTGATCGCGCCGGAGACGGTCGCGACCGGATTGTTTGCCGCCCGCGACTGGGTCCTGAACACGTTCGACTGGTTCTTTGTGCTGGGCGTCAATCTGGTCTTTGTCTTCTGTCTCGTGGTGATGCTCTCGCCGCTGGGGCGGCTGCGGATCGGCGGCAGCGATG
Organism: Maricaulis sp. W15; assembly: GCF_001924955.1. Classification (NCBI taxonomy): domain Bacteria; kingdom Pseudomonadati; phylum Pseudomonadota; class Alphaproteobacteria; order Maricaulales; family Maricaulaceae; genus Maricaulis; species Maricaulis sp. W15. The sequence goes on along the minus strand of NZ_LQXG01000021.1, from coordinate 47,582 downwards.
CCAAGCCGGATTTCTCGACGAAGTCCTGGCTCGCCATGCTGTTCTCTGCCGGAATCGGTATCGGGCTGATGTTCTGGGGCGCGGCCGAGCCGCTGGCCTATCACACCGAATGGTTCGGCACGCCGCTTGGCGTCGAGCCCGGCACCGAAGAATCGGCGCGGCTGGCCCTGAGTGCAACGATGTTCCATTGGGGCCTGAACGCTTGGTCGATCTACGCGGTACTCGGTCTTGCATTGGCCTACTTCACCTTTTCCAAGGGTTTGCCGCTGACGGTCCGGTCCGCCTTCTACCCGCTTCTGGGTGAGCGCATCTGGGGTTGGCCGGGGCATCTTATCGACCTGCTGGCCGTTGTTGCGACCTTGTTCGGCCTGGCGACCTCGCTCGGCCTCGGAGCCCAGCAAGTCGCCAGTGGTCTGGATTTCCTGTTCGGCATCGATCCGGGCATCATCACCCAGATTGTGGTCATTGCCTGCATTACTTCGGTCGCCATCATCTCGGTGGTGCGCGGGCTGGATGGCGGGGTGAAAGTCCTCTCCAACATCAACATGGCCATGGCCGGCATCTTCTTGCTCTTTGTTTTCATCGTCGGGCCGACCCTGATCATCGCCAACGGTTTCTGGGAAAACACGGTCAACTACATCCAGGACTTCCTGCCCCTGTCGAACTGGGTCGGGCGCGATGATACCGAGTGGTTCCACGGCTGGACGGTCTTCTACTGGGCCTGGTGGATTTCCTGGTCGCCTTTTGTCGGCATGTTCATCGCCCGCGTGTCCAAGGGGCGCACGGTGCGCGAATTCCTCGTGGCCGTGATCTTCGTGCCGATGCTGATCACCATCGCCTGGTTCTCGACTTTTGGTGAGACGGCGATTTTCCAGCATGAGAACGGGATCGGAGAGCTGTCGGACGGGGTTGGCGACGTTTCGCTGGTCCTGTTCCAGATGCTCGAACATCTGCCGTTCGCAGCGATCACCTCCGGCATCGCGATTGTTCTGGTTTTCGTCTTCTTCGTGACGTCGTCGGACTCAGGCTCGCTGGTCATCGACTCGATTACCGCGGGCGGAAAGCTGCATGCTCCCGTGCCGCAGCGCATCTTCTGGGCTTCGATCGAGGGTCTGGTGGCCGCTGTGCTGCTCTATGGCGGCGGCGCCCAGGCGTTGCAGGGATTGCAGGCGGGGGCCATCACCGTGGGGCTTCCCTTCACCGTGGTTCTGCTGGTTTGCTGCTATAGCCTGTGGAAGGGTTTGTGGTCGGACCTGCGCGCGCTGCGGGCCATCGAGGCCGCCCGTGCCCTTGCAGTCAAATCCGGGGAGCCCAGCTGACCCGGGCCAGCCGGTCCGGGCGGGCTAAAGCCATTTCATCAGTCGGAAAATCCAGATCTGCACCGCGCTGATGCCGGCCAGTATGACCAGGAATATCCAGAAGGCGCTTTGCAGGTCGGCGCCGGGTATGCCGCCGACATTGATTCCCAGCAGCCCGGTCAGGAAGCCCAGCGGCAGGAAGATCGCGGCGACCAGGGACAGCACGTAGAGATTCTTGTTCATCCGGTCGGCCAGCGCATTGGCCAGCTCGTCCTTCACGATCTGGGCCCGTTCGCGAATGGCGTCCAAGTCTTCCAGATAGCGGGTGATGCGGTCGAGATTTTCCTGCAGGCGACGACGATGGCCGGTGCTCAGCCAGTCCAGCTCGGACGTGCGCAGATAGGCGATGACGTCGCGCTGCGGCGCGAAATAGCGGCGGAAGATGATCGCCTGCTTGCGCAGGGCGGTGATTTCCTGGCGCTCGGCGATCGACGGGGTTTCCATCACCCGCTCCTCGACCTCGTCGAGCCGTTCATGCAATTCGGTCATGACCGGTTCCATGCGTTCGAACAGACGGGCCGAGAGCTGGCCGACGAACTCGCCGGCATCCTTGGGGCCATTGCCGGCCGCCAGCTTGTCCTGGATGTCGCGCACGGCCTTGAGCGGGCGGCGCTCGACCGAGATGATGCGCGACGGATCGACCCACACGCGCACCGAGACCATGTCCTCGGGCTGGGCGTCGGCGTTCAGATTGACACCGCGCAGGATCATCATGGCGCCGTTCTCGAACTCGAGCAGGCGCGGTCGGGTTTCGTCGGCAAGCAGGGCGTCGATGATCAGCGGGTCGAGATAGTCGAGCTCATTCTCTATCCAGGCGCGGCTGGCTTCGTGGCGGCCGTCCAGATGGACCCAGGCGAGGGCATCGTCTGCGATCTCGTGGGCGACGGCGGCTCCGCTCAGCGGGCTGGCCCGGCCATCGCCGCTGATGGACGCGGCGTAGAGGATGCCGGCGGTATCGTCCATTTCAGCCCTCCGTGGGTGATGGGGATGACTTGATGTGTACATCGCGTTGCGGGAAGGGGATCTCGATGCCGGCGTCGCGGAATTTGCGCCAGATCGCAAACATGACCTCGCTCTGCGGCGCCCAGCGCCCTTTCACGACATCGTCGATCCAGAACAACAGGGTGAAGTCGACCGAGCTGTCGCCGAAATTGCGCAGGAAGCATTGCGGAGCCGGATCCTCGATCGTCGACGGATGTTCGCGCGCGGCTTCCAGGATGAGGGCCTGAGCAGCCTCCAGATCGGATCCGTAGGACACGCCGATCCCGACTTCGATCCGGCCGCGGGTATTGGTCAGCGTCCAGTTGGTGACACGATTGGTGATCAGGTCTTCATTGGGGACGAGGATTTCCTTACCATCGACTGTTTCAATCAGCGTGTAGCGGGCGCTCGACTTGCGAACGAAACCGGTGACGCCGTCAGGCAGTTCGATCAGGTCATCCTGTTCGACCGAGCGTTCCAGCAGCAGGATGAGGCCGGAAATGAAGTTGGAGGCGATTTTCTGCAGGCCGAAACCGAGGCCGATACCCAGGGCGCCGGAGAAGACGGTCAGCGTCGTCAGGTCGAGACCCATCAGGTCCATCGTCACCAGGAAGGCGATGACATAGAGCACGATCTGGAAGACCTTGGTGATCAGGATGCGGGTGGTCGGGCGGATCCGGGTGAGCGCGGTGAGCCGCCCCTCGACCACCGCCGAGACGATGGCTGTTGTCCAGAATACCAGCGCCAGCACCAGCACACCGCGCAGCGCGTCATAGGCGCTGACCGACAGGCTGCCGACGGAGAATGTGAGCAGAGGCGTGTCGAGATAGTCGCGGACCAGGTCGAGATGCCCGGTCGTGCCGGCGACGACCACGCCGACCAGGGTCGCGAACAGCAGGATGCCGGCCCAGGCACCATTCGGTTTGATGAGCGACAACAGGAAGGTCTTCATGCCGGCCACGTCCTCATTCGATCACGTGCATGCGCGCACTCTCAACCAGCCGTACTCCGCGTCCCGCTTGGAGGCAAGCGCTTGGCCAGCCTCAATAATCGCGCCGCCAGCGGATTGCGACGCTGGCATCTGTATCGGCAGAGACACGCGACAATACGCTCAGGTCGGGCGTCAGTGCCCATTCGATAAGCGCTTCATTGATTGCGGCGGCACCAGTGCTGCCGATCTCGACGTAAACATTGTCGCCAAAGCGTCGGCCGCCGACGACCGAGAGCTCGCCATTGGCTCCGGTCGAGATGTCGAGCCGGTCGATCCCGGCCAGGTCGCGCAGCTGGCCCACCACGTCGAGCAGGCTCTGTCCCGACAATTGCGCAGCCAGCTGCGCGGCTTCGAACGCCCCAAGCTCGTTGACCGATTGGTCGAACAACAAGCGGGCAATGATTTCATCTTCCGGCAGGGCCGGGTCGCTGCTCAGTGTAATGGTTGGCGCCTGTACGGACCCGGCGACCCGGGCCGAGGCGCGAAAGCCGGTGCGCGCATGAACAGCGGTGAGATCAACCCGGGCATCGTCGGGCGCGCCATCAAAGGTCACGGTGCCGTTGGCCAGGCTGAAACGGCGATTGAACACGAAGGCCGTGCCGCCCACCAGACTCGCCGTTCCGTACAGCGAGGGTTTTGACTCAGGCCCCGTCACATGCAGGTCGACGCCCCATTCCGAGGTGAAGGCGCGTGACGACACGTAGAGGCCGTTATTGGCCCGGACGCGGTAGTCGAGCCGGATCGGCAGGCGGGCCTCATTGAGGGCCCGGCGGTCCTTGGGCAGATTGATCTCGATCACCTGCAATTGCGGAATGGAGGCGGCACCGTTCAGCGTCGGCTGGGTGCGCAGCTGGTCGATCCGGGCGTCTCCACCGACCAGAAGGCCGTCGGCATCGAGTGTGAGATCGACATCACCACTGGCCTGCAGGGTCAGCGCCGGGCGGTGCACGGCGACGAAGCGCTGGAACTCGATGTGGGCGGACCCGGTCCGTGCGCCGTCCCCGTCCAGGTCCACGCGACCGCTGCCGGAAAGCAGACCCTCGCGATTGTCGCGGGCGGAAAGGCGGGTCAGTTCGATACCGGTTTCAGTCAATGTCAGGTCGATTTCACCGTCGGTCACGAGACTGCCGGCCGTGGCCGCGTTCACCCGTCCCTCGCGCAGGGACAGCGTGCCATCCAGATGCGGCGCGCCCACCGTGCCGGACAGCGCAATGCGGCCATCGATACGGCCGGCTTCCAGCAGGATGTCCGAGGGCAGCAGCAAGGCGGCCAGGGCCATCAGCTCGCCTCGCGCTTCAATCAGCCCGGACAGGGCTGTGTCGGCATTGCCGAGCGGGCGGGTGATATCTGTTGTCGGACCGGCCCGATGGATATCACTGGTCGCCTCCAGTCCACCGCCGGTGAGCGAGACGTGGACGCGGGCTTCGTCGTCGATGGATGCGGTGGCATGAAGCGTGATCTCCGGCATGTCGGGCAAATCGCCAGCCAGAAGGCCAGCCGCGTCGAGCCGGGCCGTGCCGCGCCAGATCCCGTCGCTCTCCCGCAGCTCCGCGGCGCCGGACACGGTTCCCTGTGTCGCCGGCATTGCTGCGATATCGGCCAGCACGCCGACCGGCAGATTGTCGATGGTAAGGTTGGCGATCGGGCTGGCGCCCGCGGTTCTCAAGTCGAGATCGAGGCGGCCTCCGCCGAGGGTGAACGCAGCCGAGGCCGCCACGCCATCCAGGCCTGTGGCGACGCGGATCGGCGCTTCGGTGGCCCAGTTGTGGGCAGCCCATTTGCCCGAGGGCGACAGGCTGATCGAGGCTCCATCTTCGGCCAGGACGATTTCGCCGGTCGCACTGAGATCGAAATTGCTGCGCATCCGGCCTTCAACGCGGCTTGTGACGGCGAGGCCCGACAGCGGACCGGACAGGGAGAGGCTGGCCATGTTGAGGTCGGCTGCGCCGAGGCGTTGGGGTTCCAGCGCCAGTTCGGCGTCCAGCGTGCCACCGGCGAGGTCGTCCAGACCGGCGACAAACCCGGCGCTGAGCGACATGAGCTGATCGCGCTCCGCGTCCATTGCGATGGTCAGCTGGTCTTCGAGCAAACGAGCCGAACCGGTCAGTGTGATGTCGTTGACCCGGCCGTTGGCCACCGTCAGTGTCATGTCACCATTCTGGCGGCGAAGCGCACCGTCGAAGGCCATGTCGCGGCCATTGTGCTCCGCCGTGAAAACCCATTCCAACGCCGTTCCCGCGTTCTCGCCCGAGCCGGACAATTGGCCGCGAATACCGAGGCGTGGCCCGTCCAGGATCACCGGGCCGCCCTGCAGCCGCTGTGTGGTCGTCACCGACCGCAGTCGCAAGGCTTCGCGATCCCGGACCAGCCGGAAGGCCGTGGCCAGCTCGCCATCGATTTCCAGCGCCGCGACCGGAAGGGCGCCGGACAGGGCGAGATTGCCGCCGGCCTGCCAGTCGCTGGTGCTCTCGAAATAACCGGTCAGGGTCAGGTCCATTGCGGGGCTGCGGGCATTGAGGGCGGCGATGTCCCAACCGGTTTCGGTCGGCTCCAGCCGCGCTGTGGTCATCAAGCCGTTGAGCAAGCCTTGCGCGTCGGCCGGCCAGCTGGCATCGCGGGCATCGGCCGTGAGTTCAATGGCGCGGTCCGGGCCGAATCCAATATCGGCAGACGCCGGACCGGCCAGCTCCGGATGAAGCAGGCCGAGGTCTGCCACAGTGATCGATGCGGTACCGACCGGCCATTGTGCGCCGGACGGCAAATGTCCGTCGGCGATCATCGTGATTGCGTCGGAACGGACCGCAAAGCCCGGTTCGACAAGCCAGCCTGTTGTATCGCTGTCATCGGCCAGCACACCGGATATACGGACGCGGTCACCGGCCAGCGCGTCGATCTCGGGCGTGCCGGTGCGCAAGGCATCAAGGTTGAGATCCACTTCGAGCCGGGGACGGCCTTGTTGGAATGACAGGTCGAGACCTCCGGTAACATCGTCGATGCGAGCGCCAGGCACAATGAGTCCTGTAATGACGGGCTCGATATGCATCGACACGGCGCTGGCCCGCTCGACACGGGCCCGGCCGGTGAGGCTGTCCACGCCGACGCGCTGACCGGACAGGCGGTCGACGAGCGCCGGGCTGATTTCGAATTCGGCCATGACCGTGGCGCTGGTCATATCGCGCAGGACGAGGCGGCTTTCGGCGGTTTCCAGTACGATCGATCCGATGCCGAACCCGCCGTCGCGCGATCCGTCTGCTGTGGCATGCACTTCCGCGATCTCGGCGGCCAACGGTTCCGGTACCAGCCCCCAGCGGGCCAGTTCCACATCCGCCATGGCTTGCCAGACATTGGCGTCCCAGCTGATTTCGGCGTCGGCCCAACGCTCTGCATCGCCGGTGAGCAGTATGCGGCCTTCGCCGTGTGTCGGGTCGCCATCGACCTGCCCGTCCAGGCGGACCGCCCGCCCGGGCATGCGCAACAAGGCGGCGAGCGTTCCGTCCGGCTCGCCAGTTGCGGTGAGGGTGCCGTTGACCCCGGCTTGGTCGAGGACGAAATCGGCGGTGAGCCGGTCCCCCGCGGCATCGAGCCGTTCGACATTCATGGTCAGGCGGCTGGTATCGGCGCGAAGCCGGGCGCTGGCCTCCAGCGCCAGCAATGCCTGCGGGCCGGCAATTCCCGCGGCGAGATCAAGTCGGGAAATGCTGAAATGATCAAGATTGATGGCCGGAAGCTCTGGCAGTCGGATGTCCTGCGCTTCGCCGGCTGCGTTCGGGCGATCGGCCAGCACTGGCTGGCGGGTGATTGTCACCTGGTCGATCGTCGCGGCTTCGATGTTGATCGGGCGCGACAGCAGGCTGCGGGCCTGCCAATCCAGCCGGATGTCTTCGGCGGTCAGCCAGATGCCGTCGTCATCGCTCAGGGTCAGCTGGTCGATCCGCAGCCGGGATAGCGGGTCACCCCGCACATCCGAGATCGAGACCCGACCCAGGCCCGGTATTTCACGTCCTTCGAGCTGGTCCGCCACGATCCAGCGGCCGGGTGCCTGGCTGGCCGCGAGACGCACGCCGACTGCCAACAGGACCAGCCCCGCAAGGGCAAGACCGGCCAACGTCGCGACGCGGCGAAGGAGGGGCAGGGCGGTCATCGCTAGAAGGCTTGGCCGAGACTGAGATATATTTGCACCGTCGGTTCGCCGCTGCGGCGATCGAGCGGCGTGGCGATGTCGATGCGGACCGGCGCGAAGTCGAAATAATAGCGGGCGCCGAAACCGATCGCCGTGCGCATGCCGCCAAGTTCCGGGGCGTGGCTGTCGGTGGCGATGGCGTTGTCGATAAAGGCGACCGCGCCCCATTGCGGTGTGACGCGCCAGCGCAGCTCTGTGGAGACTTCCACCACTGACAGGCCGCCAAACGGTTGGTCGTCGCTGCCGATCGGGCTGAGCGACTGGTATTCGAAACCCCGGGCCGAGCCACCGCCGCCGGCAAAGAAGCGTTGGTCAGCGGCCAGGCTTGTCGCTGACGTGCCGAGGACGGATCCGATACGCAGCCGGGTGGCTGCGACGACGGTTTCGCTCAGCCGATGATAACCGGAGGCGCGCGCCTCGACACTGACATAGCGGCCGTCCTCATCGCCAAAGGTCAACGCTGGGGTGACTTGCAATGTGGCGCGCAAGCCTTCGGTCGGATCCAGCGGGTCATTGCGGCTGTCATACCCGCCGGAGAGGCTGAGCGCGGCGGTTTGTATGTCGCGCTCGCCGGTCACGTCGGTCACCTGTGAGCTGTCGAGCGAGACGCCGGCGCCATAGGTGCGGCGCTGGCCGGAACGGCGGATGATTTCAACGCCGACTTCGATTTCGTCCTGGTCGTAGGCGTCGGTGGTTTCCCGCGTCAGGCCGGAATGCAGGAACAGGGTCTGGGCCTGGCGCCGCCAGTGCGGGCGTTCCAGTCGCGCGGTCGCCGATTGGTTCAGCGTGGCGAGCGTGGCCGACAGGGTCAGGGTTTCGTCGTTGCCAAACACGTTGCGGCGGGTCCAGCGGATGTCGCCGCCTGCCCCTTCGCTGGTCGAATAACTCAACCCGGTCTCGACCGTATGCCGTTCGGCCTCTGTCAGGCTGACCTCGACGCTGCGTTCTTCGCTGCCGTCAACTTCCGGCCCCAATGTGACCCGGGCTGACTGGACGCTGGCCAGGCTGTCGAGCCGGCGTTGATAGGCGAGCATGTCCTCCCGACTGGCGACGTCACCGCGTATCAAGGGGGAGATGCGCGCAATGAATTGCGGGTCCCACACGCCCGTGTCGCGGCTGACCTCGCCATAGCGTGAGAAGGGGCCGGGCTGGAAGCGGAAGGTGATCAGCCCGTCCTGGCCGGCATGGTCGATGACGACTTCGCGTTCGAGCAGTTCGGCGTCCGGCCAACCGTCATTCTGTAATGCCCGCAAGGCACGGGCCTCGGCGTCAATGACCGGTTGGGCGAGCAGCGGCGCGCCCGCCGTCAGCGGTATGGAGGCAAGCGCCAGGCCGCGCGCAGCGGCATCGTCACCGGCGTTTACATCGATCCGGCCGATCGTGAATTGCGGTCCCGGCAGCACGCGCAGGCGGGCGCCACCGGCATCGTCGACAAATGTATCGACCCGGGCGGCGTAGTAGCCGCGCGACCGTAGCAAACGACGCGCCCGGTCGGCCGCGGTTCGGGCGTCGCGCAGGGCGCTTGTCGCCGGCAGGTCGGCGGAGGCGTCACGCTCGCCGATGGCGGCTTCCAGCGCTGCCAGCAAGTCGGAGTCGCGCACGCCCTGCACCCGCGCCAGCGGTTCGGCATGGGCCGCAGCGCAGCTAAGCAGGACAAGGGCTGGCAGAAGGGCGGTTCTCAAACCGGGTCACCTTGGAACACGAGCATTTTTTATAGGGCCCGTGCCGGCAACTGTCCTCCCCTTTTGTAGGATCAGGCTGTGGGTTGCGCGGGTATGCGGCCAATGAGGTGTCCGTTGGCGGCGCGCAGCTGGACCGTAGCGGTCGTCCTGGCAAGATGGAGTTCACGGTCGACCGTGTGATGTCCCTATGTTAGGGGTAACATGATTATCGACAAAGACGCTCAACCGCCGCGGATCGTCAAGCAGGAAGCCGGACATGGCCGAACTCGTACCCGTTGAACCCTTTGATATCGTTGTCTTCGGTGCGACCGGGGATCTTGCCTTGCGCAAGCTTATCCCGGCGCTCTTCCACCGTTGGTGCGACGGCCAGATCACCGAAGACAGCCGTATTATCTGCGCCTCGCGCGACAGCATGGAATCCAGCGCCTTCCAGGACATGGCGGCGACCCATGTGATCAGCGGCAAGGCTTCGGCGGAGCGGCGTGACAAATGGGCGACCTTCGCCGCGAAGCTGACCTATGTATCGGTGGACGCCAGCAGCGAAACAACGGGTTGGAGTGATCTGGCCGCCGCGCTTGATCCGGACGAGAACAAGATCCGCCTCTATTATCTCGCCCTGCCGCCCTCGATCTACGGCGCGATTTGCGCCGGCCTGGCCGCACACAAGCTCAACACGCCCAATGCGCGCATCGTGCTGGAAAAGCCGATCGGCTCAAATTACCACACGGCCCGCGCGATCAATGACAAGGTCGGCGAGGTGTTCCGCGAGAACAATATCTTCCGGATCGACCATTATCTCGGCAAGGAAACCGTCCAGAACCTCCTGATCCTGCGCTTTGCCAATTATCTTTTCGAGCCGATCTGGAATGCCAATGGCATCGACCATGTCCAGATCACGGTCGCGGAGTCGTTGGGGGCGGGCAAGCGTGCGAGCTATTATGACCGCTCCGGCGCGCTGCGTGACATGGTCCAGAACCATTTGCTGCAATTGGCCTGCCTGGTCGCAATGGAGCCGCCGGCATCGCTTGATCCGGACGCGGTTCGAACCGAGAAGCTCAAGGTTCTCAAGGCACTACGCCCGGTCAACGCGTCCAATGTGACGCAGGATGTGGTGCGCGGCCAGTACCAGGCTGGCGCTGTTGAGGGTGAGACGGTGCCCGGTTATGCCGAGGAAGTCGGACATGCGACGCAGACCGAGACCTTTGTCGGCGTGCGGGCCCATGTCGACAATTGGCGCTGGGCCGGCGTGCCCTTCTATCTGCGCACCGGCAAGCGGATGGCGTCGCGGCGCTCGGAAATCATCGTCCAGTTCAAGCCGATCCCGCACGATGTGGTGGGCGCGACCGAAGGTGCGATGCATCCCAACCGGCTGGTCATCCGGCTGCAACCGGATGAGGGCGTCAAGCTGATGTTGATGACCAAGGATCCGGGACCGGGTGGCCTGCGCTTGCGCTATGTCCCGCTGAACCTGGCCTATGCCGAGCATTTCGACCACGACTATCCCGACGCCTATGAGCGCCTGTTGATGGCGGTCGTGCGCGGCAATCTCAGCCTCTTCATGCGCCGCGACGAGGTCGAGGCCGCCTGGCGCTGGGTTGATGGCATCATCCAGTCCTGGGACGACAGCCAGGCCAAACTCTACGGCTATCAGGCCGGAACCGACGGGCCGACCCAGTCCGCCCTTCTGCTCGCCCGCGAGGAAAGGGAGTGGTTCGATGCCCTTGGCACCTAGCACCCTGCCGGCCGTGATCGAGCATGCCGACAAGTCGGCCATGGCCGAAGCGTTGAGCGGGCCGATCCGCGATGCCCTCACTGCGGCCATCGCGAGGCGCGGTCGGGCCGTGTTTGCGGTGTCGGGCGGATCAACGCCGGAAGCCCTCTACAAGCGCTTGGCGATGGTCGACCTCGATTGGGCAAAGGTTTCGGTCGTATTGGTCGATGAGCGCTGGGTTGAGCCGGGCGAGGCCGGATCGAATGAAAGCTTCCTGCGCGTGACGCTGATGACCGGCAAGGCTGCGGCGGCGCAGCTGGTCGGGCTCAAGGCGAGCGGCGATACGCCGATCGACGGCTTGCCGGCGGTGACCGAGCGTTTGGCCGCCATCGGGTTTCCGCCGGATGTGGTGATCCTTGGCATGGGCGAGGACGGGCACACCGCATCCTGGTTCCCGCGCGCTGACGGGCTGGACGTGGCGCTTGCCGAAGGCGGCGGGCCGGTCGCCGCCATTCGCGCCAAGCAAACTGCCGTGACCGGGGCGTTGACGGATCGCATCACGCTGACCCGATCGGCCCTCGCCGGGGCGGGGCTCAGCCTTCTCCTGCTGGCCGGGGATGGCAAGAAGGCCGCCCTGGACGCCGCCCTGGCCGACGGACCGGTCGCCGACATGCCGGTGCGCGCCCTGTTGCGGTCCCCCGACGACCGGCCTGAAATTCACTGGACGCGTTGATCGCGCCCAAAGCAACGGAAGACGATCATGACCCAGTCGATCCACGCGACCCTTCGCGCCGTCACCGACCGTATCCGCGAACGCAGCGCGCCGACCCGCGCCGCCTATCTGGCGCAGATCGCCGGCGCCCGGGAAACCGGCCGCAACCGTTCGACGCTGTCCTGCGGCAACCTTGCCCACGGCTTTGCCGCTTGCGGCGGGGAAGACAAGCGGGCGCTCAAGGATGGCGGCTGGGTCAATGTCGGTATCGTCACGGCCTATAACGACATGCTGTCGGCGCATCAGCCGTTCGAGCCCTATCCCGGCCTGATCAAGAAGGCGCTCAACCAGGTCGGTGCCGTCGGCCAGGTCGCCGGCGGCGTGCCGGCGATGTGTGACGGTGTCACCCAGGGCCAGCCGGGCATGGAGCTGTCGCTCTTCTCACGCGACGTCATCGCGATGTCGACGGCGGTTGCCCTGTCGCACAACATGTTTGACGCGGCGCTGTGCCTGGGCGTCTGCGACAAGATCGTGCCGGGCCTGCTGATCGGGGCGCTGCGCTTTGGCCATCTGCCGGTGATCTTCGTGCCGGCTGGCCCGATGCGCTCCGGCCTGCCCAATCCGGAGAAGGCCAAGGTTCGTCAGCTCTATGCCGAGGGCAAGGTTGGTCGTGAGGCGCTGCTGGAGGCGGAAAGCAAGAGTTATCACTCGCCGGGCACTTGCACTTTCTACGGCACCGCCAATTCCAACCAGATGCTGATGGAGATCATGGGCCTGCACATTCCGGGGGCCGCCTTCGTCAATCCGGCCGATCCGATGCGCGAGGCATTCACGCGGCTTGCTGCCCAGCGGGCCGCTGCGATCACTGCCGACAAGGCCGAGTATGCGCCGATGGGCGAGATCGTCGACGAGCGTGCCATCGTCAATGCGATTGTCGGCCTGCATGCCACCGGCGGCTCGACCAATCACACCATTCACCTGATCGCGATTGCCCGCGCTGCCGGCATATTGGTCGACTGGAGCGATTTCGATGCCCTGGCCGACATCACGCCGCTTTTGTGCCGCGTCTATCCCAACGGTCCTGCCGATGTGAACCATTTCCACGCCGCTGGCGGGTTGGGTTATGTCATCCGCGAACTGCTGGATGCCGGCCTGCTGCATGAAGACGTCAAGACCGTCATGGGACAGGGATTGCGCGCCTATGCCACCGACGCCCTGCCGGACGGCGACGGCATCATGTGGCAAGCTTCTCCGGCGCAATCTGCTGATCTCGAGATTGTTCGCCCGGTGGCCAAGCCTTTCTCGGCCGATGGCGGACTGAAACTGCTGGATGGTGCCCTCGGTCGCGCCGTGATCAAGGTTTCGGCCGTGAAGGACGAGCATCGCATCGTCGAGGCTCCGGCCATCGTATTTGAAAGCCAGGACAGCTTCCTTGACCGGTTCAAGGTCGGCGAGCTCGATCGTGATTTCATCGCCGTGCTGCGTTTCCAGGGGCCGCGCGCCAATGGCATGCCGGAACTGCACAAGCTGACCCCGGCCTTGGGGTCGTTGCAGGATCGCGGTTTCAAGGTGGCGCTGGTTACCGATGGTCGGATGTCGGGCGCGTCGGGCAAGGTGCCGGCGGCCATCCATCTCAGCCCGGAAGCGGCGCTCGGCGGTCCGGTCGCGAAAGTGCGCGATGGCGATCTGATCCGGCTCGACGCTGTGACCGGGGATCTGGTGGTCACGGCTGAGGGCTTCGATGACCGCCCGCTCGCGACCGCGCCGTCGGTTGTGCAGGCCGGGATGGGCCGGGAGCTTTTCTCGGGCTTCCGTCAATTGGCCGGTCCGGCCGAGGAAGGCGCGCTGGCCATCCCTGATCTCGTCACCGCTTCACAGGCGGATGCGGCATTGATTCCGGCCTGACCTGCCATCATCCTGCCGCAGACAGGCGAGATGCTGCGGACCGTCCGGAAATGAGTGTCCGGACCTGAATGGATTGCAGAATGCAGGTGCAAAGAATTTTGCTGACAGCCGGTCTCGCGCTGGCCTTGGCGACCGGTATGGCAAGCGGGACCGCCGTTCCGGACGAGGCCGGCTGGCGCGCTCCGGCCGTGGCGGGCGAAACCCGGATTGAGGCTCGCTACGCCTCGTCCGTGTTGTTTTTCAAGGTCGGTGAAATCACGCTCAATGCAAGCTTCGGCGAGCAGGCATACTCAGCCGGCAGCCATATCGAAGCCGCCGGTCTGGCGGCCTTGTTCGCCGATTTTGACATTCGCGCCGAGGTGTCCGGTGAAGGGGCCGCCGGTGCCCGGGAGCCGTCTCGCTATACACATGTTGAGCGTACGGGCGACAAGGTGCGGTCGGTTGCCGTCGATTTTGCCGGTCCGGTTGCCCGATCTGATGTCGAACCGCCTTTCGGATCATGGGGCGTGCCGCCGGCCAGCGAATCCGACCGGACCGGTGTGATCGATCCGATGACCGCCTTCTTTGAATTGTCGCGCCGGCTTGAGGACGGGGAAGGTTGCCAGGGCCGATTGCCGGTCTTTGACGGCAAGGCGCGTTATGATCTCAGGCTCGAGACTGTTGGCCGGGATAATGTCCGGACCCGGGGTTGGCGCGGCGAAGCGCTTGTCTGCCACGCTTGGTATGAACCCATTGCCGGCTATGACCCGGAGGATTACCCGAGCGAGCGCGCGTTGCGGCATCCGCTGGTGCTGTGGTTGGCGCCGGTCGCGGGGGACGGGGCCTACTTGCCGGTTCGCCTGCACACGCGGGCCGGTTTTGGCGGTGTCACAATTGAGCTGATGGATCTCGCGGTCGGATGACACGCTGCCTGATGGCGGGAATTTAATCTCGGACCGTGACCGGCATCACATGTTGCAGGGCAACATACTGCTAGATTCGCAAGACCGCTCAACGAGCGGCCCCAAACTCCTGGCCGCAGTTCGCTGCGTCAGGATCGGCGGGGCGCAAGTCCTTGCCCATGCGAAGCCCCAACTTCGCCTTGCGTCCCGCCGCAATTGGGCCGATGCCGACCGAAAGTTGCGCGGGATGCGGGCTGGTTGGTGTCGAAATTCCACCACGGGAGTCTTCAGTCAGACAGGGTGACAGCTGTCGCCGGACCCGACGCCGTTCGAGAGCAGCGACCGTGGTGCCCATGACGAAATGCAGCACCATCCCGGTCAGGCGCAGCAGGCCCGGAGACACCGGAAACGTGTTGAAAGCTTTGTTTGTTGGCGTTTGTGGTGACGGCTACTGGTTGCACAGGGCGTGCGAACCGCCAATTATGTCGGTCTGCGATTTGGGGGCCGGGCATGAGTGTGGGCACACGCTACAGGGCATTCATCAGTTACAGCCTTCGCGATCAGCAATTCGCCCGCTGGCTGCACCGACAGTTGGAAACCTATAATATTCCGTCGCGCCTGGTCGGTCGAGAAACGAAGCAAGGCACGGTTCCGCGGCGCCTGACCCCGATTTTCCGGGATCGCGAAGATCTGGCTGCGACCGGAGACCTGACGGCCTCGGTGCGGGATGCGCTTGCCAATTCCGATGCCCTGATTGTGGTCTGTTCACCCGATGCGGTTGTTTCGCGTTGGGTCAACGAGGAGATTCGCGCCTATCGACAGCTCAACCCGGGTGGTGTGGTGCTTGCGGCTGTTCTGGCCGGCAATCCCGACTCCGATCCGGAGGCGGAACCGGGCGAGACTTGCTTCCCGCCCGCCTTGTTGGAACCCGGCGTCGATGGTGCAACGGTGGCTGAACCGGTCGCGGCTGACATGCGTCGCAAGGCTGACGGACGTCGCATGGCCTTGCTCAAACTGGTCGCCGGACTGCTCGGAATCAGCCTCGATCAGCTGATCCAGCGGGATCTCCAGCGTCGCCATCGACGTGTGACCGCCATCACAGGCGCGTCCCTGTTGCTTTCGGCTATCATGGCGACACTGACGCTGCTGGCCGCCTCGGCCCGGTCCGAGGCAGTCCGGCGCAAGGCTGAGGCCGAGGACCTCATTGAGTTTATGCTGAATGATCTGCGAGACAATCTGGAACCGGTGGGTCGGCTCGACGCGCTGGACGCTGTCGGGGCGAAGGTGATCGAATATTATGATGGCCAGACCGATCGTGAAATGACCACAGACGAGCTTGGCCGCCGGGCGCGCGCATTCCATCTCCTTGGCGAGATCGACAGCGCCCAGGGTGATCTCGACAATGCCTATCAGCATTTCCGGATCGCCTATGAGTCGACCAGTCGCATCCTGGCGGTCGAACCGACCATGGCCGAGCGCATATATGAGCACGCCCAGAGTAGTTACTGGGTTGGCTATTTTGCTTGGCGCCGGGGTGATCTGGACATGGCCGAGCGCCGGTTTGTCGAATATCGCGACCTGGCCTATCGCCTTCTTGAGATCGATCCGGCCAATTCCGAATGGCAGGCTGAAGTCGCGTATGCGCATTCCAATATCGGTACGCTGCAGACGGCCCAGCGGAATTGGGATGGGGCGCTGGTCGCGGCCAGCGCTGCGCTCGAGCAATTTCGCATCATCGCCGACGGTCGGCCGGACAATGATCCCGCCTGGATGGAGGTCGCCGAAACGCTGGCCTGGGTCGCATCAATCTCGGAGATTACGGACGGACGCGATGCGGCTATTGCCGTGATCGAAGATCAATTGGCGCTGTATGACAGCGGTCGGGTTGATCCGACCGATGACTGGCGTGTTCGCCGGGCTGTCATTGCTGCAGAATATGCGTTGGCCCGCCTGCTGATCGCTCCGGGTTGGCGCACCCCTGAGGCCGATCTCGAACGGGCTCTCCAAATTCTTGAACCGGCCTCCTTCGAGGCGGCGGCGCTGATCGCCCATGAGCCGGACAATCTGGAGTGGCGGCTGATCGGCGTGCGCGAACGTCTCTGGCAGGCCCAGGCCG
The DNA here is from genome assembly GCF_001924955.1 of Maricaulis sp. W15. Lineage (NCBI taxonomy): Bacteria > Pseudomonadati > Pseudomonadota > Alphaproteobacteria > Maricaulales > Maricaulaceae > Maricaulis > Maricaulis sp. W15. The sequence continues at coordinate 31,065 of NZ_LQXG01000021.1, read as the reverse complement.
AATTGTATAACGGCCGGATTGAAGCGGCGCGCAATGCCTATGTGGCAGCGACCGGCTTTATGGCGCATGAGGCCTGGGGCGCGGCAGAAGGCGCCCGTTTTGCCATCACGCGTCTGCATGCCAGCCTGATCGAAGCGCGCATATTTGCGGCTCGCGAGGATTATGTTGCGGCGCAGACCTCGGTGGAGCACATGTTGACCACGCTGGGTCAGGTCGATGACTGGTCCGGCGCGTTGGAGCGCGCACCCTACTATTATTCCGCTGGAGCCAACACGTTGGCAGATGTGCTTGATGCACAGGGGGAAAGCGTGGAAGCGCGACGTATCCGTGAAGACATTGTGCGCCGCCTCGATCCCATTCGTGACCGGATTCGGACCGATTCCGCTGCCGAGCTAGAATATGCTCGGGAATCGCTCGAAGGCGCGCTCACGAGCGCGCAGTAAACTCTGCCGACCCTGCAGGCGGGTCGGGATTCGCGAAATGCCAGAGGGGGACATCCAAATGGCTGTGATCGACAAGGACGCGTTCGACGGGTCCATCGTCCAGGAAGAATTGTTGGGCGCGTGTGGCCTGACACCTACGCAGACGCAGATCAGCCTGATCGCTCGGGCCAGCGACGGTTTCACCGTCATGAACGGTAGCGATGCCGGGCGGGAAATGTTTGACGATGCGGAGATCGCCCAGATCTTTGTGATCTTTGCGGAAACCGTGAATGACTTCGCCAATGCTGACAGCGCGACATTGCGCACGGCGGTGGCAGCGGCCCTGGCGGGCATGTGGACGCCTTGTTCTGCTACCAATCCATGCCCCTTTGACCAGAATGTGCATGGCAACACCCGGATCATCTTCAATGTCCATATTCCGGGTTGGGGGTTTGAAGAGGCGCGCATCAAGTTCAAGGGGATCGACCCCTCGGGACAGTTCTGTGGGCTGGACTGGCTGACCCTGAATGGTGAAAACTGCAAGCCCTACAGTTTCCAGATTCAGACCAAACCGGTTGAGGCGCCTGCCGACTATGAATACGCGCTCTTCATCACGGCGTCACAAGATGCCGGTGAGCAGAAAACACGGGTCATTATCGATCCGTCGATCCGCCTCACGCCGCCCTGATCGGTGGCTTAGTCCGCCGGGTGATGCCGTTAGCCCGGAGCGGGCGCGTGCGTGAGCGGATCATTGACCGTTTCAACCAGGGTGATCTCGCCCGGGCCTATGATCTTTGTCAGGACGGTCTTCGTGACCGTCCTGATGATTTTTGGCTCAAGCATCGCGCCGTGTTGTGTCTGATCCGCTCGGGGGCGCTCGAGCGAGCGTCCGCCGCCTATCATGAATACCGGCTCGCTGAAATTCGCCATGATGAGGACTGTCTCGCCGTCGGCGCACGTCTCCTCAAAGCGCTGGCACTCGAGTCGTCGGGTCAAGCTTTCGCCCGGTTCGCCCGTGAGAGTGCCCGCAATTACGCTGATGTGCACGCGCGGACCGGCGGCCACTACCCAGCGATCAACGCCGCCAGCATGTACATGCTGGCCGGAGATCCGGGGCCCGCTGAAATCTACGCCCGCAAGGTGCTCTACGGTAGTTTCGATACCGCCACGGCGTCCCGCGAACAGGCATATTATCGACAAGCATCGCAGGCCGAAGCCTATCTCCTTCTTGGCGACCTCCCGACCGCCCGTTCGACGCTTCGCGAGGCCTTCCGGTTGGACCCCGACAATCATCTGGCACATGCCACGACCTTGCGGCAGTTAAGGTTGCTGGTCGCCGTCCTGGGACTCGATTCAGATTGGCTTGCGCCGCTTGAGCCACCACGTCCGGCGCACTATGCAGGCCATATTTTCGGCTTGGGCGCGGGCGAGCGGCAACTGGACAAGGGCCAGGAAGGCCGGCTGCGCGATACGGTCGAGCTGATGTTGGCGCGCCATCATGTGGGGCCTGTCCACGGGGCGCTGGCTGCCGGCTCGGATATCGTTATCGCTGAAGCCGCCCTGGCGCGGGGTTGCGAGCTGAATGTGGTGCTGCCGGCCCCGGTTCCGGCGTTCTTGGACGCCTCGGTCCGGCCCTTCGGCGAGGCCTGGGTGCACCGCTTCGAGGCCTGTCTCGAACAGGCTGAAAAAGTGGTCGAACTGACGTCGGACCGCCGTATTGTTTCGGTTCAGACGCTGAACTTCGCCAGTCTTGTTGCCATGGGCATGGCGCGCATGCGAGCAAGTGTCCTCGCCACCGAACCCTTGCAGATACTGGTGTCTGAAGTGGATGATGCCGAAACCCCGGCGGGTTTTGGCACCTTGCATGACCGGGATGTCTGGAGCGCCTGCGGGCTGGATCAGGTCCGTGTGCCCTATCCGGGCCAGCGATCATCGATCCGCACCAAGCCCGCTGCCGATGAAAATCCCGAGCCCGGTTTTCGCCCGGCCATGCGGGCTATGCTTTTTCTTGATGTGGCCGGCTCGACTTCGGTGCCCGATGATCGCGTGCCGCATTTCGTGCAGGCGGTGCTCAAACCCCTTGCTGCGTGCTGCGATGCGCTGGCGGACCCACCGGTCCATGCCGATAGCTGGGGGGATGGCATGTTCCTGGCCTTTGATCGGGTGGAAGACGCGGCGCGCGCAGCCGATACGCTGCGGCAGGCCTTCGCCGATATCGACATGGATGAACACGCCCTGCCGCCGTCGCTTGGCCTGCGGATCGCCGGTCATTTCGGCCCCGTGCATGAAGGCGAGGACCCGTTGCAAAAAAGGCCATCCCTGTTTGGCGGACAGGTTGCGGTCGCGGCGCGGATCGAGGCGGTCACGGTTCCCGGATCCATTTTCGTCAGCGAAGCCTTCGCGGCGGCACTCGCCATGTCGTCCTATGCGTTCCGAAGTGAATATGTCGGCCAGATCCGGATTGATGCAGTGATGCCCGACCAGCGGCTCTACGCATTGCGGGCCTTGCCGGCGAATGCAGCCGCCAATCTGCGTCGCAGCCGGTCAGCTCGATCCACGCAACCGGTCTAGTTGGTCGGGGTCTACGAGTTCGATCCGGTCACGCAGTTTCTCAAGCAGGCCTTTTCGCTGCAGGTCATTGATGGTTCGCGAGGCAGTTTCGCGTGTGGAGTTCACACGCAAGGCCAGCTCCTTCATCGACGGAGCCGGTGCGATGACCCGGGCGCTGCCGTCGGATCCGACCGGTTTCGACATGCGCAGCAATTCGGCATAGATGCGGCCGGGCGCCGACAGGGCCGACAACTCGAACATGCGTTGGGTGGTGTGCTGGACCCGGCGCGCCAGAACGCGGGACAGGGCGAGGCCGATCTCGCCGTGACGACGTATCAGGCCGAAAAACGCCTCTCCGCTATAAATGGCCAGATCGCATTCGGTTTCCGCGATGATGCCGGAGATTCGCGGTTGCCCGGTCAGTGCGGCCAGCTCGCCAAACACAGCGCCGGCTTCGAAGGCATCGAGCCAGATTTCCTGCCCGTTTTCCGACAGCAACACGACCCGGGCGCGCCCGCCCAGCAACAGGAAGACCCGATCATCGGCTTCGTCCTGGGCAATAATGACAGTGCCTGCGGCCACACGGCTTCGTTCGGCCTGGCTCGCCATGCCAAGGCATGCCGCCTCCTCGCGGATATCGAGATCCGTCAGGGCAAGGTTCCAGGCCGTGTCGAGCTTCATGGGTCCTCTCGCGGGCCGACGCCGGGCGCGCGTCGCGATGCCCGACATCCGAAACTAGATATCTCACACGAAAATGCCAGCAAATTCGGTCGCTTGTCCTGCGCTCGCCCGGGATTGGAATCGCCATTTGCCGAAATGATGGCTAGCGTGGGTGAACACTGTTCTCTGGGAGGGGAAGATGCGGTTATTCTTGGGTGCCCTGACCGGGCTTGCGTTGATATTGGTGGCGTGTGGCGAGCGTCAGGCAGCGGTCGATGTGACCTCAGGCTCGGATGCGGCGGGTTTCCTGCCGGCATCGGACGCAACGGCACAGGCCAATGCCCGCCTTGCCCGAACCCTTGACGGTCTGCCCTCCGAGGATGAGGCACTGGCCAATCGCGGTTTTGTCGCCAGCGACGAGAATTTGACAATCACCGACCCGGATGGCGCGGTCATCTGGCGCCCCGCAGATTATGGGTTTCTCGCCCCGGAGCCGGCGGCCAGTGTCCATCCCGGCCTTTGGCGCCAGGCCCGACTGAACCAGATCCATGGATTGTTCGAGGTCGAGCCCGGCATCCATCAGGTGCGCGGATATGACCTCGCCAACATGTCGGTGATCACGGGTGAGACCGGCTGGATCATCATTGATCCGCTGACCTCGGTCGAGACGGCCCGGGCGGCGCTCGATCTGGTCAATCGGGAATTGGGCGACCGCCCGGTCAGCGCGGTCATTCTGACCCATTCCCATATCGATCATTTTGGCGGTATCGGCGCGGTCGCGGGGCCGGAGACGCCGATCATTGCCCCGGCCGGTTTCCTGGAGGCGGCGGTCAGCGAGAATGTCATGGCCGGGATCGTGATGGGGCGGCGGGCCGGCTACATGTATGGCACGCGCTTGCCGCGTACGCAGCGCGGTCATGTCGGATCGGGTCTGGGCAAGCATCCGGCACTGGGAACCCACACGATTGCGACGCCGACCCATGTGATTGATGAGACCGGCCAGACCTTGGAAATTGACGGTGTCCGGATGGAATTCCAGTATGCACCGGAGACCGAGGCGCCGGCCGAGCTGACGGTGTTTTTCCCTGACCTCCGGGCCTGGTGCGGCGCCGAACTGGTCTCGCGCACCCTGCACAATCTCTACACGCTTCGCGGGGCCGAGGTGCGCGATGCCCTGGCTTGGTCGGCCGCCATTGCTGAGGCGCTGGACCGGTTCGGGCCGCGGACATCGGTCATTTTCAACAGCCATCACTGGCCGGTCTGGGGCCAGTCCGAGAGCCGGGCGTTTCTGACCGCTCAGCGCGATGTCTATAAATACATCCATGACCAGACACTGCGACTGGCGGCGCAAGGGTTGGGTCCGGACGAGATCGCCGAGACCATCACCCTGCCCGAAAGCCTCGCCGGGGTGTTCGCGGTGCAGGGCTATTACGGCACGCTCAAGCACAATTCGCGGGCGGTCTATCAGCGCTATTTCGGTTGGTTTGATGGCGTGCCCGCACATCTTGACCCGATACCGCGCGTTGAAGCGGCGCAGCGTTATGTTGAGGCTCTGGGCGGCGTTGATGCTGTCGTGATGCAGGCCAGCCACGCACTCGATGCCGGCGAGTATCGCTGGTCGGCGGAGCTGGCCCAGCATGCGGTTTTCGCGGCGCCGCGCGAGGATGCGGCGCGTGAGGTGCTGGCACGGGCCTATGAGCAATTGGGCTATGCCGCCGAATCCGCGCCCTGGCGTGATTTTTATCTGACCGGAGCCTTTGAGTTGCGTCACGGTGTTGAAGCGCTGGATGCGACGGCGGCGGGATCAGCCATCCTGCAATCCATCCCGTTGGACATGTTCTTTGCCGCCATGGCGACCCGGCTCGACGGCAACCGGGCGGCGCGGCGTGACCGGGTGTTCAACTTTGTCTTCGCCGATGTTGGCGAGACCCATGTCATCCGTCTGTCCAACGGCGTGATGCACCATCAACAGGCCGAAGCGGTTGCCGATGCCGATGCCAGTGTGACGCTGACACGAGCCTTCTGGCTGCGCCTGCTGCAGCAGGAGGTGGGGCTGATGGAGATGATCGGGTCGGACCAGTTTGCCATCACCGGTGACCGGTTGGCCCTGCTCGGATTTTTCGCCATGCTGGAACAGCCGCAACCGGATTTTGCCATCGTCACACCGTGAGCGGGTGGGCAGCAGGCTTTTCCCCGGACGGGAAAACCTGATTAAGTGGAAATTCAATGATCCCGGGGGGTTCCATGTACCGCGCCATTCTCGCTGCCAGCCTTGCCTTTTTGACCGTCAGCGGAGGCGCGTTCGCGCAGTCGACACCGTTCGAGACACGATACGACCCGGCGATTCCCGATGCGCGGGCCGCTTTCGGCTATGAGTTCGGTGAAGAGATCACCCCGCCACAGGACGCGGTCGATTACCTCTATGCGCTCGAAGCCGCCGCGCCGGACCGGGTCGAGGTGGTGGAATATGCCCGCAGCTGGGAAGGCCGGCCGCTGGTCTATGCCGTAATCGCGGCCCCTGACGTCTTGGCGCGTGCCGACGAAATCCGGTCCGGTCTGGCCAGTCTGGCCGACCCGCGCGGACTGGACGCGGCCAGTCGGGACAGATTGATTGCGGATCTACCGGCGGTGGTCTGGCTGTCCTACGGCGTGCATGGCAATGAGATTTCGTCGACCGATGCCGGCCTTCGCACGGCTTATCACCTGGTGGCGGCGCAGGGTGATCCGATGGTCGAGAGTATTTTCGACAACACCATCGTGGTGATCGACCCGACCCAGAATCCGGATGGCCGCAACCGTTTCATCCAGTCCTTCCGGGCGGCACGCGGGCTGGAGTTCAGCGGCGACCGCTATACCGCCGAGCACGACGAACCCTGGCCGGGCGGGCGCTATAATCACTACCTCTTCGACCTCAATCGCGACTGGTTTGCCCGCACCCAGCCGGAGACCCGTGGCCGGACCGATGCCATTCTCGACTGGCGCCCCGTCGTGGTCGTCGATGCCCATGAGATGAGCGGCGACAGCACCTATTTCTTCGCGCCCTCCGCCGAGCCCTTCAACCCGGAGATCGTGCAGTCCCAGCGCGATGCGCAAGCGCTGATCGGCCGCAATCACGGGACGTGGTTCGACCGCTTGGGCTATGCCTTCTTCACCCGTGAAGTCTATGACGCGTTCTATCCCGGCTATGGCGACATGTGGCCGACCCTGCAGGGCGCCGTCGCCATGACCTATGAGCAGGCTTCGGCCCGTGGTCTGGCCTGGCGTCGCCGCGATGGTTCGACGCTGACCTATGCCGACGGGGTCAATCACCATTTCGTCGCCTCGCTCTCGACCGCCCAGGTGGTGGCCGAGAACCGCGAACGCTTCCTCACAGATTTCGTGGAGTTCCGGGCCAGCGCCGCGGCCTCGGCCGATGATCCGCAGGCCATGGTCTTCTCGCTCAGCGGCAATCGCTGGGGCGCCGAGCGCATGGCCCGCAACCTTGCCGCCCAAGGGATTGAAGTCGGCCGTATCGCCGCCGGCACATCAGTCTGTGGCGCCCGTTTTGAGGATGGTGGATTCCTGGTCCGTTTTGACCAGCCTGCCGGCCGCCTCGCCCGGACGCTGATGGAGCCAACCACTGATCTGCCTGCCGATTTCATGGCCGAGCAGGAACACCGCCGGGCTGACGGTCTGGGGCATGAGCTTTACGACGTGACCGCCTGGTCGCTGCCGCTGATGAACAATGTCGACGCCACGACCTGCCGCCGCACGCCGTCGACCGCCGCCGAGCCGGTCGAGCCGGAAATGCCGATCGAACGGGTCACCACCACCGACAGTGCTGAATGGGGTTATGTCATTCCGTGGAGCGATGCCGGTCAGGCCCGACTGGTCGCCGCCCTGGGGCAGGCCGGGATCGCCATGCGTACCTCCGGCCAACCCTTCCGCATCGGCGATCGGCGTTTCCCGAGCGGGTCCGTTGTGGTGCCGCGTTTTGGTGCGCCGGCTGATCTCGACGCGCTGGTCAACCGTCTGGCCGCCGAAAGCGGCGCCCGTTTCGAAGGCATGTCGTCGAGCTGGGTTGATGAAGGACCCAATCCGGGAAGTGACAATTTCCGCACGCTGCGGGCGCCGCGTGTCGCCATGCTGTGGGATGAGGGCACGGATCCGACCTCGGCGGGAGCGACCCGCTATGTGCTGGAACGGCGCTATAATATTCCCGTTTCGGTGATCCGCACCGGCACGGTGGGTCGTGCGCAGCTGGAAAGTTATGACGTCCTCATCCTGCCCGAGCAGGGTTATGGTGGTCTGTCGGGCGCGTTGGGGAATTCCGGCGCGTCGGCGATCCGTGACTTTGTCAGCGAGGGCGGTGTCGTCGTCGGTCTCGGCGATGCCACGCGTTGGCTGGCGTCGAGCGATGTCGGCCTGATCCCGGCGCAACGCGAGCGGGCCGCCGATACGCCGCGCGACGGGGCGGCTGGCGCCGGCCCGGTCGTCGACGGCACGGTCCTCGCCAATGAAGGCGAGCTGCGCGTGCTCGAAGCTGAAGCCGGTGCGCTGCCGGAGTCTTCGCCGGGCGCCCTGGTGCAGGTCACATCCAATCCCAATGCCTGGATGGCATCGGGCTATGATCGCGGCGCGGCGGCACTGGTAACCGGTTCGGACATTTACGCCCCGGTGTCGCTGGACGACGCCACCACGGCCCTGCGTTTTGCGGCCCGCGATGAGCTGATCGCCGGTGGTTATCTGTGGGACGAATATGCCGACCAGCTGGCCCTGAAACCCTTCGTGCTGTCGACCAGCCATGGGTCCGGCCAGGTCGTCGCCATCACCCAGTCACCGACCACGCGGGCCTATCTCGAAGGGCTGGACCTGCTCTTGCTCAACGCGGTGTTGTTGGGGCCGGCGCATTCGCGGGCGCTGAGATAGGTCAGGCCCCGCCCTCGATCTCCTCGCGCAGGGCTTCCAGTTCGAGCCAGCGGTCTTCCTTGTCGGCCCGTTCCTGCATGGCTTCGCCGAGGCGTTTTGAGACCTGGGCGAAGCGGGCGCTGTCGGCGAAGAGTTCGGGATCGGCCATATCCGCTTCCAGCTTGGCGATCTCTTCGCCCAGCTTGTCGATTTCGGCGGGCAGGAGTTTGAGGGCGTAGCGGTCCTTGTTGGCCATGCGACGGCGTTCCGGCTTGGCCACGGCAGCAGAGGCAGGCTTTGCAGCGCCCTTTGCGGACCCGGATTGTTTGCCACCGGTCTTGTCGAGGGCGCTCACACCGGCGCCGCGCTGGGCGACCATGTCGCAATAGCCGCCGGCATATTCCTGCCAGACACCATCACCCTCGGCGATGAAAACGGCGCTGCAGCAGCGGTCGAGGAAATCGCGATCATGCGACACGAGGAAGACCGTGCCGGCATAATCGGCGATCAGGCCCTGCAACAGGTCGAGGGTCTCCAGGTCGAGATCATTGGTCGGTTCGTCGAGCACCAGCAGGTTGGACGGCAGGGCCAGCGCCCGCGCCAGCATGATCCGCGCCCGTTCCCCGCCGGAGAGGACATGGACCGGCGTGTTGGCCTGTTCCGGCGGGAAGAGAAAATCCTTCATGTAGGCGACGACATGTTTGGTCTTGCCGCCGACCTCGACCTGATTGCCGCTGCCTTGTGTGAGGGCTTCCGACAGGGTCCAGTCATCCTTCAGGGCGACACGCTTCTGGTCGAGTGAGGCAATCTCCAGCTTGGTACCAAGGCGGACTGAGCCCGCATCGGGGGCCAGCTGGCCGGTCAGAATGTTCAACAGTGTCGTCTTGCCGGCGCCATTGGGTCCCACGAGGCCGATGCGGGCATTGCGGGCGATCTTGGTCGAGAAGTCCTTGACGATGGCGCGTTCGCCATAGCTCAGCGAGACGGATTTGGCCTCGGCGACCAGCTTGCCGCTTTCGCCGGCCTCAGAGGTCTCCAGCTTGACGGTGCCTTGCGGCCCGCGATGATCGCGGCGTTGCTGCTTGAGGGCGTTGAGCTCGCCGAGGCGGCGGACATTGCGCTTCCGGCGGGCAGTCACGCCATAGCGCAGCCAGTCTTCCTCGCGAACGATCTTGCGGTCGAGCTTGTGCAGCTCGTCCTGTTCCTGCTCCAGCACGGTGTCGCGCCAGCTCTCGAATTCGCCAAAGCCCCGGTCGAGCTGGCGGGTCTGGCCGCGATCAAGCCAGACGGTCTTGCGGGTCAGGTTTTCCAGGAAGCGGCGATCATGGCTGATCAGAACGAGGGCCGAGCGGCAATGGCGCAACTCCTCTTCCAGCCATTCAATGGCCGGCAGATCGAGATGGTTGGTCGGTTCGTCGAGCAGCAGGATGTCAGGGTCCGGCGCCAGGGCACGCACCAGCGCGGCGCGGCGGGCCTCGCCGCCGGACACCTGTGCCGGCGTCTCGTCGCCGGTCAGGCCGAGGCGTTCCATCAGATAGTCGGCCCGATAGTCGGCATCGCCGGGAGCCAAGCCTGACATGACATAATCGCGGATCGTGGCGTGTGCGGACAGGTCTGGGTCCTGTTCGAGATAGCGCACGGTCGCGGACGGGTGGACGAAACGATCGCCCTCATCGGCTTCGACAAGTCCGGCGGCGACTTTCAGGAGGGTGGATTTGCCTGACCCGTTGCGGCCGACAAGGCAGAGGCGCTCGCCTTCCTCGACCTGCAAATCAGCGCCGGCGAGCAGCGGTGTGACGCCGAAGGTCAGGTGGATATTCTGGAGGGTGAGAAGCGGTGGAGCCATGTGTCACCGCATACAAGTCCACGGCTTGCGGGTCACCCGTTTCCGGCAGGATTCCGGCTCGAAAACGGGAGGGGGGACAATCCGGGTCCAGCGTCCCCCTTTCGCCAATCCTGAACAAAGCCTCATTTGCGCCATAATGGGGCGCGGCCTAGGTTCTCGCCCAAAGGGACACAAGAGGGACGCCGGCGCGAGCGGGCGAGGCACAATCATGCTGACGATCAACAATCTCACCAAGACCTACGGCAATGGCGTACGCGCCATGGACGGGGTCACGCTGGACATTCCCAAGGGCATGTTCGGTCTGCTCGGCCCCAACGGTGCCGGCAAGTCGACGCTGATGCGCACCCTGGCAACCCTGCAGGCGCCGGACAGCGGCTCAGCCGTTTTCGGTGAGATCGATATCGTCAAGGACCCCAAGGCGCTGCGCGCCACGCTGGGCTATCTGCCGCAGGATTTCGGCGTCTATCCGCGCATGTCGGCGCGGGCCATGCTTGACCATCTCGCCGTCCTCAAGGGACTGACCAACGCCAAGGAACGCAAACAGGTCGTCGAGGCCCTGCTGGAACAGACCAATCTCTCCCAACATGCCAAGAAATCCGTCGCCTCCTATTCCGGCGGCATGCGCCAGCGTTTCGGCATTGCCCAGGCGCTGCTGGGTGACCCGCAGCTGATCATTGTCGACGAGCCGACCGCCGGCCTCGACCCGGAAGAGCGCAACCGCTTCCACAATCTCCTCTCGGAAATCGGCGAGAATGTCGTCGTCATCCTGTCGACCCATATCGTCGAGGACGTCGCCGATCTCTGCCCGAAAATGGCGATCATGAACCAGGGCAAGATTGTTGCGGCGGGCGTGCCGGCCGATCTGGTGAAGGCGCTCGACGGCAAGGTCTGGTCGAAGACCGCGGCCAAGTCCGATCTGGCCGAATTGCGCACCCGTCACAATGTCATCTCCGAACGCCTGACCATGGGCCAGGTGATGATCCGTGTCCTGGCCGACAGCCAGCCGGGTGATGATTTCGCGACGGCGACGCCGGATCTGGAAGATGTGTATTTCTCGACCATCCGCGGCGGCCAGTCCGCTGCGGCGGCCGCTTAAGTCTCAACCCAGCTGAAAGGAGCACATCATGCTCTCCAAGATCGCCGGGTTCGAGATCCGCTATCAGATCTTTTCGCCCGTATTCATCGCGGTTTTCGCGATCTTCTTCCTCCTCGTCTATGGCGGGGTCACCATTGACAACATCCAGATCGGTGGCGGCGGCGCGACCAATATCAACTCGCCGAACGCCCTGACCATCAACGTCCTGGTCTTTTCGCTCTTTGGCGGGCTGATTCCGGTCGCTTTCCTGTCGTCCGGCGTGATCCGGGACAAGAGCTTCAAGACTGAAGAGCTTTTCTTCTCACGGCCCATCAAGGAATTCGACTTTGTCCTCGGCCGTTTCATCGGCGGATTCCTGGCGACCGCCCTGTGCTTTGCCAGCGTGCCGCTTGCCTTCCTGATCGGCTCGGTGATGCCATGGCTGGACCAGGAGTTGATCGGTCCGACACGGTTGGGCTGGTTCGTCTACGTCTATCTGGCCTTCGGTCTGGTCAATATGTGGGTGGTCGGCACAATCCTCTTCACGGTCGCCAATTTCACCCGCTCAACCATGCTGGTCTGGGCCGGTTTTGTTGGCCTTCTGGTGCTCTACTTCGTCGGTTCGGCCATTGCCGGTCAGGAACCGGCCTTGCGCGAAACCCTCGCCCTGATCGATCCGTTTGGCTTCAACACTTTCGGTGAGGCGACCCGCTATTGGACGGCGTTCGAGCAGAACAGCCAGGTGGTCCCGTTTGAGGGCACCCTGTTGGCCAACCGCCTGCTCTGGATCGGTATTGGTCTGGCGCTGCTGGTTTTGAACCTGGTGACCTTCCGCTTCCGTCGCGGCAATGCCGGGGGCGGTGCCAAGCGCAAGTCGGCTGTCGCCGCTACCGGCGCCAATCATGCAATCATGGACATCAAACTGCCGCGGGCGACGCCGAATCTCGGCGGTTCAGCCGCGCGTCAGCAATTTGCGGCACGGGTCGGCTTCGAGGTGAAGGGCGTCGTGTTCAACATCGCCTTCTGGATCATCCTGGCGCTGGGCCTGTTCAACACGATCCCGGGGTTTTTCTTCGCCAACGGAATCTACGGGACCGACAATTTCCCGGTCACCCGCGTGATCATGAACACGATCAACGGGGCCTATTCGATCATCCCGCTGGTCATCGTGATCTATTACGCGGCCGAGCTGATGTGGCGCGAGCGCCGTTTCGGCTTCAACGAGATCACCGACTCGACGCCGACGGAGAGCTGGGTCTTCATCACCGCGAAATACGTTTCGATGGCGGTCGTGATCACCTCTCTGGCCGTGGTGGCCATCCTGGCGGGCATGCTGTCCCAGCTGATCATGGGCTATCCCGTTCTGGAGATCGGCCAGTACGCCATTCGTGGCGTGATGGAGCTGATCATCCCGTTTGTTCTGTTGTCAGCCTTGGCGATCTTCTTCCAGGTCGTCCTGAACAATCGCTGGCTCGGCATGGCTGCCATGCTGGTCTATTTCGTGGCATCTCTGGTGATGAGCCAGGTCGGTTTCGACCATAATCTCTACCAGTTCGGAGCCTCGCCGGGTGCGCCCTATTCCGATATGAACGGGTATGGCCATTTCCTCGGCATTTCGCTCTGGTTCACGGCCTATTGGGGCTTCTGGTCGCTGCTGCTGATGGTGTTTGCCTATCAGTTGTGGAGCCGGGGCGCACTCAGCTCGATCTGGCAGCGCATTGGCCGTCTGGTGTCGGGCTACTCGCCCGCCACAGGCCTGGTCGCCCTCATCGCCCTTGTCGGCGCCGTCGGCACCGGAGGGTGGATTTTCTACAATACCAACATCCTCAACACCTATATCTCGGGGCCCGACCAGCGGGGCTTGGCGGCGGAGTATGAGCGTCAATACCTGCACCTGCAGGACGTGCCGCAGCCGACCATTGTCGAGACGGCCTATGATGTCGACATCTATCCGGGTGAGCGGCGCTATACGGCCACCGGTCACTATGTACTGGAGAACAAGGAAGACACGGCGATCGACACGCTGTGGATTTCCTATGGACAGGGCACGACCATCGTCTCGCAGGAGATCGAAGGTGGTTCACTGGCGACGTCAGATGAAGGTTTTTACCTCTATTCCTTCGATCTCGGCACGCCGCTCGAGTCCGGTGAAACCCGGCGTTTCGACTTCACGGTCGAGCGCAACAATCCGGGCTTCCGCAATTCCGGTAATGTCGGGACGGTCAATCACAACGGCACCTTCTTCAACAATAGCGAGTCGATGCCGATCATCGGCTTCAACAGCAATTGGCGCCTCACCGACCGGCAGCAACGCCGCCGCGAAGGGATGGAGCCGATCGAGCGCGCCTTCCCGCTCGAGGATGAAAGCCATTGGTATGAGAACGGGATCACCAATTCCGACTATGTGACCTTCCGCTCGGAAGTCTGTACGTCGGCCGGCCAGACCGCGATCGCACCGGGTTATCTGGAGCGCCAGTGGGACGAAACGGATGACAGCGGTCGCGACCGTGCCTGCTTCGAATACGTCATGGATCGCCCGATCCTGAACTTCTATTCGTGGCTGTCTGCGGATTACGAGATGGCCGAACGCGAGACCGACGGCATTCTCTATCAGGTCTTCTACCATCCCGATCATGCCTGGAATGTGGAGCGGATGCTGGAAGCCGGTGAGGACTCGATCGGATATTTCTCCGAACATCTCTCGCCCTACCAGTATCGCCAGTACCGCATCCTGGAATTCCCGGCCTATGCGACATTCGCCCAGGCTTTCCCGAACACCATCCCGTTCTCGGAAGGCATCGGCTTCATCGCCGATCTCTCGGATCCGCAGGACATCGACTATGTCTACTACGTGACCGCCCACGAAGCGGCACACCAGTGGTGGGCGCACCAGGTCATGTCGGCGAATGTCCAGGGCGGCACGATGCTGATCGAGACTTTCGCCCAGTATTCGGCCCTGATGATCATGCGCCAGGAATATGGCGAGGATCACATGCGTCGTTTCCTGAAGTTCGAGCTCGACAGCTATCTGTCGGGCCGGGGCTCCGAAGCGATCGAGGAGCAGCCGCTTTATCGGGTCGAAAACCAGCAATACATCCACTACCGCAAGGGCGCGGTGATCATGTATGCGTTGCAGGACTATATCGGTGAGGACACCGTCAACCGGGCCATGCAACGCCTGATCGACGAACGGGCCTACTCGTCCGAGCCCTATGCGACGACGCTGGATTTCCTGCGCATCCTGCGCGAGGAGGCCGGTCCCGAGCATGAGGCCATGATCCATGACTTCTTCGAGCGTATCGTCCTGTTTGATCTCAATGTGACCTCGGCCACGGCGAGCGAGCGGACGGATGGTCGCTGGGATCTGGTGCTGGAGATCGAGGCCCACAAATACGAGGCCGATGGCGCCGGCGAGCAGACCGAGGAGGACATCGACTATCAGATCGATATCGGCGTCTTCACGGAAAATCTCGATGATGCCTATGAGGGCACGGATCACGTGCTCTACATGGACAAGCACCGCATCAATGAGACCACGATGCGTATCGAGCTGATTGTGGACGAAGAGCCGCGCTATGCCGGCATCGACCCCTACAACAAGCTCATTGACCGCAATTCGGACGACAATCTGATGCCGGTCACGATTGAATAGGGTCGGCGAGCGTTGACGGAAAAGCCGGGCCTTCGGGTCCGGCTTTTTTGTGCACTGCCGGCAAGGTCACTCCAGCAGGACTTTCGGCACGCCATGGCCGCGATCACGCGTCAGGCTGCGCAGGAAGGAGGGGAAAACCTCCATCGCGTCACGTGCTGACAGCGAGCCGGGATCGCGATGCTGCCACCAGTAATCCCAATAGGAAGTCACATGGGTGAGCGCCGACAGGTCGCTGCCGAAATGGAAAAAATAGCCATCCGCCTTGAGCAGGAAATTGCGGATGGTCGTGGCCTCGCCATTGGCACAAAAACGCTCGAACTCGTGATTGAAATCGTCGAGCACGGAGACCAGGGCAGCCCAGCGTTGCCGGGTTTCCTTGAGAATGTATCGGCGGATCTCGTTGATCTGCTGGCGCTCGTTTGCGGATGCGCCCCGGATGACCAGGTCATCCATGTCGATCACAAAGCGGCGCAGGCGATCGGTCACGTCGTTGAGCTTCCAGCGATAGTAAAGCACGCCCTTCCAGCCGAACATGCCCTTGACGAACTCGTCCCGGGTCATGCCCAGCGTCTGGCGCAGGGCGTTCATCTTCTCGGTTTCCTCGCCATTGATCAGCTCGATGGCGAATTTCAGTGCCCGCTCATCATCCTCGGCGAGGTTTTTTTGTCCGAAGGCCATAGCGACGACGCTGGCGATCTGGCGAGCGACATAGGCCTGCATGGCCTTGCGCTCTTTCGGGGCGATATCGAAATAGCGTGGATCGACCGGCCGTTCATGCTTGAGGAATCGGTCCGCAAGCAGAAATGGGTCGAAGGAGGGCAGGGCGGCGAGTTCCCGCAGACGGTCGATATCGGCATCAAGGCTGTCACCGCTTGATGATGCGAGATCGAGAAACTTGCGCAATTTGGGCAGGCCGCGACGCTCCTCGATGAACAGGGCGTGGCCCCCCATGCCGAGATCGTCAATGGATACCGGGATGATCAGCTTGGTGACCACCGCCAGTTCCGCCGGCAATATCGCCCGTTCGTGCGGACGAACCGTGTGCTTGATCAGGAAGGCGTGATTGAGCCGTCGATGCTGGAAAACCGGGCGTCGGTCAAAGTCGAAATCGTGTGCGTGCCGGCGGCTCGTCGACCAGAGATCGAAGATTCGGCTCGTCGTGCCACCTTGCACCAGTCGTTTCAGATTAGAGTCCATTTCTGCCCTTGCCCGGCCCGAATCCGGTAAACTGGCACAATAGCCGTCATATCTCTCCAAACCGTAATGATCGTGCACGGACGAACAGTGGTCACGGCGTGTGGATCGGTGACCGGATGGGCGCGACACCGTCGGCGCCGGCGCTTCGGGGGATGGCGGCCCAGGGCGTCAGGCGACGCCGATCGCCTGCACGACAGGATGCGGGATGGGAGAACGCATCCGCCGTCGGGCATCGTCGATCCGGGTTGCGCTACCCGGTGAGAAGCGGGTCACGCTGGCGATGAAGTCCGAGAACAACATCATGGCTTCCCGGGCCTGCAGGAAGCCTTTCGAGTTCTGCTTGGCCCAATAGCTCCAATAGCCCGGCACATGGCTGACGGCGGAGAGGTCGCTGCCGACATCATAGAATAGGGTCGGGGCCTTCAACAGGAAGTTCCGGAACCCATTGACATCTTCGCCGCGGCAGAAGCGGCCGAAGACGTGTTCATATTCGTCCATTACCGAGGTCAGATTCTTCCAGCGGTGCCGGGTTTCCTCGATGATCGAGCGGCGCATGTGCTGCAACTCGTTATACTCGTGATCCGACGCGCCGACGATGCTGACGGCCTTGAGCTGTGTGATGAAGGATTTGAGCGCACTGAGCGCCTCGCTCATGCACCAGCGATAGTAGAGGACGCCCTTCCAGCCGAAAATGCCCGATTTGAACTCGATCTCGGTCATGTCGAGGGATTTGCGCAGGGCCTGCATGCGCCCGTCGAGATCGCCGGACAGGAGCTGGCGGGTGAACCGCATCGCGCGCTCATCGTCGCGCCCGCCATCCTCTTCGCCAAAGGCCAAGGCGACGACGGAGACGATTTGCTTGGCGACGGACTGCTCCATCCGTTCGACCTCGGCATCGGTGATGTTGAAGTAACAATCATCGATCGGGCGGACATGGTCGCGGAAGCGTTCGGCCAGAAGAAACGGGTCGAAGGACGGCAGGGCCGCGAGTTCGCGCAGGCGGATCAGGTCGAGATCGAGCAGGTGGGGCTCGTCCTTGCGCTCGAACAGGGTCCGCATCTTGCCGGCAAAACCGATTTCTTCGACGAAGACGGCGTGCCCGCCCAGCGCCAGGTCATCATGGGCCAACGGCACGAGAACCTTGGTCACCACAGGCTGGTTCGACATCACATAGGGGCGTTCATGGGCCCGCACCGTGTGTTTGACTATGAAGCAGCGATTGAGCCGGCCATGCAGGAAAAAGGGATTGTCGGCATGGGCGTCATACTCGCCATATCGACGGGCAATGGAATGCAGGTCGAGAATGCGTGACGTCGCACCGCCCTTGACGATGTTGCGCAGGTCAGACCGGACTGTTTCGCGGATACGGCTCATCGTCACCTCGCTGTCGGGAATTCGAGGCTAGCCTGGCCGGATTTAAGGTTCGGTCTTTGCCGATGGCGGCATTCAAAATTCAATTGAATCGAATGCCGATTGGTGCGGTTAACGCGATGCCGGCTTGAGCCAGGCAAACACGAGGCCGGCGACCAACCCGCCTGCGGAAAGAGTGAGCAGTCCGCCCAGTTCGCGGCTGGCGGCGATGGGTGTGATCGTTGAACCGAGGAGTTCACGATAAACCAGCGTGATGCAGGTGATCATCACCATGACGGCCACCGCGCCGGCCAGTGAGAATCCGACCGGTCGCCAGATGCCGCCGCCCAACAGGGCGGCGATCCATCCGGCGGCCGGGAAGGCAATTGAAAACCCGACAAGCAGGAGCGCAAGCAGGGTCGGTGCAAAGCCCTGCAGGTCGCGCAGGCTGGCGTCGAGACGAACCGCAAACGGAATCTCGGCGCCGATCCGGGCCAGGGCCTGCAGATCGACATGGGTGTTGGCGATGCTGACCAGCACGGTCCCGACCAGCACGGCCAGGAGATGGATCGCGATCATTCGCAACAAGGTCATGCCAGCCTGTCTCCCGGGCACTCTACAGCCGGTTGCAGAGCCTATAGTGTGGCGCACAAGGCGACAATTCGGGAGTTGGACATGCGGTCAATCATATCGGTGATCATTGCGGGCATGCTGATGACGTCGGCGGCATCGGCACAGACCCTGGAGACCCGGGTTTCGGGGCTTGAATATCCGTGGAGCCTGGCCTTCCTGCCCGATGGCCGCATGCTGGTCACCGAGAAACCCGGCCGCTTGCGCATTGTTGACGAGGCCGGTCTGGTGGCCACCCCGGTGGGGGGCGTGCCGGACGTGTTGTGGTCGGGCCAGGGCGGGCTTCTGGACGTCGCCCTGTCGCCCGGTTTCGAGACCGATCACCTGGTTTATCTGAGCTGGAGCGGTGGCAGCGTCGACGACAATACGCTCTATCTCGGGCGTGGTCGGCTGCAGGGCGGCACGTTGGTCGACTTCGAAGTCGTGTTTGAAGCCATGCCGCACCGCCGGACCGATGTGCATTATGGTGGCCGCATCGCCATGATCCCGGCGGAGGCAGACGCGCCGCCGAGCCTGCTCATCGGCATCGGTGATGGTTTCGATTATCGCGAGGAAGCCCAGAATCCGGACACGCATTTCGGCACGTTCGTGCATCTCTTGCTGGACGGCCAACCGGTGCAGCGCACCTTCGAACAGGCAGCGCCCGGCGTGATCTCGATCGGTCACCGCAATCCGCAGGCGGTGGTCCATGATGCGGTCAACCGGGTCATCTATAGCCATGAGCACGGGCCACGCGGCGGTGACGAGATCAATATCCTGGAGGCATCCAGCAATTATGGCTGGCCGATCACCAGTCACGGCATCGACTATACCGGCGCATTGGTCACGCCGTTCGAGGCTTATGCGGGCATGGCCGAGCCGCTGCACGTCTGGGTGCCCTCGATCGCGCCGTCCGGCATGGAGCTTTATCAGGGCGAGATGTTTCCGGAATGGCACGGCGATCTGCTGGTCGCTGCCCTTATCCCTGGCGATGCCGGTGTGCCGTCAGGCCATGTCCGCCGGGTCGATCTGGACGATGGCGACGTGGTCGGCGAGGAGATCCTGTTCGGCGAGGTCGGTGCGCGGATCCGCGATGTCCGGGTCGGGCCGGATGGCGCGGTCTGGCTGTTGACGGACGAGGCCGATGGTCGCCTGATCCGTGTCAGCCGGGACTGATCATTCGGCCGGTTGGGCGTCGCCATTCTCGTCAGCGCGGGCATCGCGGCGTTCAAAGCCCAGCCAGCGGGCCAATCGTGACGGCGCGCCGAGCAGGACCGGGGTGAGGAGCAGGGTGAGCAGGGTTGAAAAACCCAGTCCCCAAACCACCGCCGCCGACAACTGAACCCACCACTCACTGGCCGGACCGCCGATGGACAGGGTTCCGTGCGCGAAATCGGCATTGATCTGGAACACCATTGGCAACAGACCGAAAATCGTCGTGATCGTGGTCAGCATGACCGGACGCAGGCGCTGGGCCGCGGTGCGGACAATCGCCTCATCAACCGGCATGCCCAGACCGCGCAGGCGCTGGAAAGTGTCGATCAGGACGATATTGTTGTTCACCACAATGCCGGCCAGCGTCACCACCCCCGTTCCCAGGAACAGGATGGAGATATAGGGGAAGGTCAGCATCACACCGAGCAACACGCCGACGACCGACAGGACAACCGCCTGCAGCGTCAGCACGACATGCCAGAAATTATTGAACTGCCACAGCAGGATGACCGCCATCATGAAGAGCGAGGCCAGCATCGCGCCGCCGAAAAAGGCGCCGGCTTCGGCATTTTCTTCGTCGGCGCCGAGATAATTCACCTCGACCGAGCGGGGGATGCTGCCGTCGGCGACACGCTCATTGATCCAGCCGCGCAGCTCGGTCAGCAGGATATTGCCGGCATAACCCTCGGCGGCGTTGGCGCGCACGATCAGAACCCGCTTGCCGTCGCGGCGTGAGATTGAGTCAACGCGCTGACGGGCTTCGCGGGTGACGAAATTCGAGATCGGAACGGCACCGGTCGCGGTGTTCACGCGCAGGTCGTCGAGACGCGAGATATCGCGGTCGGCGGCCGGGAAGCGGACCCGGATATCGACTTCTTCATCGGCGTCATCGGGGCGATAGCGGCCGACGAGCGTGCCCGTGGTGACCAGCTGCACGGCGGCGCCCAGCTGGGTCACGTCGGCACCATAGCGACCGGCCTCTTCGCGATCGACATCAAGCCGCCATTCCACGCCTGGCAGCGGCAGTGTGTCGTCAATGTCGGCCAGCCCGTCCATCTGGTCGAGATATCCGCGGACCAGACGCGTCGCGGCCTCCAGCGCCGGGGCATCATTCGAGCGCAGCTCAATCTGGATGTCCTTGCCGACCGGCGGTCCCTGCTGGAAGGGGCGCACTTCGATGATGACGCCGGGAATGCCCGCCATGGCGTCGCGGATGCGGCGCTCGATGAGGCGACCATTGGGGCGCTGCCCAAACGGTTCGAACTCCACGAAGATGCGCGCAACACTGTCGGCGGGCGCGGCCCCGACCCCGTCGAAAGGCGAGGCGCCGGGCGGTGTGCCGGCGACGGTGTAATAGCCTTTGATGCCCTCAATCCCGGCCAGCCGGGTCTCGGCTTCCAGGGCCAGTTCATACTGTTCGGTCGGCGACATGTTGCCGCGGGCGCGGACGAAGACGTAGAGCTGCTCCGGTTCCGCATCGAGGAAAAACTCGGTGCGCATGTTGGATGCGGTCGCGCCGAAACTCATCACGACACTGACGACGATCACCAGGGCCGCGACCGAGACCATGGCCGGTCGCTTGACCAGCCGGGCGATGGTGCGGGCATAGGCGCCGGTCAGGCCGGGCAGGTCGGTGGGATCACTGTCTTCCTGGGCGTTGAGATGGGCGACCGCGCTGTCGGGATCGACCACGCCGCCCTTGCGACCAAAGACCGAACCCAGGGTCGGCAGGAAGATCAGCGCCATGACCAGGGCAGACGTCAACACGAAGATCAGGGTCATCGGCAAGAAGGCCATGTATTGGCCGGGAATGGAATTCCAGAACAGGAAGGGCACAAAGGCGGCCAGCGTCGTGCCGGTCGACGACACGATCGGCCAGAACATGCGCTTGCCGGCGCTGGCATAGGCCTGTTTGCGGGTCTCGCCCTCGGCCAGTTTGCGGTCGGCATATTCGACCACGACGATGGCCCCGTCGAC
This sequence comes from Maricaulis sp. W15, assembly GCF_001924955.1. Lineage (NCBI taxonomy): Bacteria > Pseudomonadati > Pseudomonadota > Alphaproteobacteria > Maricaulales > Maricaulaceae > Maricaulis > Maricaulis sp. W15. Next base: position 9,625 of record NZ_LQXG01000021.1, on the reverse strand, counting down.
CAGCAGGCCGACGGCCAGGACCATGGCAAACATGACCATGAAATTGACGGTCAGCCCGTACAGGTCGAGGAGCAGGAAGGAGAACAGGAAGCTCGACGGGATCGCGATGCCGACCAGCAGGGCCGAGCGCAGGCCGAGCGCGGCGACCACGATGATCAACACCAGGATGATCGCCAGCATGATCGAGGAGGTCAGGCTCTGCAGGCTGTCGCGGACATAGGTCGACAGGTCGAGCGAGAAATCATGCCGGATGGTTTCCGGCCAGGTCTCGGCAATCCCGTTGGTCAGCGCCCGCACGGCCGCTGCCGTCTCCATGATGTTCTCGCCCGAACGGCGCACGACCTGCAGCGTATAGGCGGGCGCGCCGTTATAGCGGGCGAAACTGTCGGCATCCTTGAAGGTACGGCGAACCGTGGCGACATCCTGCAGGGTGACGACCGTGTCGCCGGAGCGGGTCAGCGGCAGATTGAGGGCGTCGTCGGCCTCCTCGAACAGGCCGGGAACCTTGACCTGGAAACGGGCTTCACCGCTGTCGAGCGAGCCGGCGGCGATCAGGCGATTATTGGACTGAACGGCGTTGAACAGCTGCGCATAGGTGACGCCATAGGTTTCCAGCCGGGCCGGGTCGATGACGATTTCCAGCACTTCCTCGCGCAGGCCCTGAATGTCGACCTGGAGGATTTGCGGCAGGGCCTCAAGCTCGTCCTCAAGCATGCGGGCGGTGCGATAGAGAGCCCGTTCCGGCGCTTCGCCATAGATTTGCACGGCGATGGTCGGTGCGAGGGCGGAGTTGAATTCCTGGATGACCGGTTCGCGCACATCCTCGGGATATTCCCGACGCGCCATGTCGACCGCCTCGCGGACATCGAGGACCGACTGGTCGGCATCGAAGGGAACATCGAACTCGGCGACGAGTGTGCCGGCGCCGAGCGCAGCCGTTCCGTTCAGTTCTTCCAGCCCTTCAATGGCCCGCATCTCGGTCTCGGTCGGGCGCACGATCAGGCGCTCGGCGTCCTCCGGCGAGATGCCATCCAGCGGCACGACCACGATGACGAAGGGGAAGGGGATATCCGGATCGGCTTCGCGCGGCAGGGTGATAAAGGCCAACAGGCCGGCGAGCAGTGCGCACACGAAGATCGCCAGGATCATGCGCGCCCGGCCGATCGCGAAGTCGACAATGCCGGTCAACGGCCTGCACCCTCCGGCCGCACCTCGACCCGGGTGCCATCGGACACGAAGTCCTGGCCCAGCACGATGACGTCCGCCGTCTCCGGCAGACCGCTGATCCAGACTTGCTCACCATCATCGCTCAAGAGCTCGATCGGCAGGAAGCGGACCGTGTCACCATCCTCGATGATGCGAACACCCAGGTCACCGTTGGAGTCGAGCGCCAGGATGGAGGCGGGCACGCGGTGCGCCGGTTCCGGTGCCAGGTTGAGGCGAATTTCGGCGGTCACACCCGAGCGGATCGCGCCGTCCGGATTGGGCACTTCCAGTTCGACGCGGAAGGTGCGGGTTGCTGGATTGGCGCGTCGTTCGACGAAGCGGATAGTGCCGTCAACCTGTTGCCCGCTGAGCAGGCGCGCGGTGCCGGGCATGCCCGGTTGCAGCGAGCCGACATCGCGTTCGGCCACTTCGGCGATGATCAGGATCGGATCGAGCTGCAGCACCGTGCCGCAAGCGTCGCCGGTGCGCAGGAAGTCGCCGATCTCGGCGTCGCGGCCATCGAAATATCCGTCGAAGGGGACGCGCAGTTCGATATTGGCCAATTCCTCGCGGGCGGCCCGCAGCTGCGCCCGGGCGCCATCGCGAACGGCTTCCGCCGCGGCGACCTGGTTGGCCGAGCGGTGGCCACGGGCCAGCAGTTCGGCGGCGGCATCATATTCCAGCTGCCGGGTGCGCAGTTCGGCTTCCGCCTGATCGACGGCGGCGCCGCGGGCATCGACATCAAGCCGACACACCACATCGCCGGCCGAGACCGGGCTGCCTTCCAGAATGGGTGCTTCAACGACACGGCCACCGGTTTCAGCCCGCACGGTGACGGCGCGGATCGCTTCGGTCCGCCCACGCAGGCGCAATTCCGCTGGCCGCGGTGCTGCCGTGACGGTGCGGGTGACGACTTCGAACAGGGGCTGGTCACCGGCCGACGCATCGCTTTCGGTGACCGCATCACTGCGGAAGACAGTGCCAAGGGTAAAAAGCAGGACAACCGCGACAAAGATGCCTGCCGCAGAGAGGTAGGAGGTATTCAACTTCATGGCCAAAATGTTCTCGTCGGGTGTCGCTCGACGCGGCGCCGATCCGGCGAACGCCGTTTACCCACCAGAGATACCTCCCATCCCGTTTTGTGGCGAGAAGAAATCCGCGACAAATTTGTCGCGCCCTTCCGCTCGTTTGATTGTCAGGCGACCTGACCGGCACACCAGCCGGACGACCATGCCCATTGAAAGTTGTATCCGCCAAGCCAACCCGTTACGTCAACAACTTCTCCGATGAAAAACAGCCCGGGCGCGGTGCGGGCCTGAAGGGTCCGGCTGTCCAGCGATGCGGTGTCGACGCCGCCCAGCGTGACCTCGGCCGTGCGATAACCTTCCGACCCCGTCGGGGTGAGTGGCCAGGCGGCCAGACGGTCGGTGAAAGCCCGCAGTTTCTTGTCCGACTGGTCGGCGAGATTGCCGGCCAGGCCGGCCTCCTCAACCAGCATCTGGGCGAGGCGTTTGGGTATGTGTTCGGCCAGCGCGGTCTGTATTGCCTGGCGGCCATTGTGTTGACGGGCGGCGCGCAGCAGGGCGAAGACATCCAGATCGGGCCGGATATGCAGCCGGATTTCCTCGCCTTCCCGCCAGTATGAGGAAATCTGCAGGATGGCCGGGCCGGACAGGCCGCGATGGGTGAACAGCATCGCTTCTTCAAAACGGGTTTTGCCGTGACAGGCCGCGCCGTCGACGGCGACCCCGGCAAGCGGCTTGAAACGGGTCAGCGTGTCGGGATCGAAAGTCAGCGGCACGAGGCCGGGCCGGGTCTCGACCAGGCCAAGGCCGAACTGGCGGGCGACCTCATAGCCAAAGCCCGTGGCGCCCATTTTTGGGATCGATTTGCCACCCGAGGCGATAACAAGCGAGGCCGCATCCAGTGTCGATCCGTCAGACAGTCCGACGGCAAAGCCCTCGCCCTTGCGCTCGACGCCGGTCACCGATGTCGACAGGCGCAGTTCGCCGCCGACCTGGCGCAGGTCTTTCAGCAGGGCCGCGATGATGTCCTTGGCGGAATGGTCGCAGAAGAGCTGGCCCAGCGTCTTTTCATGCCAGGCAATGCCATGGCGATTGACCCAGTCGATGAAATCCCACTGGGTGTAGCGCTTCAGCGCTGACTTGGCGAAATGCCGGTTCTGCGACAGGAAATTTTCCGGCGTGGCGTGCATATTGGTGAAATTGCAGCGCCCGCCGCCGGAGATGCGGATCTTCTCGCCCGGCGCCTTGGCGTGCTCGATCAGCGTGACCGAGCGCCCGCGCTTGCCCGCCTCGATGGCGCACATCAGACCGGCGGCGCCGGCGCCAATGATGACGACATCACGGGTTGGCATGGCTCAGCCGGTGACCCGGTCGAGCCAGTCGGCAAAGGCGTCGATCTGGGCGTCGCGGCCGATCTCGTTCATCGTTTCGTGGCGGAAATCCTTGAGCACTTCCAGGCGAACATCGGTCAGCCCGGCCTTCTTCAGGCGTTTGGCCAGGGCCTGCATCGATTTGCCACCCTCGGTCGCCGGGTCTTTCGAGCCGGCTATCAGGTGCATCGGCAGGGCCTTGGGCAGGGCGGCCAGCTTGCTGTCATCCTCGGCATGGGCGACGCCTGTGAGAAAATCGCGCCACAGGGAGACCGTCGAGGGCCATCCGCTCAGCGGATCATTGACGTAGGCATCGACCTCATCGGTATCGCGCGACAGCCAGTCGGCATCGCTGCGGCCTTCCGGGAAGCGCTTGTTCCAGGCCTTGAAGGTGAGCGTGTCCAGCGTGTGGCTGGTCGCCAGCTTGCCGCCGCCGAACAGGGCTTCAAAGAAGAGCACCAAGCGCATCACGCCTTTCAACGGGCCGAGCGCCATATTGCCGTTCCAGATCGCCGCCGCGGTGACGCTGTCGGGCGCTCGCAGGACATGATTGAAGGCGATCACCGATCCCATGGAATGACCGAAAATCACCAGCGGCAGGCCGGGCCAGCGGCGCCGGGCCTCGGTGTGGACGGCGGCGACGTCCTGCATCAGCTTGTCCCAGCCATTCTCGTCGGCAAAGCGCCGTGGCCCGCCGTCGCTGGATGTCGTCGCGCCATGGCCGCGATGGTCCTGGGCGATGACGTGATAGCCGCGTCCTGCCAGCTGCGCCGCCATGCGGGCATAGCGTCCGGCATGTTCGGCGAGGCCGTGATTGATGTGGACGATGCCGCGCGGCGTGGCCGCGGCGTCATGCGTGTAAATCGCCAGATCGGCACCGCTGGGGCTGGCCAACCGTTCGAGCCTGAATTCTGCGTCGCTCATGCATCCTCCACTTTGGTCATGAACCTAGCGCGTTTTCTCCGGCGCCGTCAGGGCTATAGTCACAGTCGCAATCGGGGAGGATGGCGATGTTTTCCAAACGCAAGGCACTGCTGGCGATCGATCAGGGTACAACCAGTTCGCGGGCGGTGATCTTCAAGCCGGATGGCGATGTCGTGGCCACCGCCCAGCGGGAATTCCAGCAAATCTATCCCAAGCCGGGCTGGGTCGAGCATGACCCCGACGTGATCTGGGCCACCGTCCGTGCGACGGCCCGTGAAGCCCTGGCGGCGGCCGACAAGGCCGGCTACCGCGCCGAGGCGATCGGCATCACCAATCAGCGCGAGACGACCCTGGTCTGGGACCGGGCGACCGGCGAGGCGATCCACAATGCCATCGTCTGGCAGGACCGGCGCACCGCCGAGCGCTGCGCGGCGCTGCGGGCGGAAGGTCATGAGACGATGGTCACGCAAAAGACCGGCCTTGTTCTCGACCCCTATTTCTCGGCCACCAAGATCGCCTGGATCCTTGATCGTGTCGACGGCGCCCGGGCTCGCGCCGAGGCGGGCGAGCTGGCTTTCGGCACGGTCGACAGCTGGTTGATCTGGAAGCTCACCGGTGGCGCGGTCCATGCCACCGACGCGACCAATGCCAGCCGGACGGCGCTGTTCGACATCACGGCCAATCGTTGGGACGAAGACCTGTGCGCCCTGTTTGATGTGCCGCCTGCCCTGTTGCCCGAGGTGCGCGACAGTGCCGGTGATTTCGGTGTGGCGGACAAGTCTGTATTGGGACAGGCGCTGCCGATCACCGGTGTCGCCGGCGACCAGCAGGCGGCCGCCATCGGCCAAGTCTGCCTGGCGCCGGGCGAGATGAAATCAACCTATGGCACCGGCGCTTTCGTGCTGATCAATACCGGCGACAAGCCGGTGCGCTCCAGCAAGAAACTCCTGGCCACCATCGCCTACCGGATCGGCGGCACGACGACCTATGCCCTAGAAGGCTCGGTGCTGTCGGCGGGCGCGACGGTGCAATGGCTGCGTGATGGTCTCGGCCTGATCGCCAAGTCTTCGGAGATCGAGGCGCTGGCCCTGAGTGCCGATCCCGATAGCGGCGTTTATCTGGTGCCGGCTTTCACCGGTCTTGGCGCGCCCTATTGGGATGCCGAGGCCCGCGGCGCGCTGGTCGGGCTGACCCGGGGCTCGGGCCGGGCCGAAATTGCCCGGGCGGCGCTCGACAGTTCGGTGCATCAGACTTGCGACCTGCTGGATGCGATGGCAGCCGATGGTGTTGAAGCACTCAGCCTGCGGGTCGATGGCGGCATGGCGGCCAATGACGCGTTTCTGCAACGCCTCGCCGATCTGACCGGGATCGAGGCGGTGCGACCGGTCAGTATCGAGGCGACGGCTTGGGGCGCGGCCTTCCTGGCGGGCCTGGGCTGCGGCATGTTTTCCTCACTCGAGGATGGTCGCAAGCTGTGGGCGGCCGACCGCCGCTTTGCTCCGGAGACGGACGAGGACCGGCGGAGGGCAGACCGCAAGGGCTGGCATGAGGCCGTGGCCCGGGTCCGCTCGGACGCTGTGTGACAGGTCAGGCCGATAGCGCCCGGTCGAGATCGGCGATCTGGTCGGCCGGGCTTTCCAGCCCGATCGAGAGCCGGATCAGGCTGTCAGCGACACCGGCTTCGGCTCGGGCTTCCGGTGACATTGAGGCATGGGTCATCAGGGCCGGGATGCAGCACAGGCTTTCCACCCCGCCCAGCGACTGGGCCAGCGTGAAAATCTCCAGCGACGAGACGACGTCGCGCGGAGCGGGCGCGCCCTTGGCCAGTTCGAGGCTGATCAGCTGGCCGAACCCGTCCTGCTGGCGCAGGGCGAGGGCGTGGCCGGGATGGCTTTCCAGTCCGGGGTAATCGACCCGGGCGACGCGCGGATCGGCGTCCAGCCATCTGGCGACCTGAAGCGCGCTCTCGCACTGGGCCTTGGCCCGCAGCGGCAGGGTGCGCAGGCCTCGCAGGGCGAGATAGCTGTCGAACGCGGCGGCGCCCGTGCCGACGCAATTGGCCCACCAGGTCAGCTCGGCGACCCGTTCCGGATCGGCGCAGCACACCACGCCACCCACCATGTCGGAATGGCCGTTGAGGAGTTTGGTCACCGATTGCACGGAATAGTCCGCGCCCCAGTCGAGTGGCCGCTGCAGGACTGGCGACATCACCGTATTATCGACGGCCAGCTCGGTCCCTGCATTGCGGGCCAGGCGCACCAGGCCCTTGATGTCGGTGATGCGCAGGCGGGGATTGGACGGGGTCTCGGCGATGATCAGGGCGGCGTCCTCGTTGAGGGCGTCGGCGACCTTGTCGAGATCGGTGGTGTCGACATAGACCGGCACCAGACGACCGCCGCGACCGCGGGCATCGAGCAGGCGCCGTGTGCCGCCATAGGCGTCGTGCGAACAGATCACCCGGGCGCCATGTGGCAGGTCGTGCAGCAAGAGGTCGATCGCTGCCATGCCTGATCCGGTGACGATGGCCCCGGCGGCGTTTTCCAGCTCGGCGATGGCGTCGGCCAGCAGTGAACGGCCCGGATTGGCGGTACGGGCATAGTCGAAGGCCGGCTGGATCGCCGGGTCCTCGCGCCGATAGGCGGTCGACAGCGACAGCGGCGGGATGACGGCGTTCCAGCTCCGGTCGGTGTTCAGACCGGCCCGGATGGCCTTGGTGCGTTGATCGCTCGACATGTCAGCTCCCGAAAATCTCGTCCAGTGTGGCGCCGATGATAGCGTCTTCCTTGAGGAAGGCGTCATGGCCAAAGACAGAGCTGAGCGTGATTAGCCGGCTCCGCGGTGTCCGCTTGGCGGCGTCGGCAATCTGGTCGGCGGGCACAAGCCGGTCCTCAAGCGCTGCGATGTAGGTCACCCGGCATTTCAGACCGCCGACCTCGACCCGGTGTTCGTCCATCGATCGTGACAGGGCGAGGAAGCGTTGCGGGTCGACCGTGTCGGCCCAGGCTTCGCCACGCGCCGCCAGATAGGTGGCGACACCGCCGGCATCGCGGCTGTCCGGATCAGGATCGGCGAAGCGGGCCTCGAATTCGTCCGGTGTGCGATAGGTCGTCATGGCGAGGCGGCGGGCCAGGTCGAGTCCGGCCTTGCCATCGCCCAGGCGCAGCGCCATCTCGACCGTGTCGCGCTGGATCGAGCGCCAGGCCTTGGCCATCTCGCTCGAGCGGTCGGCGGCCGAGATTACCACCAGTTCGCGCACCCGTTCCGGGGCCAATTCGGCCAGCGCCAGGCCGATCATGCCGCCATAGGAGGAACCGACAATGGCCAGGTCGCGGATATCGGCTGCGTCGGCCAGGGCGAGAATGGCGCGCGCCTGGTCCTGTGTGGTCGGGAAGGGATGGATGTCGGCGCCGATGAAATCAAAGGACAGGATGCGATGGCGATTGGTATCGATCGGCTTGCCGGGGCCGGCCTGTTGACGCCACCAGCCATTGTCGTTTGCCGTATCGGCGACATTCCGGCCTGAGGAAATGCCACCCAGTACGAGGATGGTCGGCGCGCCTTCCGGCCCGGTCAGGCGGCCATGGACCGGAACTGGCGAACCGGTCGCGGTGAGGGCGATGGTCGAGATGTCGCGACATCGACGACCGGGCGGGTGTTCCAGGGTCACGCTCATCGCGTCCCGACCTTCGCGAGCAAGGCGCGGACGTCGGACAGGACCGAGCCGGCGGTCGGCGTTTGGCCGGCGCCCTTGCCATTGAGCACGATCATGGTGCCGCTGGCGCAGCGGATTTCCACGGCATTCTCCTCATTTTCGACCCGCGCCAACGGGTGGTCCTCCGGCAGGGCGATCAGGCGGACGCTGGCGCTGATCCCGTCCTCGCCGGCGACCAGCTCGGCGAGCTGGCGATAACGCAGCCCGTGTTCGCGGGCACCGAGGACCTGGCCGACCGAGAGGTCGAACAGGCTGTCGGCGGGGATGGCATAGGCGTCCGGGGCGATGTCGAAGGCGGTGCGGGCGATCAGGGCCAGCTTTGCGGCGGCGTCCAGGCCGTCGAGATCGGCACTGGGGTCTTCCTCGGCGAAGCCGGCAGCCTGGGCGGCTGTGATGGCGTCGTCAAAGCCGATGCCGTTTTCCAGCAGGCCGAGCACGAAATTGGAGGTGCCGTTCAGCACGCCGCGAACCCGGGTGATCGTTTCGCCGGCAGCTTTCAGGCGGGCGACGGTCTCCAGCACCGGCACGCCGCCGCCGACCGCGGCTGAATAGGCAAAGCCGGTGCCGGCGCGGCGGGCGCGGGCTTCAAGGTCCGGGCGGCGGGCGATGACGGCCTTGTTCGCGGAGATGACATGGATGCCGCGTCCAACCGCCAGGGCGAGGGCTTTTTCGGCGGCGCCGCAATCGGGCAGACCGTCGATCACGAGGTCCGGCCCGGTATCGAAAGCCGCGGTGAGATCGGTCAGCCAGGCATAACGCTCATCACCCCGGCGGCGCGGTTTGCGGGTAATGATGGCTGCGATTTCGACCTGGGTCTCCATCGCTTCAAGCCCGGCCAGGACACCGGCATTGACCGTGCCGCAGCCCAACAGGACCACGCGCAAGCGTGGTGTCAGAGCCGTCGCCGGCATTGTGTGAAGGGGGTAATCAAGCGCCGCAACCAGGGACATCGAACCACAATCCGTCTGGGCGGATAGCGCGGCACGCCGATTGCGGGATGCTGCCGAGGCGAAAATATGCGTGGCGTTTGCCGGGCCTCGTCTGATCCGCTTTAGCCGCACTTTTTCCGCGCCCGCAAGCTAGACATCAAATCGGCGCGACTTCACGTATAAAGATATGTTTATATGTGTCAAGGTCGCGCTTGCATGGAGGCTGCCGTCCACCGCCTTCCCGCCCGTCCGGCGGCGCGGATGCGCCAGAGTGGAAAGCCCGGTCCGGCCGGCGGGAAGGCGGTCTGATTGACGGTCTCCTTTCCTGTGGTTTGAATGAACGACAAGCCTGCCCACGCCACGGCGCTTACGCCTGGCGGTTTGGGCAGTTGAGGGGTGCGAGGTGCCTTGCCGGTGCCTTGCTATGTAAGTTTTGTGGGTGGCGCCGGGGGCACCTCG